>JBJXFZ010000125.1:0-75955 GCA_046154245.1 Pyrinomonadaceae bacterium
CAGACGACCGTGCTAAAACGCAGCGAAACCGACTACAACCTCGCGCCCGCTTACGCTTCGCGCCGCATCATCGGCCTGCCACTCGAATCACGCGCATTCGGCCGCGAAAACGGAGTTTTGCTTCTTGCGTCGAAGATGACCTACTTACACGACGCAGGTAATTTTAACGATGGGACTTTGAATCAGAATATCTCGCCTGTCCAGCATGACACCGCGAACTTTGGCGCGTCGTTTATCGACGGTCGCGGCAATATGACTTCGATGACGCGCCACGACGTAACAGGCCAGACCGCCGCGGTCACGCAAAGCGTCAAATACAACACCGCGGGAGCGCCGGTGGCACGGATCAGTCCTTGGGACGGCACGCAAGTTAGGACGACAAAGATCGATTACACGGACAACTTCAACACGACCGCCAATCCCACGACCTTTGCATACCCGACAAAGCTGTATGATCCGGCCGGAAACTTTTCTCAGGTTAAGTATCGCTACGACATCGGGGCGAACGTTTGGGCGACGAGTCCGGCACCGGCTGGAAACTCGACGGGCAAGACCACCGAACGGACATTCGACTCGATCGGCCGCCTGCAAAAAGACCTCATCATCAACACCGGCGCATACACTCGCTACGAATACCCGACAAACGGTATTCAATCAAAAGTGTTTTCGACAATTGTCGATACCAATGGTAACAACACGGGCGACGCAGCCGACGAAGTCCTCAGCGAATCTTGGTCCGATGGTGCCGGCCGAGTGTTGAGATCGCGATCGCCCCATACGTTTGATGCGACGGGCAATCCGATGAATTGGGCGGGCTCGATTGTTGAGTATGATATTTTCGGACGAACCAAGCGGCAGTCGGTGCCGACAGAAATTTCCGTTTCAAATCCCAGTGACCCGAATTCTTGGACTCCAGCAGGTGACGACCTTACTCGTGGCTGGTTATGGACACATCAGAAATATGATTGGCTAGGCAGAGTTATTCGCAAGATCAACACGGACGGCGTCGATTCGCCGACGCTCAATGACAGCGACATCCTCATCTCTTATGACGGTTGCGGATGCGCAGGCGGGCTTGTAACAACAGTTCAAGGCGAGCTTGCTCCGCGCGATGATGAACCCACTCAAAGTGCAAGGCGAATAGAAAAAACTTATACGGACATTCTAGGACGTGTTCACAAAACCGAATCTTTAAAATGGGATAGTGTAAGCGTTTACACTTCTTCTACAAGTCTTTTCAACGGCCTCGATCAACCTACTACGGTAAGACAGTTCAAGGGTGCAGCCGTTTTAAATAACGAACATCAAACATCGACAATGACCTATGATGGACACGGCCGATTGAAGACTTCTCATCAACCTGAGCAGCGTGATTCAAACAACGATCCGACTTATACGACCTACAACTACAATGCGGATGACAGCATCGCATCAGTTACGGATGGCCGTGGTGCGGTTACAAACGATACTTACAATTCGAGAGGTTTGTTAGAGCAAGTTAGCTACGCAGTTCCATCAGGCTCGACAATACCGATGATTTCGCCGACAAGTTTCGTTTATGATGCCGTTGGCAACAGAAGCCAAATGACCGATCAGACCGGAACGACCAACTATGCTTACGATTCACTCTCGCGTATCACATCCGAGACAAAACAGTTCAACGGACAGAATTCTTCGCCGACAAATGCCTTTACGATCGCTTATCAATATCATCTGGGTGGTGAACTAAAAAGTATAACCAACCCCTTCACTCAGAGAGTCGATTACGCCACGGATAAGTTAGGACGACTTACGCAGGTAACAGGAATTCCATTCAGAAATACGATAGATCGTCCACAGCCGCCTTATATTTTGGGCAACATTCAGTATTATGCATTTGGCGCGGTAAAAAGCATTTCCTATGGCAGTGGAGCGATAATGAGCCAGTCATTCAATAATCGCATGCAGGTTTCAGAGTATAAAGTCAGGGCGGTTCCGTTTTGGGCGACTACTGAACCGTGGAACAATATGCATGCAATTAACATGGAGTATTCTTATCTAGCCGACGGACGCATTCGATATTCAAAGTATATTCCCTTTAATAACATCGACTCGACTGCGGATCGTGGTTACAAATACGATCAGGTCGGGCGAATTACAAACGCGACAACCGGAGCCGAAGCGCGTGGCGGTATCGAACCAAACGATGACTACCGGCCGTATCGTCAAAACTTCGTTTATGACGTTTGGGGAAATGTAACAACGCGGGACTCGCGACACTATTCGTATCAGGAAAATACACAGCATCTCTATTCGAACAATCGCGAGTCGAGTTGGTCATATGACAACGATGGAAGGCTGACGAGAAGCAACCGGCTATTTCTGAATTACAACGAACGAATCGATTACGTATTTGACGCAGCTGGATCACTGGTTACAAGTGTCAGCGACACTGCACCCCAATGCGAAGATACCGGCACGACGCGCACTACATCTTTCTGGACTGATGGTGACGGAAAAACTGCAGCCCGACGAATTACCGCAGTTCGTAGAGCGAATGGACAGACTGTCGAGGACGAAAAGAAATTTCGCATACATTCGAGTGTTCTCGATCAGGTTATTTCCGAGGTCTATACCGACGGATCGGAGTCGATGAACTACACCTACGCTTTCGATGAAGTCGTTGCAAGACAGCAGTTCGGGTTTGTCGCCGGTATGGATCATCGCGATCCTAGCAATTCAAATTTCTCAACCACGCGCACCGATCAGTATGGAGGGACTGAAAGCGGCGGCACAATGCTCGACCCTTCTGGATCGAATGTAGGCGGAAGCAATCCGTTGCAATGTGAGAGCAACTTATTTGATGACTGGTGGAGTTACCAATTCGGCCCGTCCCGCCGAAGCGGTTCTTGTAGCTGGGATGGAGCGGAAGTCAATTGTGGACTTCTAATGAGGCTCCTCATGGGCGATTCTGTGACGGCCGCTCCTTCAAATCAGTCTGTTCAAGTTACATACAACGGCAAAAAGACCTGGGCACACTTCAAGGCATATGGGGACGGATATTCTGGCTATGCTCCAAGTAATGCCAGCTACCTTGGCAACGGGCGCTTAACTCCGGCCGGTCAGGGAAAACCCGGTTTTCGCAAACCCGGCACGCCGCGTGATACAAACATCGGTCAACTTAATGGGGCCAATATTAAGGAGGAGCAAGATCTCCGATTTGACGATGATGCGGAACTTGAAGCCTTGCTTCGACAGATGGCGGGACCGAGAGCCGGGCCGGATGGGGGACCAACTGACGAGGAGTTTATTCGTTGGTTAATGAATCTAAACTGTATAGCTAATGTATTGCCTAATGGAAGGCCGACGAATCGTCCGGGATATGATCCCGGTCGTGGTCATGACGGCATGCACGTCTATTCTCAAAGTAATGGACAAAATGTAAATGTCACAGCTCTTCCGGCTATGGCTGGCATCGTGAGGAATGTGAGGTCTCAAGGAGACGGATTGTATCGAATGGATATACAACTCAAACAATCAGTCAATGGAGAACCCTACTATTTGATTTTAAAAGACTTGACATCGGTTGGAAGTTCCATAGGCGGCGGACGGGTCGGTCCTAGAAATGTGCAAGTAAAAGCTGGTCAACTACTTGGTAGAACACGAGGCGAGATTTCCCCACCAAGTATTGACTTCAAAGGGCTTCACGTGACTATGGTATCTGCGAAGAACTACCGTCAGCTTTCACAGAATATTAGGAGCGGCATGGGTTCACCGACTGAGTGGTTGATGAATGCAGCGACGAATCTAGCCAGCCCATTTCGCTGTTTTTGAAAGTATGGTGGTAAATAATTATGTTCTCGACGAAAATTTCATTAACTGTCATTTTACTGTTTGTCTTTCCTGTTGTGGAATTTGCTCAAAATAATCGGTTGTTTAAGAGCGTTGCTGGAATAGTTGATCTGGATTACGTGCAGGAAGAAATAACAGGCCCTATTTATTTGCGATTTGATGATTATGAGGCAAGTGCGAAACCAAAAATAGTATTACGGCTATGTACAAAAGATTCCATACACTTAGCGGTTGTGAAATCCGCACTTTATTTCCCAAGCATCATTAGCAATTTTAAAAAAATTGGATACTCAGGAGATAAACTTCTTATACTCAGATCCGGAGGTTGCAAATCAAAAATAGACTCAGTTGTTACTACTGAGGTTTGGACAATTTTTTCCGGGGATGAATTTCCTTCATATGAAGAAAAGTACACTTCGGATAGGATTCAAGTTAAGGTGATTAGTCGCTCCGTCGTAAAATATACAGGAAGTTCTGACTACAAACGAAGTGCTCTTGAGTTGGCGGACGAACTAAAAAAAGATAAATCTAAAGTAGGCGTTGTAATGGGTTTGTACAGAAGAAGTTCGAAACGCATCAATCAGAAGTTATTAGATGTCAGGAGATTGTTTAAGCAAAACAAAATATACAACTCTCGGTATATTCTAAGGTCATATAAATGGCGTCAAGAACTTTCACCAGATGCCCTCGAAAAAGGTGATCTTAGTCCTGCCTTCTATCTGGTTGACATAAATAAGGATCTATGACGTTTGGGGAAATGTTACGAGGCGGGACGCGTGGCAAGGAGCATATCACGAAGACACTCAACATATATACGCCAACAATCGCGAGTCGAGTTGGTCATACGACAACGATGGGCGGCTTACACGAAGCAACCGGCTATTCCTGAATTACAACGAACGAATTGATTATGTTTTCGACGCAGCCGGCTCGCTGGTTACAAGTATCAGCGAGATGGCGCCACAATGCGAAGACCCCGGCACCAACAGGACCACTTGGTTCTGGAAGGACGGTGACGGACAAACTGTAGGCTGGCGACAGACTGCCGTCCACAGAACAAATGGACAGCCAGGCGAGGGCGGCGGACTGAAATTTTATATTCGTTCCACTGTTTTGGATCAGGTTATTTCCGAAGTCGCAGGTGTCGGAATAAGGTTGGCTACTTACACCTACGCTTTCGACGAAGTGCTTTTAAGGCAACATTATGCTTCCATTCCAAATTGGGAACACCGCGACCCAAGCAATGCGATATTCTCGAGCACACGAAGCGACCAGTACGGCGGAACGGATTACGGTGGAACGATGCTCGATCCGTCAGGATCACCCGCAGGATCAGGTTCGCCAACTCAATGCGAGAGCAACCTCTTTGATGACTGGTGGAGTTACAATTTCGGCCCGTCACGCCGGTTCGGTTCTTGTAGTTGGGATGGGGCGGAGGTCAACTGTGGACTTTTAAGAAGGCTTCTGATGGGCGATTCCGTTGTTGAGGCCCCCTTAAACCAGTCTGAACTAGTTACATTCAATGGCAAGGTGGTTCGGGCGCATTTTCGCGCTACTGCGGATGGTTTTGCTGGTTATGTACCAACCAACGGTCAAATAGGCAAACGCGGGAGGATAGAGCCTATAGGTCAACAGAATGTTTCCAACTATCAACTAAACCTTGAAAGACAAGCGCTGGGTAGACTCAACGGCATCAACGACCCAATAATTTCGGGTGAACTTCGTCGCGTATTGAGAGACACCTCAGCATTCCGTGCCTTTTCGTCCGACCGCTGGCTCTCAGAGGAGGATTGCGACGCTAAATTCTCCGAAATCCTTGGAGGGGTTACGTTGGGCATGGATAATTTAGGTGATATTAACCCAGCCGGTGGCCCACGAATAACGAATGGCTCGCCGCATAGCGCTCGCGCCAGAAATGATTTGCCGGCAATGTACGAGGGGGAACGCCTTGACGATCGGGGCGGCATTCTTCACACCTACGCTAATGCCAGCGGAACAGCTAATCCGAGTGTGCCTTTGACGGTACCCGGAGGTTGGTCAGGCACAGGAAATTACTACACGGGAGGCAATTCCGGTCTTATTTTCCATTACTCAAACGGTATTACTATTGAAGCTGTTCATGTTGGAACTACAAATACGAATAACATCCCGACTGTCCCTCGAAACCCAGGAGCAGGTAATTTAGCGAGAATTGGATTCCCCGGGGGACCGGGGGGCAATAGTCGTAACTACCATCACACCCACTGGGTATTTTTTGCAAATAAACGCACTAATGAAAGAATAGATCCGAGGGAATTGTTCTGTGGATGGTGATTGAGTGAGGTTACTACAATGAAATTAACAAAGACTTTGCGGGTTACCACGAAAACGTTAATTACTTTGTTTTTTTTGGCTTCAAGTATGACGCTTGGTCAGGAAACTCCGGACGAACCTCCATACACCGTTGAAGCTGATGCTAATGCCTGCGAACTTAATCGAGTCTATCTTGATTTATTACTCGGAGAGGCAAAAAAAGATAGAGAGAATAAGGAACTGATATTTGTAATTTCCCGTCTTGGCCGCACTGAGAGTTATCGACTGAATCGAGTACGACTCGTAAAAGCCAAGGATGCTCTAACCTTTGGAAAAGATTTTTCAGCGGAGCGTGTTATCACCGCAATTGGCGACAGGCTGGCGGACGCTAAAGCCGGTCACCTCGAGTTTTACCTAGGAGGCAAATTGTTTCTCATTTCTAAAGCACCGAGGAACAAGCGTGTCTGTCTGAGCTGTTGCCCGGTCTAACTTCTAACCCCCCGATTGACTGCGTCGGCAATAACGCTCACGGTTTCTTTTGATCACCTACCGTCGCGCCCTTGACCTCGGTCTCGAATCGCTTGTAATTGCCGTATTTTATTAGGTTGTTGATCGTAAAGCCGGCGAAAAGTATCTTTATCTGAAAGTTCACATCGGCTCGGCTCGGCAGCCAGATCTCGTTATTTACAAGTTCGTTTTCGAGCGTGAAGGATGCGCCGCGTTTTGCCTTGCCGATAAAATTGCCGATGCTTTTTGTAAGTTCGGCGTCGAGGCGGACGACCTGCTTAGAGTTCGCATCGACCCAAACGGCCCCTGTGCAAAGCGCGAAGATCTGCTCGGTGCGCGTCTTTGGTTTTGACGCTGGGTTTGGTTCGTAGTCGAATACGATCACCTCGCGCCCGCCAAAACGTTCGCGACGCGGGTTTATCAGTAGCGAATTTCTTAAGGCGTCGGCGAGCGTGATGCGGCGCTCGGCGTCCTGGGCATTAGATTTTGTGACACTTATCTGTTCACGCTTTTCTCTTTCTGCGATCTTCTTCTCGATCTCGGTAACTTGCTTCGCCGCGTCACGATCTTCTTTTTCCTGGTCCCCGGCCGAGAGCGGCTTGCCGTTTTTCTCGATCAGACGCGAGATCCGAAAACCTTTGTAAAAACTCAACGCTCGCGTCTCGGAAGTTTTCTCGATGAGATCACCGTTCTTGTCCGTGTCGCGCTCGATGCGCGTTTCGGTGAAACCATAATTTTCGATGATTGCGTCGAGCTTCTCGGTATTGGCGCGGATCTCGGCGAGTAGGGCGGGAATATCCGGCAGCGGCTCGTTTGAAACAACCGGGAAGTCGAACACGGTTCGCGCTACGGCCTCGTTAAACTTTACTTCGTCGAGTTTGATCTCGAGCGTCTCGCCGTCAATGCCCGCTCTGATCGCAAATGGTGTTTGAATGCCACTGACGAGGCGGTAATCGCTGTAATCAAAGGTCTTAAAGCCGCCGGCCGATGGCAGCTCTTCGCGCACAAGCAGCCCGCTTTTCGCATCAAAGAACAGCTTTAATTTTATGGCGCGAGCCGTCGTCAGGATGACGACGTTCGCCGGTCGAGCATCGATGTTGGCCGTTCCGCCCCATGTCAGTTTTGCTTTGTCGTCCTTCAAGCGCAGCCAGCGGTTATTGCGATAGAGCGCCTCGGCTTGAAATTCGCGCGCCCCGTTTCCGGTCAGCGTGCGAAGACCGTCTTTCGAGTTGCGCATCCAACCCGACTTTCCGTTAAACCCGGCGGCAAACTCAAAACCGTTTAGATCGAACGCGTCACCGAATAGCGAGCCGGCCGAGGCAAATGCCGAGTACTTTCCCGACGCGCCGTCGGACTGCCGCCGGATCGTGCCTGTCTGTCGCCAAGAGGTGACGCTCTTTAAAACCTTCTCGCCACCGAGAGCTTTGTTTGCCTGCGAGACAATTTTTGACGGCGACTGGGCAACGGCCGCAAACGAAAAAACGAGAATAATAAACAGCGAGCGTGTTAAATTCATAACTTACAGGTTTTGCTTCTCCAACATCTTACAATATTGGCATGTCCGTCAAGGTTTGGTGTACCTGTGATGGCTTGATAGCCTCAAATGGATGCTGTAAATTAGAGCGAAAACATGAGTAACGAAATGCAGATTAAAAGGAATCTTATATCGATAGTCGCGGTGGCCATCCTGGCCTCTTTGTTTAGTGCGTGCTCGTCAACCCCGGCCAACAAGGCTGGCAATACCACGAAGGCCGCAAATACGGCTCCCAAGGTCAACACGATCCCGCCCAACGCGCCGCCCGGTGCCCAACCGCCGAATCAGGCGGGAGCGTCGACGGCAACGGTTGTTCTTGAGGAGTTTGCCGATTTTCAGTGCGGCTCTTGCGCGCTAAAGCACCCCGTGTTGAACGAGGTGAAATCGATGTACGGCAGCCGTATCAGGTTTGTCTTCCGCAATTTCCCGCTCGATATGCACGACAAAGCGCATGACGCGGCCGTCGCCGCCGACGCAGCAGGTATGCAAGGCAAATTTTGGGACATGCAGAACATTCTCTTCAACAACCAAGCGGCGTGGACGGCCGATGCTAATTACAAGCAGACGTGGAAGGGTTACGCCGACAAGATCGGACTCGATGTGGCCAAGTGGGAAGCCGACATGCTCGGCATAGCTGTAAAGGCCCGCGTTGAGGAAGATAAGAAACGCGCCAAGGCGATCGGCGTGACATCGACGCCGACGTTGTACATAAACGGCGTGGAAGTGCCATTTGCGCAAATGACAAAAGAAGGTTTGAAGACACTTATCGATGCCGAGCTGCAAAAAACGACTTCCACGCAAGCAGCGCCGGCCGCTGCGAACACGGCGACTTCAAACAAATGACCGACGTTCAAGAGATCGAATCGCACGTAGCGCGATCGAAAAAATTGCCGATCATCGCGGCCATCGTGGCGGTTGTCGGGCTTGTCGATTCGATCTATCTCACAATTCACCATTACACCGCCGAGCCCGTCCCGTGCAGCATTATCGAGGGATGCGAAATGGTGCTGACGAGCGCCTACGCGACGTTTGCAGGTATCCCGATAGCGGTGTTTGGGGCGATGGCGTACGCGGACGCGCTTGGATTTGCAGTAATCTGGGCGATGGGCAAGAGTATCGGCCGCATTCTCTTTGGCGTGCAGAGCACAATAATGGCGGCGGTCAGCATTTGGCTGATCTATATTCAGGCCGCGAAGATCAACGCTTTTTGCCAATTCTGCCTCCTCTCGGCTGCAACTTCGATCACCTTATTCGTGATCTTCGTCCTTTCGGTAATAGCTTCCCGCAAGAACTGAATCTAAAACACGGGGAACGGCGAAATCTCTATTCGGAGGCTTTGAATGCTGTCCAACGGTGGCGAACCGAAGCGATTGCCAATTGCCGTCAGAATAAGGTAGCTTTAAAGACATACCGAAGCTCAAGTGACTGAAGCTATCTTAAATCGTATCGCAAATGGCGACGGCCAGGCCGTTCAGGATTGCCTAGACAAATATGGGGGCCTGGTATGGTCGATCGCGCGTAAGCTGCTTCGTAATGCGGACGACGCCGAAGATGCGGTGCAGGAGATTTTTGTGGATATCTGGAAGAACGCCGAGAGGTTCGACGCGACAAAATCGTCCGAGACGACGTTCATCGCGATGATCGCACGTCGGCGGCTGATCGATAAGATTCGATACTCCACGCGTAGGATCTCCGCCGATTCGTTGGACGATGTTCTTCTTGAACCTTTTACTCGTGCCGACAAGGCAATGCAGATGAGCATTGAGGCTGAAGAAGCAGCAAAGGCGATGCGGGCTCTGAAGCCCGAACAGCAGCAGGTATTGAGGCTTTCGATAGTTCAGGGAATGTCGCACCAAGAGATCTCTAACGCCACGGGGATGCCGCTGGGCACGGTCAAAACCCACGCTCGTCGCGGGCTCTTGCACGTCAGAGAAGTTTTGGGTTTGGGTGGTACGCCGATCTCGCAGGAGGTTTTTGTATGACCGAAGAACAAAAAGAATTATTCTTCGACCTGCTCGCGAAAAAGGCGGTTTACGGACTCGACGAAGCGGACGAAAATCAGCTCGCAGAGTTTGATCGCGGACTCCTCGACGCAGAATTTCGTTCACTAGAACTGACCGCCGCTGCGATCGGTTTAGCCGGTATGAGCGAGATCGAGCCGTTGCCCGAACATCTGCGTGCGCGAATCATAAAAAACGCGCCGTTCGGCTCTGAACTCCCCGAAGAGCAGAGCGCCAAAATTTACGACAGCAGCGATGTGTTTGGAGAAAAGCGTTCGAGTTGGTTTGGCTGGCTCGGTTGGGCTGCCGCCGCCGCGGCGTGCGTTGCGCTTGTCGCGAACATCTGGTTTACGCGTATGCAGCCGGTCGAGCAAGTCAGGACTACAGCGCCACCGGATGCCCCCAAGGTGTTGACCGATCAGCAGAAGCTTAACGAATTGATGGCCTCGACAGGCGCTATCAAAGCAAACTGGGCGGCTGGCAACGTAAAAGAGATCAAGTCGATCACGGGGGACATTGTCTGGAGCGACGAGAAGCAGACCGGTTATATGCGTTTTCGCGGATTGCCGGTCAACGACGGTTCAAACTGCTACCAACTTTGGATCTTTGATAAGACCCAGAAAAAAGAAACGCCGATAGATGGAGGCGTATTCAGAGTGACATCCGACGGTGAGGTGGTCGTGCCCATTACCGCTAAACTCAAGGCAGATTCACCGTACATGTTTGCTATCACGATCGAAAAGGATGGCGGCGTCGTCGTTTCGGACCGTGAAAAGATCGCAGCGCTCGCAAAGGTTGAAACCCAATCGAGCTGAAGCGCGTAAAAGTTTTCAAATAGAAAGATCCGTTAATGGCGCTTTTGATCTTTACAAAATGCGGCTTTGCCAGTTCTGTGCATATCAACTTAAACCAGAGGTAATTAATTTCATGCGATATACGAGATTGTTTTCGGCCGCCTTGGCCATGATCCTTTTAGCCACAGCCAGCGGACTGGCTCAGTCGGCGCAAAAGCTGCCGAATATTAACGTAAAAGAGTATCGACTCAA
Organism: Pyrinomonadaceae bacterium; assembly: GCA_046154245.1. Taxonomy (GTDB): domain Bacteria; phylum Acidobacteriota; class Blastocatellia; order Pyrinomonadales; family Pyrinomonadaceae; genus OLB17. The sequence goes on from JBJXFZ010000125.1 coordinate 11,211, forward strand.
GAACGGTCTTCGCGTTTTGCTTCACAGCGACCGATCGACGCCGATCGTCACGGTCGGAACGTGGTATCACGTCGGTTCAAAGAACGAAGTCGCCGGTCGCACGGGTTTTGCGCACCTATTCGAGCACATGATGTTCCAGGGCTCGGGCAATTACGACTCGGACTATTTTACGCCGTTACAGGAGGCGGGCGGCAATGTCAACGGCACGACCAACCCTGATCGCACCTGGTATTTCGAGACGATGCCGTCGAACTTCCTCGAACTTGCCTTGTTTATGGAGGCCGACCGTCTCGCAAATCTTCTGCCCGCGATGACGCAGGAAAAACTCGATAATCAGCGCGACGTCGTAAAGAATGAGCGTCGCCAACGCGTCGATAACCAGGCATACGGAGCTGCATTCGAGAAGATCGGCGAGATCATGTTCCCAAAACCGCACCCGTACAATTGGACGACGATCGGCTCGCTCGAAGACCTACAGGCCGCGTCGATGGACGATGTTAAAGCATTTTTTCGCCAGTATTACACACCGAATAACACGATCCTCGTCGTCTCGGGCGACTTTGATGAAAAGAGTGCGAAACAGTGGATCGAAAAGTATTTTGGCCCTATCCCAAAGGGTGCCGACATTACGCGGCCAAATCCGGCGCAGCCTAAACTCGCGTCGGCGATTCGCACATCGGTTGACGATCCGCTTGCGCCCTTTCCAAGGCGCTATATGGTTTGGCACAGTGTGAGGCAGTATCACGCGGACCAAGCAGCGTTAGATATCCTCTCGAATATTCTTTCGTCCGGGCGAGGTTCGCGACTACAGAGCAATTTACTTTACGGTAAAGAAATGGTATCGAACGTGTTCGGGTTTAATAATGCGAGCGAGATCGCCGGTGTGTTTCAGATACAGGCGACGGCTCGACCGGGCAAATCACTCGATGATATTGAAAGAGAGATAATAGCGGAGATCGATAAGATAAGGCGCGAACCCCCGACGGATGCTGAGATGGCACGTGCGAAGAACTCGATCGAGTCGCAGACCATCTTCGGTCTTCAGACGATTCTCGGTAAGGCGGGCCAACTTACTTCTTACGCAGGTTACGTTGGCAAGCCGAATTACTTTCAGGCCGACCTCGACGGCTACGCAAAGGTGACCGCGGCCGATGTCTCACGTGTTGCGAATACGTACCTCACCGCCAACAATCTCGTATTGACCTACAATCCGCAGCGGGCCGCGGGAGCCGGAAACACACGCGCGGCAAACGCGCCGACCTCGGTCAAGTCGGAGAAGAAAGATCAGGCTAAGATCGATGCGCAGGCCGCGAAACTACCGAAAGGCGGCCCTGACCCGCGGCTTTCACTGCCACCGATCGAGAAGACTAAACTCTCGAACGGACTCGAGGTTTGGATGGTCGAGCAGCGCGAGCTACCGATAGTTGCGATGAATCTCGTGCTAAAAACCGGTCAGGTAAACGAGCCCGATGGCAAGACAGGCGTTGCGGGAATGACGACCTCGCTCATCGACGATGGCACAAAGAAACGCTCGGCAGTTGAGATCGCGAACGAGCTGCAATCGATCGGTGCGAACATGGGCGCCGGCGGTTCGTGGGATGCGACGACGGTCTCGATGCAGACGCTTACAAAAAATCTCGACAAAGCTCTCGATATCTACACGGATGTGATACAGAATCCCACGTTCCCGGCAAATGAACTCGAGAGTTTGCGTGCGAGGCAAATGATCGGGCTTCGCCAGCAGAAGTCAAACCCGAACGCGATCTCAAACATGGTTTATAACAAGGTGCTCTACGGCAATCACCCGTATGGGCGAAACAGCACCGAGGCTACGCTAACGGCCATCACGCGTGAAGACGTTTTGAATTACTACGCTTCGACGTTCAAGCCGAACAATGGTGTGCTGATCGTCGTCGGCGACTACGATCGCGCTACGATGAAGTCAAAACTCGAAACAGCATTCTCAAGCTGGACGGCGGGCGAAGTTGCCGCAAAATCGTTGCCGGCGGCCCAACAGCTTGGCTCGACCGGAATATACATCGTCGATCGTCCAAATTCGGCGCAGTCGGTCGTGTCTGTTGGTCAGGTTGGCATCGATCGGGCGAACCCAGATTACTTTCCGGTCGTCGTTATGAACTCGATCCTGGGCGGTGCGATCACATCGCGTATCTCAATGAACCTTCGCGAGGACAAAGGCTATACCTACGGTGCCGGCAGCGGATTTCAGTTTCGACGCGGGGCGGGACCTTTCGTCGCGGGTGGCGACATGCAAACCGCCGTTACAAAGGAATCGGTTTGGGAACTGATGAAGGAGCTCAAGGGAATTCGCGGTGACGTGCCCGTAACGCAGAAGGAACTCGATTACAACAAGCAGAGTCTGATCCGGCGTTTTCCGAGCGGCTTTGAAACCGTCGGAGCTATGTCCAATCAGCTTGCGAACTTGGTCGTTTACGGGCTGCCCGACACGTACTTTAACGATTACATCGGCAAAGTGAACTCTGTGACGCTCGACGACGTAAATCGCGTCGCTCGCCAATATCTCGACCCGTCAAAGATGGCGATCGTGATTGTCGGGGACCGAAAGGTGATCGAACCGGGCTTAAAAGAACTCGGCATGCCGATCACGATCCTCGACGCGGACGGCAACGTGTTGTCGCAATAGACGATCGTTTTCGAACTGAAAAATAATTTGGGCGAGCCTTTTCGGGCTCGCCCTTTTTTGAGTGAATAACGTGTGAGGCTATTTCTTTATCAATACAACCGGAGCTTGTTCGGCATCGCGCATTTTTGCAAAGAATGACTTGACCGTGTCGTACTTTTCGACAGGTACGGATGAGCGTTTTATTGTCAGCGTGCGAGTAAAGTGCAGCTTGTCGCCCTTGACCTCATATTTTGTCGAGTATTTGCCGAACGCTGTGTCGAGATTCACTGCGTCAGGCATTTCGTCAACCGCGAAACCCGTCGGGAGCGTGAAGGTCGCGGTTTCAGCAAGGGCGTGTGAATCGAGTTCGACAGGGCTAAGCCGCTTATTTTCCGTGAGAAAAATATCGTTGCGGCGTCCGACAAAGACGGGCTTAAACACCAGCAAGCGTCCCTGCATGATCTGTCCATAACGCGGAGCTGAAAAATCGATATCAAGATCGAAACTAGATTTCTCAACGTTATCCTTTGACTTTACGCTTACCAACTTTGCGCCTGTGGCTCCGCGGGTGAGCCACCCTTCGATAGCCTTTTGAAAGTCGGTCGCGGAAAGAGTTCTGACCTCGCTGCGAAAAATCGCCGATGTTTGTCCAAGAGCGCGTTCGCGGATGGTGCCGGTCATTTCGCCATTGATACCGATCGCGGCTTCGATCTTTCGCTCAAGCATGTTGTTTTCGGGCGGCGGTATCGGCATCGTGGCAAGCCCGCCGTCGCCTCCGGCGATGATCAACGCAAAACTGCCTTGTTCGTGATCGGGCAGGTCGCCGACCGACGTGTAGGGGTCGGTCGCATCAAAGATCAGCAGGCGGCCAAGCGTCTCGTGTTTGATGATCGCGGGAGATTGAGTTGCGTCGCTCACCCTGACCGCGATGATGCAGTGGTTGAACTGCCGGGGCGAGGGCCATTCGGCCTTTACAAATGTCGGATCGCCAGAATAGATCGCGATCGGGTATGACTCGATCTTCAAAACACGAAGAAGTGCCCGCATCAAGTTTGCTTTGTCCTTACAGTCGCCGTACCCGCGACCGAGCACTGTCGTCGAAGGCCGCGGCGCGTAACCATTGCCGTGGCCGACGCCGATGTCGATCGAAATGTATTGCAGGTTCTGCACAAAGGTACCGATGGCACGGATCTTGTCGAACTCGGTCTGGGCATTTGCCGTCAGTTCCCTTGCCTTGGCGGCAATATTGTCATCGATGATGTTGTGAGGGTCATGCATCGCGGTCGCCCATTTTGAAACGTCGGTCCAATTTGTAAAAACGCGATTGACAGTTTTGTCCGGGCTCTCGGGCGAATAATTAATCGCGATGCGAGCCGCCATGTTAATGATGGACGGGCTCATCGGTTCGTCCGGCACCTTTGGCAGGTTGTTCATCTCCCACGTGTACGTGGTGCCATTTACCCGCGGGTTGAGCTCGCTCGTATTAAATGTCGTGCTTGTGGCTTTCCAGCCGGTCGGCAGCGTGAGTGCGTAACGCGAGACGACGGTCGGGATCGGCCCCTGAAAGCCCCAAACATCCTGGTAAAAGAGCGGCGTCTGCTCGGACACGATCGTGTAGCCAAAAACATAACCCGCATCGACGTCGTCGGTCGCGTCGATGATCTTCATACGACCTTCGTTATAAACGTCATCAGGGTCCGAGATCAGATCAACGATAAACTTTTTGTCATAGTACTTTGTCGTCCCGTCGGGCCGGACTATCCATGCCTTTATATCTCTGACCTTGCCTGAGCTGGTAAAATAAAAAGCCCTCGCGAGAGCAAACCGCCTCCCCTCGCGCGTTAACAGTCTAACGGCAAAATTTTCCGTCGTTACAAGTTTGCTGTCACTGCCCAGCACAACCTGTTCTTCGTCGAGCACAGTAACCGCCGGCGTATCCTTGTCGTAACCTGACACATTCACCGCGGCGGCTTGGCGCAGCCATACGGGCGGATCGTCGGCAAACATCGGCGCTGCCGCGATCAAACAAACAACGGCGATGGACAGCAAACCTAGCGGCGATCTTGATCTCATAATTTTACCCTCTTATTTTTGCCTCAGCGTGATGGCGTGCGAGTCGGCCTTGTGAAAAGCATCGAACAGATTTTTGAGCGGCGTGTAAGTCGATGTACCGAACAGGATGTTGCCGTTGCCGCCGAAATGAAATTTCCGCTTATAGAACATGTGCCGATTTACTGTATCCACCCGAATTTTTGCTTCGAGCGAACCGATCCTCGCCGGGTCGGCGACGGAAGCCGGGGCATCGGCGTTATCGAGTTCAAAGCCGGCGGGCCATGAGATCTCGATCGAGTCGTTCTCGGACCATGGATATCGAAAGTAAACGTCATATTTACGTGTCGCGCTTGAAAAGGCTGCCGGCAAGCCGTAGTCAAAGTAGTTTGGCTGCACGAACAGTCGCTTGCCGGTTTTCTGTGCGTAATTCGGAACTTTGACCTTATAACTTTGAATGAGAGGCTTGTTCGCATCGGTGAGATTTTCTATCGAAATAGCCGTGATCTCCGCCGTGCTCATCTGTCGCTTGACGTCGTCGATCAACTGTTCCTCAAGCTTGGCCGGAGTTTCGTCGAAATTCTCAATTCGATAGTCGATCGCCTGTTGGCCGTTCAATTCTACCGTAACGTCACCCTCGAGACTGCCGTCTTCGAGCAGCTTGAATTTACCGGAGCGTTTGGATACAGAAAAGTCGTGATCCGACAACGGCGTTTGCACCCACTCGAGATTTTTTTCACTGACAACCTCAGCCGCGCTGTCCTCTTCGTACCAGACGAGTTTGCCGAAGGGCAGAAACTTCATGCCAGGATTATAAAATTTCCAACGACCGTCGATCTTCACCCCGATCGCGGCCGGCCGCAAGAAGTCCTGATCGATATTCCCTGCGTTTGTAAACATCTTGCTTCGGTCGCCGATGAAAGCGATGCGCGCGTCCATCCCGCTTGCGCTCACGAGGTTGCCAAAGAGTGTGTCGATGTCAAAGGCCGTGCCGGCTTTTCGCTTCATGACATCTTTCGGGCCTTTGTTTTCCGGGAGCTTTTTGCGCATTTCATCCGTAATGGTTGGATCCCAGGTCGTGTTTGCGATCTGTGATTGGCAGTATTCGTAGAACTTCTTAACTTTTTCTTCATCGGTCGTCGCACCCGCCGCGATCTCAGCCGCAGCTTTTTTCATGTCGCCGCCGTCCTTTTTCAAATACTTCGCGAGTTCGGTCTTAAAGAGAATCCCTGTGAACGAAATTCGTCCGCGACCTAGCCGCATCCACGGCCGCACCATGTCGTCGGGCGGCATATATGGCTCTTGTTTGAACGATGGTACGTTATTCTGCGACGCGAGATAGTAACCGTCCTTGTCCTTGATGAACTTTACATCCTTAAAATTGTAAGTCTTGAAAACCGGTTCGCCCTCGTAGGGTTTGTAATAGTATGCAAGTCGTCGCACCGGAATATCTCGTTGAAAGTCAAGCCTCATGCCTCTGGCACTCGAGTCCGATATCTGCTCCTTGTAACGATATTCGACGATGACGCCGGGCTCGATGTTTGGGATCGCAAAGGATTTTGCTTTGACTTTCAGGCCATTGGCTCTAATGATCTCGCGTTCGAATATATCTTCTTTTTTGATATCGACGATCGAACCGTCCGCCTTTATGACCCGTGCCGCGAGATCTTTGATCTTCTCTCCTTTTACGAACGGAATGTCGAACTTACTGTATTTGTCACGACCGCGCTCGGTAAAGATCTTTACCCGCACATAATGCTTTATTGACAGATCATAACTGCCGCTGTCGTCGATTCGGGTCTCCCAAAAGATCGCCTCGGCATCCGCGCCCGACTCGACGACGGGACTTTTTGATGCTAATTCCTGCGGCGTGACGGCACGCCAGTTCTTATCCTGAGCGAGTGCCGACAAGCCGACCGAAAAAAGCAGCAAAAGTGAGAAAGCAAAATTCGATAATTTAGTTTTCATAAAAACCTCGAAGGGTTGGCGTTAGATACAGAACCAGCCCGTTGTTGCGATAACCGACGGCCAAATGGGGGGATGCGTGATGCACTCATCTGATATTTGAGCGTAGTTTACAGAAAACGCACAGTGATTGCAACGGAATTGCTTCGACGTTCGGACCCGGCGGAGTTTGTGCTATAATCTGGTCAAAATTCAGGTTTTTATTATATTTAGGAGAGATTTTGATGTCTTTTAACGAGGGAAAATTACGCGAGATGCTGGGTGACGAAGCCGGCACATTGCTGGATCATGTTTGCAAGACGATCCCGAAGGAGAATCTGCATCTTCCGGGTGAAGATTTTGTAGATCGCGTGTGGGTGCAGAGCGATCGCAATCCGAATGTCTTGCGCAGCCTGCAGGCGCTCTACAACACGGGCCGTTTGAGCGGGACGGGTTATGTGTCGATCTTGCCGGTCGATCAGGGGATCGAGCACTCGGGTGGAGCGAGCTTTGCACCAAACCCGATGTACTTTGACCCTGAGAATATCGTAAAGCTTGCTATCGAGGGCGGCTGCAACGGGGTAGCGTCGACGTACGGCGTTTTGGGGTCGGTCTCACGCAAATACGCGCACAAGATCCCGTTTATCGTAAAGATCAACCACAACGAACTCATGACGTACCCGAATCAGTTCGATCAAGTGATGTTTGGCACGATCGAGCAGGCACGTGAGATGGGGGCAGTCGCGGTCGGAGCGACGATCTATTTTGGTTCCGATCAGTCAACGCGTCAGATCACTGAGGTCGCCGAGGCGTTCGCTTACGCGCACGAGCTTGGCATGGCGACGATCCTGTGGTGTTACCTGCGAAACTCGGCGTTCAAGACTGATGAAGGCGACATGCACACGGCGGCCGATCTGACCGCGCAGGCAAATCACCTCGGCGTGACGATCCAGGCGGACATCATCAAGCAAAAACTCCCCGAGAGGAACGGCGGCTATACGGCGCTTAATAAATCAGGCAGCTACGGCAAGACGCACAAAAAAGTCTACGACGAGCTTACGACCGACAACCCGATCGATCTCGTGCGTTATCAAGTCGCAAATTGCTATATGGGACGAGCCGGGTTGATAAACTCGGGCGGCGAATCGAAAGGCGCCAGCGATCTCGCCGACGCGGTCCGCACCGCAGTCGTCAACAAACGCGGCGGCGGCACGGGCCTGATCTCGGGCCGCAAGGCGTTCCAGCGACCAATGGCAGAGGGCGTCGAGCTGCTCAATGCGATTCAGAATGTTTACCTAGCAAAAGAAATCACCGTCGCGTAACTCAATAGAACATAGCGTACGGTTGCTTACCGGAAAAAGCGCCCTGATCTGTGATCGAGGCGCTTTTTGTCATTGGTAATAAATGCGACCTGGTTAAGGCACTAACGCGTTTAGGGTACGGCAAATCTGCGCCGTGTCGACAACGGCGGTTTCACGGATGCTTGACAAATCGCCAAATTAGGAAATAAATACTCCTATCGCCAGTCACCTGCGGAGAAGGGGGTCGCAGAATGAAATACTCAGATCGCTTTTACAGGGTCATCGTGGCCGCAACGCCGTTTGTATTAGTGCTCTGCCTGCTTGCTTTTTTGTCGGGCGGAAAAGTATCGACCACCGCGGGCGCGCAGACACAGCCGAGCTCTACCAAAAAAGACGGGCTACAGGTCGTGACCTTCGACACGCCGCAGGAGCGCGTCACGATAAAACTGCCCGACGACATCAGGACGGGCGACATGATCTCGGGCACGCTGGTGGTCGAACCAAAGGGAGCGACGAGTGACGAGCGGGCAAAGAATCTGTCGGCTGTCAAATCGCGCGTAGTTCGGCTCCTGCTCACACGAGCGCGCAAGCCTGACGAAGCGCCAAGGACGGCCCAAGCCGTAACGGTGCCGCTCTCAGGCGGCGACACATCAACTGTACAGACATTGCGCGGACAGGGAAATTCGATGCGACTTGAATTTCTTGTGACTGCCCCGGCGGATTTTGCCCTCGCTCCCGAGATCGCCAAAATGGTGGATGCCGAACTTGGCCGGGCCGAGATCCCCATAAATACGAATCCGACTCCGGCGCCTACACCCGACCCGAAGCTCACGCCGAAATTTGACATTCCACCACTTGGCCAAACCGGCCGGCCGGTGGTCATCACTGGTCCGTTTGACGGCAAAAGCTCGAACACGGATGTGAAATTAACCACTCCTACGGTTTTCAAGAAGACGTCGACATACGAGGAAGGTATCGACTTGCCCATTATCGCCGAATCGCCGCGAAAATCGATTATTGAGTTTCCTCAGGAAATCACGGGCCCGCACCGGATCACCGTGACCGACGGGCGCACACAGACGTCGGGGCCGTACCGAAACGTCGGCGTAAACCTGACCGCGCCCAAAACAAATCTGATCAAAGGTGAGAAAACCACACTGACCATACAGGTCAGCGGGCTTGAGGGGATCAGGACGCCCGTGCCGCTGACCTTAACTTCTAGAGGAGTGATCACGATGCAAGGCGGAGCTTACCAGGAGCTGACGATCCAGCCGTCTGAGGTTCGCGCGGACGGGACATATTCGACGACACGTGAGATTACGGGCGTCGAGGCCGGTGCCTGGGGGGCAACGGCGACGGTCGTTACGGACTCATTCAACATAATGCTGATCGACCCCGATCCGCCGCAAACGATTCTCATCAACTCTTTCACCGGCGAGTATGTTTTTTGTGGTTCGGGTCTCAGGTTGGCCGGGACAGGCCATATCAAACGACAGGGATGCATTATCACGCTTACCGACAACCGGCCCGACCGTGAGGTGCGCGGAACAATTGACAGTTGTGTTCTCATCGGAAATAGCGGGCCGTCTGTGTTTAGCACCGCGACCGCGGCCGACCTCATAGTAAGCGTTACCGACACGCGGCCAGTGCGGAGGAATCTCTATTTCAATCCACTCGGCAGGCCATTTCCACCCGTTCAGGACGTGAGCTCCTTTGCCACCTGTCCCTAAAGCTTGGGAACGACGTCGTGACCGGGCTTCACCTAATCGCGCGTGTTAGCGGCGGGCGGTATCGAGTTTTTTTGTCATGATCACGATTCCAGCGGTGTTTTATCATTGAATCACAGATCGAATCTACGAAAATGATTAAAGTACCACTCGTATTCTGCACTCTTGCCAGCCTCTTTATTTTGACCATCGGCGTGTTCGCGCAGCACCCCGGCCCTCCGGCGGCAACCGCAAAGTTGAGCCCGGAAAAATGGCGTGAGGACCTTCGGTATTTCGCCGTTCAGATCGAGAAAACGCATAAGAATGCATATCACTCGACCTCGCGTGACGAATTCCAATGGGCGATCGCGGACCTCGATTCGCGCCTTTCAACGCTTGAGGACCACCAGGTGATCGTCGAGATAATGCGCATCGTTGCAATGGTCGGCGACGGGCACACCGGTGTTCGTTGGGGCCAGCTTGCGGCTTCTGGCATGCTGCCGGTCATCTTTTACGTTTACGAGGATGGTATCGTCGTTCAGCGGGCGGCGCCGGAACACGCAAATCTGGTGGGCGCAAAACTGAAGAGGGTTGGCAGTACGCCGATCGCCGATGCCCTCGAGCGGCTTCGGCCCTACATCTGGCGCGATAATGAGATGGGTGTAAAGAGTGCGGTTTCGTGGTACCTGGCATCGCCAAAGATCTTGCACGCAACCCGCCTGTCATCTTCGACCGATGTTGCCGAATTCGTTATTGAAAAAGACGGTCGCGAAACAACGGTTCAACTGCGGCCGACCGGCAAGCTCGACGATCTCTTTAGGCCGCCGGCGGATTGGGCGAACGCGAGGCCCGCAAACGTCACGGTTCCGACGTATTTAAAGGACACGTCGGTCAACTTCCGCTTTGAAGAGTTATCGGCGAGCAAGACGTTCTATATCCAGTTCAATGCTGTCCAGGACGCGCAGGGCGAAACCGTCGAGGCCTTTTTCAAGCGGGCGTTCGAGACGGCCGATCGCTCGACCGCCGAGAGGTTGGTCATCGACCTTAGAGCGAATGGCGGCGGCAATAATTACCTCAATCTGCCAGTCACGACTGGCGCGATTCGGTCGCGCTTTAACGTCCGAGGCAAGTTTTTCGTGATCATAGGTCGCGAGACATTCTCGGCCGCGCAGAATGCCGTAAACGACCTCGAAAAATACACCAACGCGATATTTGTCGGCGAGCCCACGGGCGCTTCGCCGAACCATTTCGGCGATGCACGCCCGATCATACTCCCTAACAGCAAACTTCGGATCCAGGCCTCAACGCTCTGGTGGCAGGACAAAGACCCACGAGATACCAGGAAATGGACCGCACCGTCGCTCGCTGCCGATCTTACGTCCGACGACTACCAAAACGGCCGCGATCCGGCCCTTGAGGCGATCCTGAACTACAAGCCGGTCCAGTCAGTGCAAGAGATCGTGACCAAGGCACGCGCCAGCGGGAACGTGGCTCAATTCCTCATCGAATACAAAGCGTTTAAGGCAAACCCTCTGCACAAGTACATCGATACCGAAACTATTTTGAATCGCGTCGGGCATTTTCTTCTCGGGTCGAACAAAGCGGACCAGGCACTCGAGGTTTTCAAACTAAACGCGGCCGAAAATCCACGTTCTGCGATCGTCTATCAAAGCCTAGGCGATGCCTACGCTATCAAGGGCGACAAGCCGTCGGCGCTGTCGAACTACGAAAAAGCGGTCAGCCTTGATCCAAAGCTGGCCGCATCGCAAGAAGCGATAAAACAACTCAGGCAGAAATAGGCACTACTTCTTCGAATAGCTTCGATGAACGATCTCGATCCAGAAATCGGTTTTGATAAAACCTGAGCCGGCCGCCTTGAATTTTTCGGGCAAGCCGGCTTTCTTTATTTCGTCGAGCGATTTTTTCTTTTTCATGGCGTCTGTCACGATCTTTGACGACTCGACGATGAGCTGGTGATATGTTTTGAGATCATCGAGCGTCGCAAGCGGTCCGTGACCCGGGATCAGTTTTGCATCCGCCGGGATCGTCTTTATGAGCGAATCGATATTATTTATCAGCCCCTGCACGCTGCCGCCGCTATCGATATCGACAAATGGAAATCGCCCGACAAAGAAATCATCGCCCAGATGGATGACGTTCGCTTTTTGAAAGAATACTATCGAGTCGCCGTCTGTGTGGCCGTTCGGATAATGAACGAGTTTCACGTCTTCGCCGTTGATGTGCAACGACGCGACTGTGTCATACGTCACGACCGGCAACGCAAACGCCGGATACGGGTCTATTTTTCGGCCGAAGATCATGGGCGGATCCATTAGCCGCTTTCGCACGTTCGCATGAGCGACGATGATCGAGTCTTTACCAAAAAAGTGATTCCCCTCGGTGTGGTCGCCGTGCCAGTGCGTATTCAAAATGAACTTCGGCGTTGCGAAGCCAAGTTCTTTCAGGGTATCGCGAAGCTTTTCGCTCACGGCTTTATAATCGTCATCTACGATGAGAATGCCATCGGGTCCGACGACGGCACCGATATTACCGCCGCGACCCTGCAGCATGTAGACGTTGCCGCTGACTTTTGTGACTTTGACCGTAACGTCCTGTCGGTTTTCAAAATGGCTGTTATCGCCGTGTGCAAACAAACTAGAAATTAGTAAACACGACGCAAAAACTACCGCGAACAACCTTTGCATTTTTGATCCTCCTTCGAGTAAATTGTAAGAACAAAAGCAGTTTATCAGATTTTTGCATCCGATCTATGAATGCGCACGAAAGATATCGTGCTACCACAAATACAACTCTTTGGAGGAAAAAAAATGAAGAAAACAATCTTTTTGTTTGCAGTGATCTTATTCAGCTCGATGGCGATCAGCGCTCAGGAGGCATCGCTCTACAAACGTCTTGGCGGTTATGACGCTCTCGCGGCGGTGACCGACGATTTTATCGGACGGCTTGCGACCGACAAGAATCTGGGTAAGTTTTTTGTAGGCTTGAGTAATGACTCGAAAACCAAGGTCCGTCAGCACGTAGTAGACTTTCTTTGCAAAGCGACGGGCGGCCCGTGCGCATACACGGGGCGCGACATGAAGACCGTTCACACCGGCTTGATGATCAACAAGAAAGAGTGGGACGCGAGCGTAAAACACCTGATTGCGACACTTGATAAATTCAAAGTTCCGGCCAAAGAAAAGGGCGAGGTTCTCGCTGCGGTCGGACCGCTAGAAAAAGACATCGTCGAAAAACCGTGAGGACTTTTTGCCCGCGAAACACGCGAAAATACGCGAAACAAGGAATCCTCGTTTTACCGTTTTCGCGTGTTAGCGAGCTAAAAACGGGTTGTTAAGCCTTTCACGGCCGACCGTCGTCTCCGGCCCATGACCGCAATACACGGTGAAATCATCGCCAAGCGACAGAACGTTCTTGCGTATTGACGCGATGAGTTGCTCGTGGTCGCCGCCCGGCAGATCGGTGCGGCCGATCGAGCCGCTGAATAGACAGTCGCCGGTGAAAACGGCGCGCTCACTCGTTAACGCAAGTACAATGTGCCCGAGCGTGTGACCCGGGCAATGGCTCACGCTGAATTTCAGTTTTCCAACATCGAGCGTCTCGCCATGCTCTAGAAACCTCGTCGGTTTAGGCGGCGGCGCGTATTCCATACCCATAGAGCGCAATTCGTGCGGCTGCAGACCCATGAGCAGAGGCTGTTGCGGCAGCGCCTCGTAGAGATACAGTTCATCTTTGTGAAGCAGAACTTCGGCGGCAGGAAACTCGGCGGCTAACGCGCCCGTACCGCCAATGTGATCGAGATGGCCGTGCGTTAGCACGATCGCCTGCAAATCAAGATCATGGTTACGAATGTAATCGACCACCGCTTGCGAAGGCTCGCCGGGATCGATGCAGATCGCCTTTCGCGTTGCTGCACACGAAACGACGCGGGTGTTCTGCTGAAATGCAGTTTGTACAAACTTTTCGACTATCATAGTTACTTAAGTTTACCTTACACTCATTACGCGCTCGGGGTAAAAATTTCACGCAAAGCCGCAAAGAACGCAAAGATCACTGAGTTAGTTTTGACAAATATTCGCTCGGATCAAAATCGCTTCTCCCCTTTTCGCCCAACACAAATATAATTGCGTCACGATAAGTTTCTGCATCAGGCTTGCCGTTGAAGCACGGCGTTTCCACGTCGCTCAAACTCAAATAAGTCACGAGGCAACTAAGCAGCATCCAAAGCAGGATCTCTTCGTCGCTGCCGATAGGATTGTGTTTGATGATGCTTTCGCGATCCTCGATAATGCCGTCGACGATCCGCGCAAATTCGGCCTCGGAGATCTGCGTCATAGTTCTTCTTCGTACATCGAGTATTGCGATGCCTTCATGCCGACGGAATCGTAAACTCGCTGAGCATTGATGTTATCGGCCTCTACGTAAAGCCTAAAACCACAGACGTTCCCCGCGTCGCGGGCACGCTCTTTAACAAATTCGTACATTCGGCTGTAAAGACGCTGTCCGCGAGCCTCGGGTTTTATGTACACGCTCTGTATCCACCAAAACCACGCGTTGCGCCAATCGCTCCATTCGAAGGTCACCATCAGGCCGCCGACGATGCCATCGTCGTCGCCCGCCACAACATAAAATCCTTTGTTGTGATCTGAGAAAACCGCCTCGACACCGGGGCGTAGAATGTCACGGTCAAGGCCCTTGCCTTCGGTCTCCATCGCCATCGCGTGATTGAACTCGATCAAAGCATCCGTATCGTCCCGATGTGCAAGTCTGATATTCATTGCGTTTGCCTTGACGAAACTAACTCCGTCCTCTAGCCTAAAATGTTTTGTCGCGGAGGCTGGATCCGCGGATTAAATATGAAACTGAGAATACTCTATCACGGCAATTGTTTCGACGGCGCGGCGTCGGCGGCAATTTTTACAAAGTTTTACCGTGCCAAAATCGCACCTGATGCAGATGTTTTCTACACACCGACGATGCATCGTGCAGGGAACGCTTTTGACCGCGACCAGTTTGACGGCGATGATAATGCGATCGTCGATTTTAAGTATTGTCCGGATGAGAGACTGACGTGGTGGTTCGATCATCACCACTCGGCATTTCTCTCAGATGCAGACGAGGCACATTTTCTGGCAGATACATCGGGCAAAAAGTTTCTCGACACCTCGAGCAAATCATGTGCGGAGTTTATCGCTCGTATTGCGAAGGAGAAGTTCGATTTCGAGGACGATAGTCTTGCGGAGCTTATCGAGTGGGCGCATATTATCGATGGAGCTCTGTACGAGTCGCCAGCTCAGTGTGTCGAGCTTCGCTCAAGCGCGCTTAAACTCATGCAAGTTATCGAAGGTGAAAAAGATCCGGCTTTTGTCGAAAAGGTCATAAAGCTTCTCACCGAAAGATCTCTTGATGAGATCGTCGAGAGCGACGAGATCCAGGCCAAGCTCGCACCGATACTCGAGCGTCACTGGAGCACGGTCGATCTTATAAAGGAGCGTGCGAAATACTACCGCGGCGTCGTGCAGTTCGATCTGACCGACACTGGCGTTGACGGCTATAACAAGTTTATCCCGTATTATTTTTATCCTGAGACAACGTATAACGTAGCGCTTACCAGGAGCGAATTTCGCACAAAGATCTCCGTCGGCTCAAACCCGTGGTCACCGCGGCCGCGGCTTCACAACATCGCCGAGATCTGCGAACGATACGGCGGCGGCGGCCATGCAGTGGTGGGTGCGGTCTCGCTCGCCCGCGAGGACCTCGAACTCGGCAAACAGTACATGCAAGAGATCATCGAAACACTTCAGTTCGCAGAATAAAAAAAGCGGGCCGTCGATGGCCCGCCGATCCTTAAACCACTTAAATCCAAATTATCCTTTGTTAAAAACTCTGGTCGTCGTGTCCGTGCCGCCATCGCGGTTCGGACGGGTCGATTCGACCGTTAAAGTTTTGCCGTCCGTGCCGAGTGACCATGTTTCGGTGCTAGTGCGGTCCCCCATTGGGGTCTGCGTCGTGCGAGTGATCATGAATTTGCCGCCCTCTAATTTGGCCTTGGTCACGGTCGTCATTGCGCCCATTTGAGTCTGTACTTCGGTCTTTGTCTCTTTGCCATCGAGGGCGTAAGTTGTCGCCATATCGCCGCCGCCCATCATTCCACCGCCCATGCCGCCACCGGGACGACCGCCGCCGGGAGGTGGCGCTCCTTCTGGCGGGGCTTTACGCGTTGTCTTTGTTTCGACCTTGATATCCGTGTCAGTTTGCGTGACGGTCATCGTTTGGGCTTCGATAGTGTTGCGATCACCGAGTTTCGATTTGGCAACATCCAGGTTCCATGTACCGCCAAAGTTCGTCGCTTTGTCCTGAGCACAAACGGATGCAGCCAAGCCGAAGACGATCAGTGCCGCCGTTATCAGAAAATTTGTCATAAATTGACTCCTTAAAATTGAAATAGAATTACGTTCCAGTTTATAGACGCAATTCTATCCCAGGTGGTTCGGCTAATTTGTAAAGAAATGTAAAACGTCCCCCGTCTTTGAGCCCTTACGCCTCATCGGCGCCGCGTTTGTGAAGATTGCTGTGCGAATAGCTGTAGAAGAAATACACCACGATACCCACCAGCATCCAGACTGCGAATCGCAACCAATTTGTCCAGCCGAGTTCGGTCATCAGGTACGTGCAGCACATTACGCCGAGCACCGGTATCAGCGTCAGGCGTTTTACAAAGCAAAGCACGGTCATCACGAGCGACAGAACTACGAACGCAAAATACGGCAGCTTTTCAAAGAACACGCCTGTCGATGTCGTCACTCCCTTCTCGATGTCGTCGGCAGTCGGCGTAAAGTCGGTAAAGAAATGGCGCAGCGCGTCGCCATTGAAATAGTTTAGTAGTATGAGAATGACGATAAACAACGCCGGGCCGACAAACCGTGAATTTATGTACGGCACAAAACGCTTCTGTCCGGTAAACTCCTTGTCTTTAACAAGCACGCCGGCGCACACGATGGTAAATGCGAAAAGCGTTCCGATCACGGACAGGTCGGTGACCTCGCCAAGATTCATGAACAGAGCCGGAACCGCGACCAACACACCCGTTAGCAGCGTCGAGAACCAAGGCGTACGGAACCGCGGATGTATCGACGAGAATATCTTTGGCAGCAGGCCGTCGCGGCTCATCGCCATCCAGAGACGCGGTTGGCCGAGTTGAAACACGAGCAGCACGGTCGCGATCGCGACGATAGCGCTAACGGCGATGATTCCCGACACCCAGGGAATATTGACGCCTTCAGGCCCAAACACGAACGCGAGTGGATCGCCGACATTCAGTTTTGTGTACGAGACCATTCCGGTCAGCACGAGCGCGAGAATGACGTACAGCACCGTGCAGATGATCAGGGAATAGATCATTCCCCGCGGCAGAGTTTTATACGGATCTTTGCACTCCTCGGCGGTCGTCGACAGCGCGTCAAATCCGATGTACGCAAAAAATACCGCGGCGACGCCGGTCATCACGCCGCCAAAACCGTTTGGCAAGAACGGACTCCAGTTCGCAGTGTCCACATAGAACGCGCCAAGGATGATGACGAGCAGGATGATCGCGAGTTTGATAGCGACCATTATGTTCGATGCAGTTTTCGATTCACGTATGCCGACATAAACCAAAGCCGTGATCAAAACGACGATGCCGAGCGCCGGCAGATCCGCGACAATGGGCAGGCCCGCTAGCTGCGGCGCAGTCGTCCACGCGTGAAAGGCGTCGAGAGCGCCGCAACTGACCGCAGCGTCCTTTGCTTGGCACGCCGCACGCAGACCCTCAACAGTTGCAGCGCCGCCACTCATCGCCTCGCTGACGGATTGAAAACCGGCGTAAGCCGTGCGAAAGTCCATGGTGAAATGAAGCGGAATATTGATGCCGTTCGCCTTGAGCAAACCGGTGAAGTAGTCGCTCCACGAGATCGCGACGGCGATGTTGCCGATCGCGTATTCGACGAGCAGATCCCAGCCGATGATCCACGCCAGCAACTCGCCAAAACTCGCGTATGCGTAGGTGTAGGCCGAACCGGCAATAGGTATCTTTGACGCAAATTCTGCGTAACAGAGAGCAGCAAAACCACACGCGATCGCCGCAAAAATAAACAAGAAAACAACGCCCGGGCCGCCATTGTGCGCGGCCTGACCGACCATCGCGAAAATTCCGGCGCCGATGATCGCAGCAATGCCGAGCATCGTTAGATCAAACGTGCCAAGTGATCGTCGCAGGCCGGTGACGCCCTCACTCGCAGGCTGACCGGGCACGAGCTGCTCCCCGTCCGCAAATCCCGCTGCTGCGTCAGCCTGGATCTGAGCGATAGACTTCTTGCGAAAAATTGAGTTTGACATAGCTTGATCGGTGGTTTTAGCGAATGATGAACCAAAAAGGTATGTGAGTCAAGAGAGTCTTGTGAGTCCTTTGAAGTTCGGCATCAAATATATGATGTGATTGGCTGACCCTCAAGACTTTCGCGACTCTCAACGACTCGCTAGACTAAAAGAATGGATTGGAAAGTATTCGGAACCGCGTTCTTGACGTTATTTCTCGCAGAACTAGGCGATAAGACCCAGCTTGCTGTGATCACGATGACATCGGCCACTGACTCAAAGCTTGCGATCTTTCTCGGCGCGAGCCTCGCACTCATTGTCGTCACCGGACTCGGCGTACTCGTCGGCGGTGTGCTCAGTCAATACGTACCGGCCGAGTGGCTGCAGCGGATCGTCGCCGTCGCGTTTATCGTCATCGGCATTCTCATGCTCGCGGGCAAACTTTAAAACGAAAAAGAGCGGTCGATTTCACGACCGCTCTAAGCCTGTGAAAGGGAATTCTCGCCTATTCCTCTGCAATAAAATCAAGATTGGCGACACTATCGCTCAAGGTTATTACTCGCGAAGACGGGTTGAAAGTAAACCGCTTCGACCGAATGCTCACCACAACAGTTTGACCTGCTTCGATCTCGTTAAAGCGGTAATAGCCAAAGCTGCCGGTTGTTGCGACATGCTGTGTGCCGTCCGCCTCGGTCAGGATGATGGTTGCATTGCGAACGCCGTTACCAGCGCTCAGCAGCACTCGTCCCTCGACCGAGACGTTCGCCGCCGTCGGAGCGAGCAGAAAGCCGAAATCATACGTATGGTTGTTTTCGCCGACGCCGCCGGTTGTGAAGTTCTTCACAACATGTCCGCCTGAAAATGTTCCGTCAGAGTCACGTGCGTTGCTATTCGGTCCAGAATTGATTTCAGCTCTCGTGTAAGCATAACCGCCCAATGGCTGTCCGAGATCAAATGCTGAACCCGGGATCCGCACTTGATATGCTGTGTTTGGCAGGACGTTTCGAGTGCAAAGCAGCGGAGTAGTATATGCAACAAGCAGTCTGGGTGCGGCGGTGGAATTACCATCCCACGACTCCGCTTCTCTGTATATCGCAGCGGTGGAGGTTCCGGTAAATCTGAATGCCATTGAGTTGCCGCTTGCCCAACCTCCGCGATTTACGATCGTCTGAACAATATTTGTTAAAGACGGAGTGCTGGCGTTGGTTGTCGAATCTTCTGTCCAAGCCCCGGGATTCCATATGACATCTTGCCCTGAAAGCCAGGTGCGACCACTGATGTTGTTTACCGCAGTTGTGAAGGTCGCCGCGTTGTCCACGTTTTGGCCCTGAATAGTGATCGCCGGATTTCCCGCTGACACGGAAGCGCTGTTATTGGCGGTAAATTGAATGGAAGCGCTGGTTATCGTTGCGCCTTGAGGAATATTTAGGCCGTTAAACCTGACGCCTAAATTTGAATAAGCAGCTCCAGCACCGTTGTTTTCACCGAAAAAGTCCAGATCGTTATTGTTTAGTACAACCGTTCCGTCTGAGGTTTGTTGCTCGGCATCATCAGAACTCGCGTTTACCTGGGCATTGGCAGTTCCGGGAGTTGTGCCACAAACATACTGCTGCATATTTGTATTGTTGGCCCCGCCGAAAATATAGTTGCCATTGCCGTCGGATGTCGCTGCTCCAACCTGTGCGTCAACCGTACCGTTGTTGTCCGTATCCGCCCAAAGTTGAACCGGAACATTCGGCGGCGCTGGCAACTCATCGGGGTCCTGAACGCCGTTGTTGTCGATATCGATCCAAAGCCGATTGCCGATTTGGAGCGGAGCAGGATCGCAAAGCATCTCTATGTCACCCAATCCGTTTGATTTTCCATACGTTTCATCGGTACCTGTACTATTAGGATTTTGATAAACCGTGAAGTTTCTAAACACCGAGCCATTTGTCGTAGATACCCAACGAAAACCTCCCGCGTGATAGGTTGGCAAAGGATTCATTTGCACCATTACGGCTTCGTTGACTCCCGGAATTGCTCCGATTCCGCCAAAAAATGTCTCCAAGTGTCCGTCACTTCCCGCACCACCCGTAAGCGATGAGTCATTGTAAAATTCATTCGGAGTTCCGGCTAACTCAGGCGGGGTTGATCCTGCGTTTGTAGGTGCATCATAGGTTCCTGATGTTGACTGAGTACACCCGGCACTGCCCTCGGGAATGAAGTTCCCACCACTATTACAAACCTTAAGTACGTCGCCCGCCGAAATGTAATCGTATAGAGTCGTGCCAGTTTCTCCATAGTTGCCGTATCCGATTTGATGTCCTGTGCGATCCATTAGACCAATTGACAGCGAACCGTCAGCACTAAACTCCATATCCGAGAAAATTGGTGTGGGGTATGACTTATTGTATGTCGTGATAATGTTGGTCGGAAAACTAATGAGCCAAGGCCGCCATTCGGCCCTTCCGCTTCCGGCGCCTCCGTTAGCAGCGGCATAGCCAAACGTTCTGTCGTATGTAAGCGAAATGTAGTTATTGGCAGATGTGGAATCAAGGTCGATTGTTGTGAAGCTGCCTCCGTCTAATCTCAACAGATAGGCTCTTAAATTTGAGTAGTTTTGCGAAACATCCGCCGTGCATACGACTCCGACATAGGGAACTCCTTGATTCACTCTGACTGCCCATGGTGCGTAGTAGTCACCTGCGGGACAACCTGGATTAGGGATGTTGTGTGTACTGTTTAGCGTAACATTACTTAAATTCGAAACATTCAACGATAGCAGTTGACGCTGAGCGGAGTTCAAATTAACGACGTAAAGGGTATTTTCATCTTCCGATAGAGTAATGCCGCCAATTCCGCGTCGGCCCACGTTTCCAAAAACTTCGTAATCGTGATTCGGCTGTGTCGCCGTGCCGAGATCGTTTGCCGGAGTTGTGCCGAATCGCGGGTTTGTTCCAACATTGATCCCCAAAAGCCCAAGATCAATCCCCTGTAGAGAGTTGATAGTGGCTTCTCCGTTCGACCCTGGACTTGTGTAATCGTAAACATATATCGTGCTGATGTCGTCTCCATTACCGCGAACACCGTCCTTACCGGGACCGAAGCCGCTGTGTCTTTTAAGAACCGAAGAGACGAGCAGCTTTTTATCTTTTCGCCGCCAAGCCAATCCCCACGTTGCTCCTGTTTCAGTCGTATCACCAAAGGATAGTAGTGAACCCGTGGCATTGTATCTCAAGGCGACCAAAGATGTTCCAGCTCCAATATTATCGCCGTTAATGAACTGTGGGGTTGCGATCAAGGGATTATCCTGACAGTAATAACAATTTCTAATTATTCCAAAATCATTGCCTGTCGACGTTCCGTTAGCGACAAAACGAACCGCCGAGCCGTTGTTGGCTCCGACCTCACTTGGAAAATATCCTGTCGGAAGGTTCGTAAATTCTATTCGATAAGGACCATTCGGCAATGCGGGGGCCGCCGAAGTATCTATGCTATATGTACCATTCGTCGCAGATGTCGTACTCCTTGACGCTCCGTTCGGTGCGTAAACGGTTACCGTCACTCCCGAAACGCCGTTATCGACAGCTAAATTCGGTGCGGTCCCGTTCGTGTTTCGAACACCGTTCATATTGTAGTCAACATAAACCGTGCCGGAAATTACTCCCGCACTTGGTGCAAGCTGGTCAGTGACGAACTTGAGTTCCTGAGCATTTGAGGAGAAACGCTTCGTTATGGAACCCGCAAAGACAATTGCGCCGACAAGAAACAACAAGGCTAGTATTCGGACTCGCGCCGAATGAAACGTGGTTTTCATAGTAGTAGTGAGCAAAAAAGCGGAAACTCCCGGTAGGAGTCTCCGTTCAAGCAGATTTAAATCGTGAGGGAATTGGTTTGTGGAGTGGCGCGGCTGAGCAAAACGCGCTCAACTACAAAACTAATAATACAAGCACTGTTTGTATATGTCAAACAAATTTTAACTCTACTTTTTATGGCTCTTAGAGACGTTGCCCGCATCGTTGACGCTGTCAAACGACGTGATCGATGTGACGTCTGTGTTGGAGGAATTTGCTGCAGGGCGGGCGAGCTTTAAAACAAAACGAGCGGTCGTTTTACAACCGCTCGTAGTCCGACAAAAGGGCAGTTGGTTTTACTCCTGAGCAATAAAATCGAGGTTGGCGACGCTGTCTGATAAGCTGACAACTCGCGACGACGGGTTAAACGTAAATCGCTTCGAGCGGATGCTCACGACAACACTTTGACCTGCTTCGATCTCGTTAAAGCGGTAATAGCCAAAGCTGCCGGTTGTTGCGACATGCTGTGTGCCGTCGGCTTCTGTGAGAATGACGGTGGCATTGCGAACGCCATTGCCGGCCGAGAGAAGGACGCGGCCTTCGACCGAGACGTTCGCCGCCGTTGGCGGCAGCGAGACCCGGGCGTTCACGAATGTTGTCGAAAAATCGTCATTGTAGTGATAGCTGCTGCCCGAAAAATCGTAGATAAGCGTGTTGAGCGTCCTTGTGGTTCCGGCGCCCGACAGTACCTTTACCGTATAGGCGACCGTCACATTTCCGCCCGCTTTGTCTTCGCCGGGCAAAAAAGTCGGGCCGATGCACGAGCGGTAAGTGCCGCCGGGCGGACTAGGATTCCAGCCGCATGCATCTTCGTATAATTTGTTACCGGTATAACCGGTCGGAGCCGTGTACGTAGAAGACACGCTGAGCGTTTGGAAGATGATATTGGGCAGATTGATGAAACTCTCAATCTGTTCGTATCCGTTAGTCGCCGTCGACGCAACGAGCTCAATCGTGTATGTGTTCCCAACGAGCAGATTCATCGTGCCGCCGAACGGCACCGTCGCTCCATTGAGCTTGATGGCTGTGACGCTGTTTCGGTTCTGTGAAACCAACTTCTCGACATAGATCTCGCGCGGGGTCGGCGTACTTATGATACCGAGGGTGTCGGCTGTTGCCGTGATGTGGAACGAACGAGTCGTGTTATAGGCTGCGGTCGTGCGCGTGACCTCGATCTCGTAGTAAAAATCGGTACAGGAACCCGCAGCGAGCGAAGGCACGCTTAGCGACGAAATCGTACCGGCCCGCAGGTTGATGTTGGCGTTTGCCGAATCCCAGACAATTGTAGAACCAACGTTGGTCGCAGGCGCATCGCCGTTATTACAAACGCGGGCACCTACTGGGAACAGATTTGGGCCGTCATTCACATTGTTGCTGTCTAACCCCACGACCCCCCACGTGATTGGTGTGATCGTTAGCACAGGTGGAAACGCGGCAGCTTTCGATGTGTAAAAGGAACCGCTCGCCGTCTTTGCCCCGTCGAAAAGCCTCTCTTGCTCCTGCGCGCTTGAACGAAAATCTAGAACGACGGCTACCGAGAGCAGCAGCATCGTCGCGAAAAAGGTGGTAACAGCCTTGCGGCCATTTATTAAGATCGAATTTTTCATATAATTATTGAAAAACCTGGCGTTCAAATAGACGCAAGGCACTCTAATAGAAGCAAACTTCAGTTGGAGCTTCCGTTAGATGTTGTCTAAATTGTTGCGGGATGTTTTTTTTGAGGAGGTGGGCGGTGGCTAAGCAAACCGCGCAAAACCACAAATGTAATAGTATCCAGGAATTTAATGTATGTCAAACATATTTTAACTAATTGTTTTGAAAGGCGCTTACAGGCTCAGTGCTGGCTTTTTAGTTTCGAGATGAACTTTTGCCTAAATTTGGCCACCTTTGGAGCCACGACAGCCGCGCAATATGGCTGGTTTGGGTTGTTCGCAAAGTACTCCTGATGGTAGTTTTCGGCGGGCCAGAATTTTTCAAAAGCCGTAATTTCGGTGACGATTGGGGCATCGTAAATCTTCTCGCCCGCGATCTCGGCTTTGACCTCTTCAGCGATCTTCCGCTGCTCATCCGAATGATAAAAGATCGCAGAACGATAGGACGTGCCGATGTCATTGCCTTGGCGGTTTAGCTGAGTCGGGTCGTGGACGGTGAAGAACACTTGCAGGATCTCTTTGAACGAGATCACATCTGAGTCAAACTTGATCTGTACAACCTCGGCGTGTCCGGTCGTCTCGGAGCACACTTCCTGGTATGTCGGATTTTCCGTGTGACCGCCCGAGTAGCCGGACACTACGTCCTCGACACCGATCAGATCGTCAAACACCGCTTCGACGCACCAAAAACAACCGGCCGCAAGCGTTGCGGTTTCAAAATTCGCGTTTTCCATAATTCACCTGGATGCAAAAAATGACATTCCTGATCACCGGAAACTTATTCCCTGACTCTGCGCACTGCCGCACGCGCCGAGCCTACGGGCAAGTCGTAACAGGATTTCCGCAAGCGTCGTCCGTAGATAGCCAACCCGTTTTTCCTTTGTAGACGATCTTGAAGCCAAAGCAGTCAAAGCCGACGATATTTATCGGGGTCTCGCTTGGAATCGCTCCGACTTTCCTGCTTGATCTCTTTGGTAACGAATAGAGCGCGGCGGGTTTGCCCGTATTCGTTTCGACGTTTGCAGTGACCTGCTTAGCAGAGATCCACCCGATTCCTTTGAAAAAGATTGTTCCGTCAACGCTCTCGGCTAGTCTGATTTTCAACCAGCCATTTGAGTACCCGATGATCTCTAACATGGCTTGCTCGCCGTCCGTCGCGGCTTTTGGTATCTTGCCGATGACCTTTCCCTTCAAACTCGCTGTGTCGCGAATATTCGTGCCCTTTGGATCTCGATCAGTTACCCAACCGGCATGGAAACACGAATCACCCTGAGCAAAAACCGGGAGGCACAATGCGCATAGTAAGATTCCCAAAGCAAAGATGTGTTTCATAAATATATTTCCTCAATTACTCCTCGTCTTCACGCAATCTTTCAAGAACCGAAAAATCTTCGAGCGTTGTTACGTCGCCGGCGACGTTGCCGCTGGTTGCGAGTTCGCGCAGCAGGCGGCGCATGATCTTGCCCGAGCGTGTTTTTGGCAGGGCGTCGGTAAAGCGAATGTCGTCGGGCTTTGCGAGCGCCCCGATCTCTTTTGCGACATGCGCACGCAATGTTTCCTTTAATTCGTCGTTCCCAACCCGGCCGCCTTCGAGTGTAACAAATGCGGCTATAGCCTGACCTTTTAGATCGTCGGGACGGCCAACGACGGCCGCTTCGGCGACAGTTTCGTGTGAGACGAGCGCCGATTCGATCTCGGCGGTACCGAGCCGGTGGCCGCTGACGTTTATCACGTCATCGACGCGTCCCATTATCCAAAAATAGCCGCGTTTGTCACGACGAGCTCCGTCACCCGCGAAATAGAATCCGGGTATTTCCGACCAATAAGCCTGCTCATAACGCTCGTCGTCGCCCCACAATGTGCGCAGCATCGATGGCCACGGATGTTTTGCGACGAGATAGCCGCCTTCGCCTCCGCCGACCGACTCGCCCTTCTTATTAACTACGTCGAGCAGAATTCCCGGCAGCGGTCGCGTCGCGGTTCCCGGCACGGTCGGCGTCGCCCCAGGCAGTGGCGAGATCATGATGGCGCCGGTTTCGGTTTGCCACCAGGTATCGACGATCGGACAGCGTCCCTTACCGATCGTTTCGCGGTACCACATCCATGATTCAGGGTTTATAGGTTCGCCGACCGTGCCAAGCAGCCGGAGGCTTGAGAGGTCATGCTTTAAAGGATATTGCTCGCCCCATTTAATAAACGCTCGGATCGCAGTCGGCGCTGTATAGAAGATCGTGATCCTGTGTCGTTCGATGATGTCCCAAAATCTATCGAAGTCGGGGAAGTTCGGCGCACCCTCGTACATGAAAATGGTCGCGCCGTTTGCCAGCGGTCCATAGACCACGTAGCTGTGACCGGTCACCCAACCAATGTCGGCAGTGCACCAGTACACGTCTTCATCCTTTAGATCGAAAACCATCTTGGCCGTGTACGCGGTCTGAGTCAGATAACCGCCGGTTGTGTGCAAGATGCCTTTTGGCTTTCCCGTCGTGCCCGATGTGTAAAGAATGTAAAGCGGATGCTCCGAGTCGAGATGTTCAGGCGGACAATCATCGTCGACCGTCTGAATGATCTCGTGCCACCAGTGGTCGCGGCCCGGCGTCATGTGAATCTCGCTTCCCGAGCGACGATAAACTACTGTATTTTCAACCGTTGGGCATTGTCTAATTGCATCATCGACAGCAGCTTTCAGTTTGAGCTCGGTGCCGCGGCGATAGCAGCCGTCGGCCGTGACCACGAGTTTGCAGCCACAATCATTAACGCGGTCGCGAATCGCGTCGGCCGAAAATCCGCCAAAAATAACGGTGTGTGTCGCGCCGATGCGTGCGCACGCGAGCATCGCAATGGCGAGCTCCGGAACGAGCGGCATATACAGAGCGACGCGATCGCCGGTGGCAACGCCGAGCTTCTTCAGGACGTTCGCAAACCGACAAACTTCACGATGCAGTTGAAGATACGTCAGCGTTCGCTGCTCGCCCGGCTCGCCTTCCCAGATGAATGCCGCTTTGTTCTTTCGCCAGGTCGTCAGGTGGCGGTCGAGACAGTTGTGCGAGATGTTTATCTTGCCGCCGACAAACCACTTTGCGTGTGGCAGGTTCCACTCTAAGATCGAGTCCCACTTTTTAAACCAGTCAAGACTCTCGGCCTGCTTAGCCCAAAACCCGGGTATGTCGGCCGCGGCCTCGGCGTACATCTCCTCGTATTCTTCAAAACTCTTTATGTGGGCGTTCGCTGCAAACTCGGGCGACGGCGCGAAAACGCGCTCTTCGTGAAGTACAGACTCGATCGCTGTTTGTTCGGACATATTCGAGAGTATAGAATACAACTCGATTGCTGGTAAATTGTAACGATCATGCCGTTGCTCGAAATGCGTAACATCGTAAAGGAGTTTCCGGGCGTTCGCGCGCTTGACGGCGTGAGTCTGGCCTTGAACGAGGGCGAATTCCATTCGCTTGTCGGTGAGAACGGAGCAGGTAAATCGACGCTGATGAAGGTTCTTTCGGGCGTCTATCCCGCCGGCGGTTTTGACGGTGAGATCCTTATCGATGGCAAGACCCGTGAGTTCAGGAACATTCGTGATTCGGAAAATGCCGGTATTGCGATCATCTTTCAGGAGCTCTCGCTCGTTAAAGAACTCTCGGTCGGCGAGAACATTTTCCTTGGACGTGAGCCATCGAAGTTTGGCGTTATCAACTGGCCGGCGCTATATCATAGAGCATCCAAATTGTTGCAAGATCTGCATCTACCGATCGACCCGCGAACGCGCGTCGGCGACCTTGGCATTGGTCAGCAGCAACTTGTCGAGATCGCAAAGGCGTTGTCGCAGGAAGCGAGGATACTGGTTCTCGACGAACCCACAGCGGCCCTGACCGAGTCGGAGATCGAGTCGCTGTTTGAGATCCTCAACAAACTCAGATCGCGTGGCGTCGGGATGATATACATCTCCCACAAGCTCGACGAAGTTTTTCGAATGAGCGACCGCATCACGGTTTTGCGTGACGGGCGCACAGTCGGAACGCACGCTGCGAGCGAGACCAATAAGAACAAAGTGATCGCGGCAATGGTCGGACGCGAGGTCGGCGACATCTTTCCGTTGGCCGCGCATGAGTTCGGCGACGTGGCGCTCAGCGTAAAAGATCTCAACGTTTATTCGATGGATGCCCCGGATAAGAAACTTGTCGATAATGTTTCATTCAACGTGCGGCGTGGCGAAGTGCTCGGTATCGCGGGTCTTATGGGAGCCGGGCGCAGTGAGCTTTTGACGGCGATTTTCGGCGCGTGGCAGGGAAAGTGTTCTCGAGTGCTCGAGATCGGCGGCAAGCCGGCGACGATAACTTCACCGTCGGACGCGATTCGCGCAGGCGTCGGTTTTGTAACGGAGGACCGCAAACGTTACGGTCTGATACTTGAGCAGACGATCCTCGATAACATGACGCTTGCAGGTTTGCGCAAAATTGCAGGCGCCCTACTTACAAACAAAACCCGCGAGAGCGTCGCGGCAAATGCCCCGATGCAAACCCTTAACATCAAGGCGAACTCGCCGATGGTGATCGCGAACACGCTGTCGGGTGGCAATCAGCAAAAGGTCGTGCTCGGTAAGTGGTTGCTGACAAATCCGCGAGTGCTTTTTCTCGACGAACCTACACGCGGCATCGATGTCGGAGCAAAGCAGGAAATTTACGCCGAGATAAACAAACTCGCAAGCGAGGGGCTCGCCATAGTCATGGTCTCGAGCGAGCTGCCCGAGGTTCTCGGTCTCGCAGACCGGGTTATCGTGCTTCACGAGGGCCGCGTTGCGGGCGAGTTTACGCGTTTGGAAGCTACTGCTGAAAAAGTAATGGCCGCGGCGACCGGACATAGTATTTAAGATGGAAGACACAAATAAATCTAGGGTAAACGCAACCGCGTTACGTGCCTATATCATGATCGCCGTGCTCGGCATGATCTGGGTCTACTTTCACTGGGCGACCGAGGGAACGTTCATGACGCCGCGAAATCTGTCGAACCTGATGACGCAGATGTCGGTCACCGGAATTATCGCCGTCGGTATGCTGATGGTGATCGTCTCGGGCAACATCGATCTGTCGGTTGGCTCCGTGCTCGGCTTTACGGGCGGCATCACGGCTGTTCTATTAACGACGATGGGGTACTCGCTGCCGATTGCGATCGTCGCCGTCGTTGTCGTCGGCACTTTGATAGGCATCTTTCATGGAGCGCTGACGGCGTATTTTAATATTCCCGCGTTCATTGTCACGCTCGGCGGACTGCTCGCCTGGCGTGGCGCCGTCAAGTGGCTGCTCGGCGGGAACACGATACCGATCTCGGACGAGACATTCAAAACAATTGGCCAAGGCTATATTGGGACAATGGCGGGTTGGATGATTGGAGCCGTTGCAGTTCTTTTTGTGCTTTTCATGGCGTATCGCCGAGCGCGCGTCGTGAAGGATTACGGCCTTGGCGAGCCGAATTATTTTGGTGAAGTCGCGAAAGCGATCATTCCTATCGTCGGCATCGTTGCGTTCGTCTGGGTGATGAACATGTACGAGAGCAACGGCGAATACGTCGGCGTTCCGGTTCCTGTGCTGATCTTGCTTGTTGTTGCGCTACTGGGCGCGTTTCTCACAAACTCGACTGTCTTTGGCCGCTATCTCTACGCGATCGGCGGCAACCCGGATGCTGCGCGGCTCTCGGGCATCGACAATAAGCGAAACGTGCTAAAAGTTTACGCACTGCTCGGCGCTCTGACCGGCGTCGCGTCACTGATCTTTACCGCGCGTGTTGGAAGCGCGGCGCCCGACGCCGGCGTTCTAAAGGAACTCGACGCCATCGCAGCCTGCGTTATCGGCGGAGCCTCTCTTATGGGCGGACGCGGCACGATCTTTGGCGCATGCCTCGGCGCACTCATCATGGCGAGTCTCGACAACGGTATGTCGCTCTTGAACGTCCGCGATTTTATGCAGGACATCATTAAAGGAGCGATCCTCGTCGCCGCGGTTGGATTGGATATGATGGGCAGAAAGCAGGGATGAGGTCGATTTCAAACATACAGGTTGTCGTTATCTTCGTGGTCGCGGTTCTGTCCTTGTATTTTGCTGCCTGCACATTTCTGTTTTTGACACAGCGTTCGCTCTTATATTTTCCAACGTCTGTGGCAAAGGCGGACGATACTCCGGTAATTCTGATCGAATCCGAGGGCGAGACTTTGCGAGTTCTCACAAGAAGCGCCGATAGCGCCGACGCGATTATCTTGTTTGGAGGCAATGCCGACGACGTCTCCGGCTATCTTGGCTCTTTTGCGGCGGCGGTTCCAAAACAAAATCTATTTCTCGTTAACTATCGAGGTTACAGCGGGAGCAGCGGAACGCCATCGGAGGCGGCATTGTTTTCTGATGCAGTTGCGGTTTACGATCATGTCCAGGCGAAGTTTCCAAACGTCTCTGTAGTAGGCCGTAGTTTGGGCTCAGGTGTGGCGGTTTATCTCGCATCGGTAAGGAAGGTTGACAGGCTGATTCTGATAACGCCGTACGACAGTATCGAAAACGTTGCGAAGAAACACTTCCCAATTTTTCCTATCGGACTGCTTTTGAAAGATAAGTTCGATTCCGCTTCTAGGGTAAAGGACGTACCGGCCAAGACCTTGGTTCTCATAGCAGAGAACGACATAACCATTCCACGAGGAAATACCGATGCCTTGGTCCAGCGGTTTCCGCCCGAACAGATTATTGTGAAAACCTTAACCGGAACAAACCACGATTCAATTACATCCGGAAGCGAGTACCTGAAACTCATAGCCGAATTTCTTGACTCTAACCGCCAATAAAACTCATCGTCCTCTCAGGCTGCACAAATTCCGCGTCGTTTATGTGATGACGGGGTTCTTTTTTTAGGACGGCGTTTTCGATAAAGTTCACGATCTCGTCGCCGCTGGCACCGCTGCGCAAAAGATCTCGCAGGTTGTGCTCGGTGGTGGAAAAGAGGCATGTGCGAATTTGGCCGTCGGCGGTTAGGCGAATTCGTGAGCACGCGCCGCAGAACATCTCGGTCACCGGAGCGATGATGCCGATCTCGCCCGCAGCACCGTCGGCAAACGCATACTTCCAAGCCGTCTCACTGCCGCGTGAAGTCTCCTTTAGTTCTAGCGGATACACGGCGTTGATGACGTCGCGAATTTCGCGGCCCGCGACTACATGCGCGCGGCTCCATTCGTGGCCGCTGTCGAGCGGCATAAACTCGATAAAGCGAAAACTGACCGCGTGCTCGCGAGCAAAACGCGCAAAATCGACAAGCTCATCATCGTTCCGCCCGCGAACGACAACGGCGTTTACCTTAACCGGCTCGAAGCGGAGCGATCTGGCGAGTTCTATTGCCTCGAGGGCCTTGTCGAGAGCATCTACGCCGGTGATCTCGGTAAATCGGTCGCGGCGCAGCGTGTCGAGGCTGATCGTCACGCGGTCCAAGCCTGCTTGTTTTAGAGCATCAGCGTGTCGCGCAAAATCGTAACCGTTTGTCGTGAGAGCGATGTCTTTAAGTTGGGGTTTCAGCCGCGATAGTTTCTCAACCAGCACCGGCACGTCGCGGCGAATCAAAGGTTCGCCGCCGGTTAGACGGATCTTCTCGATCCCAAGAGAGACAAAGATCGCCACGACACGCTCCAGCTCCTCAAAGCTCAAAAGTTTTTCGCGCTTTGCCCACGACGGTTCCCCATGCGGCAGACAGTAAAAGCAGCGAAAATTGCAGCGATCTGTCAGCGAAATCCTGAGATCACGGATCGTGCGGTTGTGTGCATCGCGGAGCATGATTCCATGATACAGGAACGCAGCTCGACTAGAAATCGGCACTATTTGTACGCTGACTCGATTGTCTTGAGGTGCGACAGGGCAATTTTCTTTTCGCCGTGCGGGACCGGCTTCAAAATCCCCACAAGCGCATTGATCAGCTCTGCAAATTCAACGTCGTCCTCGGCAGGGCCGTCGTGGTTTTTCTTCCTCGATGCTGCGTCATCAACCAAATATTGCAAGGACTTGATCATTCGCCCAACGGCCTTTTTGCTGTAGCGGCCGCGCGGATAGCGCTTCAAATATTCGCCGTGGGTCCGGCGGATCGCACCAAGATAACAGGGGACATATCCCTCGCATTCGCCGGGCAACGGGTTTTCGGCGGCGCTCCACGCGATCCGGTCGGCGATGGCAAGCTTGCGATACTTTTTTTCGAGATCCCAAAAACGTCGCGAAACCACATACCACTCGCCGGACGGATCACTGTAAACAATGTCTTTGTCGTTTCGTTTGAGCAATGAACGGTAGGGCTCCTTGTCATGATTGTTGCCGGTTATCTTGCGCAAAACCGCGCTCAAGTTAACCAAGCGCTTGTATTCGCGTGTCGCGGCGTCCTGCGTCGACGATTGTGCGGTGCCGAAGCCCGCAAACATCAGTATCGCCGTTGAGATCAAAAGTCCATTGACAAACATTTTCATCCCGTTAGTTGACGCCATTATCCGCCTCCCGACTGTTTTGACTCGGTTAGATGTCTTGCGTTTCGCTTTAGCCCCGTTAGCTTTGCGCGTTTGACGGCCGAGCCACGAAATCGTGTCACATACTCGTCGTGCTCCATTGAGGCAGTCGCGTCGAGATCGAGTGAAGTTTCACCGCCACGCGGCTCGAACCGCGTTTCACTCGTCTGTTTTTCAAATCGGTTCCACGGACAAACGTCCTGACAAATGTCGCAGCCGTAGAGCCAGCCGTCGAGATTTGCGGCGATGTCATCGGGTAGGCTTTCGTCGCGGAGCTCGATCGTTGCGTACGAAATGCACTTGCGCGAATCGACAACATACGGCTCAACGATCGCATTTGTTGGACACGCATCCAGACAAGCTGTGCATGTGCCGCAGTGATCTTCGACTATTTCCGTGTCGTGATCGAGCTCGAGATCGACGAGCAGCGAACCGATAAAAACCCACGAGCCGAGTTCCTTTGTGATCAGATTTGTGTGTTTGCCGAGCCAGCCGAGACCTGCACGCACTGCCCATGCCTTGTCCATGAACGGAGCGGTGTCGACGCAAATTTTGCCGGTCACCTGTGGGTGCTCAGATCGTATCCACTCGAGCAGCTCACTCAGCTTTTCGCGCAGAACATCGTGATAATCGTCGCCCCACGCGTAACGCGATATCTTGCCATGTCGTTCATCGACAGCGTGTTTGTGATCGGTGAAATAGTTCACGGCGACGACAATGATGGATTTTGCTTCAGGGAAAAGCAGTTGCGGATCAGCTCGCTTTTCCGGTTCGCGTTCCATCCACGCCATTTGTCCATGAAAGTTTTTATTTAACCACTTGTCGAGATATTCGCGCTCGTGTGTCAGCGGATCTGCTCGCACGATGCCGACCTTGTCAAAACCGATCTCGACCGCCTTTTGTTTTATCTTTTCCGCTAACGGAGCCATAAAGAGATTTTGCCACGAATGCACGAATAATGTACTGAGGTCGTGTATTCGCGGCCAAAGAAAAAAGCCGGACGGTCGTAAACCATTCGGCTAAGTTTTATAAGAAAAGCTGTTCAATTAGAAGATAAGTTTCGCTCCGAATTGGAACTGCCGTGGATCATATGCAGCGGTCGGACGACTGTAATAGGCTCCATTGCTAGCTCTTTGATTGAAAACATTCACGTCAGAAAACAGCGGCGTAACACTTGCCTCATTAAACCGATTAAAGAGGTTGAAGCCCTGAGCGATCAGATCGAGACGAACCCTTTCGTTAAATCTGATGGCTCTCGTCACGCCCAAGTCAAAGCTCATAAAGCTATGAGTGATGCCCGCGTTGCGTCCGAGGCTTCCTGTCGAGAATACGCCGTTTGTAATTAGAGGCGTAACACAGCCCGGCGTCCCTGGGGCGCAAAGCGATCCGTTTGAATTTACGGCAGGACGATCGGTCTGTGTAGATTGATCATTGTTAGAGTCGACGTTGGTAATGATGTTAAACGGTTTGCCTGACGAGATCTCGATGATAGGAGCGAGCGTAAAGTCAGCAAAGAATTTTTGCCAACCGCTACCATTTCTCCAATTATCAGGTGAATTCATCGCACCACTGAAAACAAAACGATGTCGTTGATCGAATAACGAGTTAGCTTTTTCGAGATCAAAGCGATTTACGTTCTGAGATATTAGAAGCGTCTGTAGATCGGACGAATCATCTATCGAATGCGACCAAGTGTAGCTCGCAAGGAACAAAAAGTTATTTGCATATCTGCGGTTAAGCTCAACTTTGAGTCCGTTGTAACTGGAATTGCCATCCGACAATTGGGCATTGACCGAGCCAAACGGCGAGATAACGCCCGGCGTTCGTAAACTTCCTGCAAGCTGCGAGTCTAGGAGAGCTTTTGTAAGAGCTGGCCCGCCCAGTGCCCGCGCAAGAAAATAGTTTGGAGCATTCGGACGGAAGAAGTTTGCGATCGCGGGTGCGACCACGCGGCTTGTCGGATTGGCGAGCGGTGCTGCGATCATTCCAGGAATGACGATCACAACCGGCTGTCCAAAGTTGGGGCCCGAAATTGTGTTCGCGTAACAGGTCAGCGTCGGAGCGCCCGGGCACACGAAGAACGGAACTGCCGGCGTCGATGCCGCCGGAATCGAAAGCGTTATTGCCTCGGTTGTGCTTGACGGGTTGCGACCGGCGAGACGGAAGAAGTTTTGAATTTGCAAGGCAGTATTAGGCGTATTCAGGTCAGTCGGTCGTGGCAGATGATGTGCTGAAACGCGGATATACGAGGCTGAGATCGCCATATTCTTCGACAACTGCCTCTCAACAGTGAAATTACCTTGTGTTGCTGAGGCATGTTCAAAATTCTTTGCAACCGGCAACGTGAAAGGCAAAACAGCGCCAAAGCCGGTGAATGTCTGGTCGTTAAATCGTTGACGGCCAAATTGATATTGTGAACTCGTGGCTACGCCAGGCGTAACAACTGGTCCGCAAATCGACGGAGCCGAACCAACAACGCCGCACACGGTGCCGTGGAAAACCTGTGTTGCGTTGAAAAGCGATGTTGGCGACGGACTGCCCGGCGTCAAAACCGACTGCTGCTGTTGCGCCGCGTCAGCAATGTCCGAGTTAAATCCGACCGCGAGGAGCGGGTGATCATAGTAGAGTCCGAACGAACCGCTGATCTTTGTTTTCTGATTGCCAAAAACATCCCATGCAAACCCGAGACGCGGAGCCCAGTTGTTATTATCACGCGGAAAGCCTTGCTGCACGCCCAACGCGTCCTGAGCAGCCAAAATATCAGCCGCCGTAAGATTAATTCCTGAAAGCGGATCGCTAAATGGCGTAGGTGCGATCTGCTGAGAGAGTTCGTAATCGTATCGGACGCCGTAGTTGATCGTGAAATTCTTCCAGGCACGCCACGAATCCTGTGCAAAGAAAGCCATCGGCTTGTTGTTGAGTTTGCTGATCGGATTACCAAATCCCTGAATAAAGATCGACGGGAAGCCGAGTCCGTAGGTTTGGACAGGTGTGAGATTTGGTGAAGGTCCTAGAGTTGCTACGCAACCGGCCTGTTGTGCGGCAGGAACGTTCGGACAGATCAACGATGCAGCACTAAGCTCGCCGAAATTGAATAGACCGGCAAAATTCAACTCAAATCTGGCTTCCGGAATGGAAACAAAATTGAAGTCTCCGCCGAATTTGAAAGTATGATTTCCGCGAACCCAGCTCAAATTATCGGCAAACTGGAAACGAATTTCGTCGCGGTTAACCGGCGAGAAAAGTTCACGGCCAATAAATGCCGTTCCGGAAATGTTGTACGCAACGGCCTCGCCGTTTTGCGACTTGAAGCTAGTTCGACGTTTACCAAAAGTAAAGCGAAACTCATTCGCCACGT
Organism: Pyrinomonadaceae bacterium; assembly: GCA_046154245.1. GTDB lineage: Bacteria > Acidobacteriota > Blastocatellia > Pyrinomonadales > Pyrinomonadaceae > OLB17. The sequence continues at coordinate 46,574 of JBJXFZ010000125.1, forward strand.
TTGAGTTCAATGTGGATTGTAAGCTTGCCGAGAGAGAAGTATCGATAAGACTCGTGATGCCGGTTCTCGAGAAATCATTCTGCCCGAGCGACTGATTTTGCGATTCGACCTGAATACCGGTCAGATCGCCGGTGTTATAGCCAAACCGCAATGTGAGCAAGTTGTTGTCATCGATGTTTTGATCAAACCTGATTGACGAAAAATTTGATCTATCGGTGATGGGAAAGATCTTTTGCAGAGCATTCAGCGGGCGAAAAGCTATGTTGCTGATCGGTACCGGTGTGCCTGAGAGGAAAAATCTCGATCCAACAACTTGTCCTGCCGGAATCGCTCCACCTGGACTAATAAGCGGATTTGTTCCAGTTAATGCCGTTGAACCGCCTCCTGACGCCAAATAGGTATATTGGACACCAAGAGCAGCCGTCGCGGCATTACCGAGTAAGCCCTGAGCAAACGCGACTTGGGCAGGCGTCATATTGCCAAATGTTTGGGCAGGCAGGCCCGTGACGGTAAACGGGAATGAACCGTTTAATCCTTGCGCGACGTTACTTGTAAAAAAACCAGACTCGTCACGCTGGCGGCGCTCAAACGCGAAGAAGAAATACATCTTATCCTTGACCAACGGGCCGCCGAGCGTGCCGCCGAATTGCGTCCTGCGGTAATCGGGTTTGTCGATAGGGGCGAAAGCGTTACGAGCCTGAATGTTCTTGTCACGAATGTAGCCAAACAAGTTTCCGTTAAAATCGTTCGTTCCCCGTTTTGTGACGACGTTGATGACACCGCCGGTCGCGCGACCGAATTCGGCGTTGTATGAGTTTGTCGAGATTTGGTATTCCTGTACCGCTTCTTGCGAGACGGTCGAGCGGGCGGCGTTGATCGAGTTGTCTGTAAAGTCCGCGCCATCCACATTAACCTGCGTCGAACGTCCGCGTTGACCGCCGATGTTTAAACCCGATGTTGGCGCCGGGCCGATCGGGCGGCCATTGTCACGCCCAACGGTTGAAAGCGTCAACGCAAAACCGGTTGCGCTTCGTTCGTTTATCGGTAAGTTCGCGATGCGTTGCTGATCGATAGTGTTTGCGACGGAGCTTGATGATGTTTCGACAAGCTGCACGTCATCGCCAGAGACGTTGACCACGACATCGGCACCGCCGATCTCCATTTTGATTGTGAGTTCAGCGGCCTGTCCGACGGTGAGTTTAACACCGGAGATGACGACTTTTTTGAAGGTTGCGGCCTCGGCTGTGATGTTATATTCGCCCGGCGGCAAGCTGATGATCTGATAGCTGCCGTCATTACCACTTGTGACAGTTCGCGATATGCCCGTCGCCGAATTCTTTGCGGTGACAGTTGCTCCGGCGACCACGGCGCCGTTGGGGTCGGTGACTGTGCCGGACAGGTCGGCGGTTGCGACCTGGGATTGGCCGATCGCAGACGCGGCAAACAAAAATGTTGTGAGTCCGACGAGCAAGAATGTTGCTGCTCTTGCGGAAACTCGGGACGTGAATACTTTCATTTTATTCTCCTTCAAACTTTGTATGTGCGGTCGAAAATCTTCGGACAAGACGCTTAACGATTGGCTTGTCGGCATTTGGGGTAGAGTAAAAAACTTCAAACAATAGCCCGACTGGATTTTTGACTTAAATGATTTGCTTTGAATTTTGTAACCCAAAAACGGTATTTTAGCAAGCAAAAGTGCACGTTTTTTTCTCATTAGACCCTAATCATAGGTGCAAAACATCTTGCCACTGCACGAGATGGGACGGAAATGGCTACCCGAATTGTCCGTGCGTTCGGCAGTTCGCGCTTGGTTCTTCTGTATTTTCGTCGCCCGACGTGCTATTTCTTGTTATTCACCGACACTGTTATGAAGATCATTCCGCTATCGATTCCGACGCCATTCTACGTCGGCGACGTCAATGTTTACCTTGTCCGTGACGACCCCGTGACGCTGATCGATGTCGGACCAAAGACTGACGAGGCGGCTCGCGTCCTGCGTGAGAAGCTGGCAGCTAACGGCGTTGCTTTCTCGGACGTGCGGCGAATCGTGCTCACACATGCGCACGAAGATCATTGCGGGCTTGCAAAGCGAGTTCGCGATGAAGCAAAAGACGCGGAAATTTTTGTCCACGAGTGGGAAACCGGTCATCTGTTCGGTCGCCTCGCGCAGGATGCGCATCGCCATCTGATGATGCGCTCAGGTGTTCCGGCGTCGGTGTTCGACGAGATGCGTGGGTTGTACGAAGAGATCAGTCTATTGACGGATTCGCTGGCTGAGAGTGACTACAAACCGCTCGTCGATGAAATGGAACTCGAGTTTGATGGCGGAGCGTTGCGAGTTTTGCACACGCCCGGCCATACACCGGGATCGTGCTCGTTTGTTCGCGACGCGACACGCACGCTGATCTGTGGCGATTGTGTTCTGAAGCGAATTACGCCAAACCCTATACTCGCACCGGATCCGATCGACCCAACAAGTCGGTTTCGCTCACTGAGCGAATACCTCGTCAGCCTCGCTCGAATTCGCTCTCTATCGCCGACCTTGGTTCACGGCGGGCATGGCGAACCGGTCACAGATTTCGAAGAGATATTTCACCGATACGTGCGCTCTATCGATGAGCGACAAAAGCGCGTCGTTGATCTTGTGGCGGAATCGGGCGTTACTGCCTTTGATGTTTCACAGCGTCTATTTCCCGACGCGGCCAGTCACGACGTTCATCGATTTCTCGCGATCTCTGAGGCGATCGCGCACCTCGACCTAGCTCATTCTGACGGCAAGATCGCGGTTGAACTCAAAGAAGGCGTTGAAGTTTATAAGAGATTGTGAGTTCCGAATTACTTTATCTGTAATTTATCACTGACGTTTACGTCAGGCGATTGAAAAAAGCCGTTCAGACTAAGGCAGCGCCGCCTCGAAAGGAACATTCGAGGTCGTTGCCATGTGATTGATCGTTTCGTTTATTTTGTTGAGATCAGCAAAACCGGGAAGCTGTCGGACGCGTTGGCTGACGGCTTTATCGAGCGATTCAGTAGCGTCCTTGCCGCCAAATAGTGTCTTCACCGTGTATTCCGTCCGGCGTTTAGCGAGCGAACCTTGTCCGACCGGTGCCCAAAAATGATCGATCACCCAGCGGGCCATCTTCTGCGCAAACTCATTTCGCTGCAATTCGAGCCGGGCGACGCTGCGATAAAACTGCGCGTGAATCGCCTCTTCGCGAATGATGCCGTTAACGATGTGTGTGAGCACGGGATGATTACCGAGAGCGATGAGACGGCGATAACCGAGCGCGGCTTCCATCTCATGGATCGCCCCGAACGTCATATGCGTTGCCGTAAACCGTTTGCCGACGAGGTTTGTGATCATCGATAGAAAAAATGCTTTTGCGTTATACGTCGTCGTGACCGCTTTGCGCACTTGCGTCTGCCACTTTTCGTCCGTCTCGACGCCGATCTCGTTGAGAAATCTATTAAGGACTTCGCCGTGTGTTATCTCTTCGACGCCCCAGCGTTCCATAAATTTTGAAATATGCGGATCTTTACCCGTGGGCGTACGGAGCAGTTCGCGATGATACATGTCGGTGAGCGTTTCGACGTCACGCATGTAGAACAAAACAGGTATCAGTTTCTCATCAAACGGATGATCCTTGACCTCGTGCCAAGGTATCGCGCCCAAAAACCCCGGCGTCAGCGAACGCTCTTGTCGCTCAAACCAGTCGAGAACATCCTTGTTTGTCTCAAAATTCATCGGCTAATCTACTTAACAGTTAAATTCGTAAAACCATCTAGGTTGGATGCGCGTAAATTATGTGAATAATATAATCTAAAACTATGAAAAAGCTGTATTTCGTTATCATCCTCATTATAACTTTTTTGTCAACAACGCCCGGACAGGACAACAAACTCCTCGTTAGCGGCGAACGGCGTATCAAGAATGTTAAGCAGCTTACGTTTGGCGGCGAAAACGCCGAGGCGTACTTTTCGTCAGACGGGAAACAGTTAATTTTCCAGTCAAAACGTGACGGCCGCGGCTGCGATCAGATCTATCGGATGAACATTGACGGCTCAAACGTGCAGATGATCTCAAACGGTGAAGGCCGTACAACGTGTTCGTATTTTTTCAAGAACAGCAAAAAAGTCGTGTATGCGTCGACCCATGGCGGCAGCCGCGAGTGTCCGCCAAATCCGGATTTTTCGAAAGGTTACGTATGGGCGATCTATCCCGATTACGATCTGTATACTTCAACCGCGGACGGCAAAAACATCAAGAAGCTCACGAACACACCGGGCTACGACGCCGAGGCGACCGTTTCGCCGAATGGTAAAAAGATGGTCTTCACGAGCGAGCGCGATGGTGATCTCGAACTGTATTCGATGGACACGAACGGCAAAAATGTCCGCCGACTGACGAACGAAGTTGGTTACGACGGCGGAGCGTTCTACTCGCCCGACAGCAAGATGATCGTCTATCGCCGTTCAACGCCGACAACGCCGGATGAAATTAAACGCTACAAGGATCTGCTCGCACAGCACTTGATCGTGCCGACGACGTTTGAGATCTGGGTGATGAACGCCGACGGTTCAAATAAGCGTCAGGTAACAAAACTCAACACCGCATCGTTCGCCCCATTCTTTACGCCCGACGGCAAAAAGATAATTTTCTGCACAAATTATTTTGCGACCGACCCGCGAAAGCGAAACTTCGATCTTGCGCTGATAAACGTCGACGGCACAGGCCTCGAACGCGTCACACACAACGAAACATTCGACGGCTTTCCGATGTTTTCCCCCGACGGCAAAAAGCTTGTCTTTGCGTCAAACCGCAACTCCGCGACACAGGGCGACACCAACGTCTTTATTGCCGATTGGGTTAACTAACTTGATCTCACGGCACAAACGCGCTTGGGATGGGCGTGTCGGTCGTGAGGCCGAACTGTTGAATAGCGACGCCGGCGGTTGAACGGTTTAGGAACCATGTGGCGTTTGATGGACGGAACACGGCCGAGTCCGTTCTGCCGTCGCCGTCGTAGTCGCCGGGAACGGGCGTGTCGCCCGATGAGCCGAACGGAAACGCCAGGAAACTGGAATCTTCGCTGCGGAGGATAAACCAATTGCCATCCGTGGGTCGCCAGAATGCGATATCCGCTTTGCCGTCGCCTGTGTAGTCACCCTGTACGGGACGGTCAGACGTTGTGCCAAACTGCACCGCGAACACAGAGCCGTTCGTACTACGTCGACCCCACCATTCACCGGGGCCCGCTCGCCAGATCGCGATGTCGGCCTTTGCATCGCCGTCATAATCAGCCATAACGGGCTTGTCCGTCGATATGCCAAAGGTCACGAACGATGTTCCGCCACCCGAGTTCGAGATGAACCAAGTCGTCGCCGATGGCCTGAACACAGCCGGATCGGTGCGTCCGTCTCCATCGTAATCAGCAGGTGCAGGAATATCGCCCGATGAGCCCCACGGGAACGCAAAGAACGAACTGTCCTCGCTCCTCAAGACAAACCAGTGTCCGTCCGATGGTCTGAAGAAAGCAATATCTGCCTTGCCGTCACCGGTAAAATCACCGGGCACAATCTTGTCCGTCGAAGTGCCAAACTGAACGGCAGCCACCTGACTATTACTCGAGCGTTGATACCACCACTCGGCACCGTTTGGAGCACCGGGCCTGAATATCCCTACGTCAGTCTTTCCGTCGCCGTCGAAGTCGAAAGGAGATCTACGGAGCGACTGTGGTTGATTGCCGAGATAACGAAAAACAGCAACATCGTCCCGAGTTCCGACCGCGCTTGATCCAACGGCAACGATCTTGCCATCCGACTGTAACGAAACAGAATTACCTTCTTGATTCGAGCTGCCAATGTCAGTAGACACAATTCCATTTGCACCGAATGTGGAATCGGGAGCGCCATCTGAGCTGTAACGCGCGATAAGAACATCACTCTGGGTTCCCGGATTAATGACCGAGCCGCTACCGATAATTTTGCTGTCGGGTTGAATCGCAATAGCAAAAATACTTGTCGCTGAACCGGAAATTGTCGGCTGCACGAAGACCTTGCCGTCATTGTCAAACGACGGATCGAGTGAACCGTTTAGAAGATAGCGGAATATTAGGCCGTTGCCGCCGACACAGTTCGCATCAGTACAACTAACACCACCTATGACGATCTTGCCGTCTGCCTGCAACTGAATATCCGCAGCCAGATCCGTAAATCCACCGACCTCTGTCGTAACCTTTCCACCGGTGCCGAATGATGTATCAATTGTCCCGCTAGTATTAAAACGGGCGAGCGCAATCTGGCTGTTGCTGCCCAAATCGAAATCACTTGCGCCGACCGCAACAATCTTGCCGTCCGTTTGAGCCGCGAGTGAAAATGCCACATCATTGCTGCTGCTGAACGATGTTGTTGCAATCCCGTTTGAGCCGAATGAAGTATCGACTGAACCGTTAGCGTTAAGTTTAAAGACCGCAAATTTTACAAGTTGAGTTGCTATATTTGCAGTAGCGCCCGCAACCAGAATCTTTCCGTCGGGCAAGACCGTAATATCTTGTCCCGGTCCGCCGCCGTCGATTGCGCTGATCGTTTTAAAACCACTGTTCATACCTCCAAACGAAGTGTCAACTGAGCCGTCTGAGTTAAATCGCGCAACAAACAGCCCGGCATCTGATTGGGTTTCGTACGTTCCAGTGGCGCAAATCTTCCCGTCCGGTTGAATTGCCAACCCAGCCAGCTCTTGCGTGCCAATTCCCCCCGGAACACGAACGGTAGCAATACCCTGACCGGAACTGGACGAAGACGCAAAGGAGGTATCGAGAATTCCATCTGATAAATATCGTGCAATCATACCCACCGATTCAGAACTGCTGATGATTATATTGCCACCAACTACGATCTTCCCGTCAGGTTGAACTACGCCGCTTCGAGCCGAGCTGGATCGACTTGTCTCATTGAACGGATTTGTGAGGACATATCCGAAAACTCCAAGGTCAGTTGAGGGCGTTCCGTCCGAGTTAAATCGCGCAAAGACAAAGTCCTCATCTATCGCCCCTATCTTTGCTGCATAACCCGCCAAGACTAACTCGCCGTTCGGTGCTGCCACAACACCGCGGGCGGTCGCAAAACTCCCGTAAACGCTCATGAAAGCTTTACCATCGCCACTGAAAGTCGAATCTAGAGAACCATCAGTGTTATGACGCACAATCGCGATCTGTGAAATGCCGTAGCCAACTGCGACGATCTTTCCGTCTGTCTGGACGGCCACGCCCTTTCCAACGGAATTACCATTACCGCTCATGTCGGTTATCACTCGGCCATCATCGCTAAATGTGGTGTCGAGCGAACCGTTAGTGTTGTATCGGGCAATTGCAAAGCCTCTAACCGACCCGTCGCTGGCTACACCAGCGGCAACGATCTTACCGGTTCCATCGATGGCAATTCCGTTGATAGCCTCATTTTGGCCGCTTCCGCCAAAAGTTGTTTGTACCCTTCCATCACCGTCAAAGGAGTTGTCGAGCGATCCGTCTGAATTTAGCCGAGCGAGACTAAAGTCGCGTGCGGTAACAAACGGACTGTACCCGCCAGCAACGATCTTGCCATCGGGCTGAATCGCAACTGCGGTTGCCGCGTCCTCGCTTCCTGACGCCGGAGTCCCTATGCTGACTGTTGTCCTCCCATTCCCATTGAAGCTAGTGTCATACGAACCATTCGTATTCAGTCTCACGATGGAAAAATCAGAAAAGAAAAAATTTACTATTATTGTCCCTGCCGTCACGATCTTACCGTCATTCTGAATGGCGATCGCATTTGGAAGGCCTGCGACACCTGGGCTCTCGGTAAAAATTCCATCACCATCAAAAAACGTGTCAAGTGTGCCGTTTGAATTTAGGCGGACCACCGTAAAAAGACTGTTTCCACCGTTGACCGAGGTGCCCGCAAGTACGATCTTGCCATCGGGTTGAATTGCGATGGCCCTCGCCTCATTGTTGAAATTTCCGCTAAAAATCGTGACTACGCCATCGCCATCAAAAGAACTGTCAAGCGAACCGTCGGGATTATAGCGGACGATCGCCATGTTTGCCCCGCCATTCCGAATCCCCGCCGCTACTATCTTGCCGTCAGGCTGGCGGGCAACTGCATACGCGCGATCCGTCCCCGAACTCAATGAAGTGGCTATGAATCCGACCGGTCCGAATGTTGGATCGAGATCGCCGGGTGATGCAAGAAGACCGGTAGAAAATGAAAAGCAAAAGAAAAGTAAAACCAAACGCCTGAGAGTTTTCATAAATCCTGCCAATTCATACGCTCGAGGGATTTAGATAGTCCAAGAGCAAGGAAGTTTCGGACCCAAATGCCTTAGAAAACAATGTTGGCCGAAAAGCTCGGCATAATGAAATATACCTAGTAAAGACCTTATTAACAAATCCAGAAGCCGAAGTTTTTGCTGTTGATTTTATTATGAGCCTATGCAACTAATTCGCCGCTTATCCGCTCAAATAACTGTCTGAAAAACACCGAGGAGACAAGCGGCGTGAAAGTTATCCACATTGTAATTTTGTGCCTTCTTTTTGTGGCGGCGGCTCACGCTCAGGGCGATGTACCAGCGGCGCCGTCGGTTGAGGACGCGTATCTCGCAAAAGATGACGGCAGCGGCAAGGCCGGCGAGAAGGTCGATGAATTTACCCCGACCGACATTCCTATCTATTGCGTTGTGCTGCTCGACACGCAAAGGGCGGTCACGGTGAAGATAAACTTTGTCGCCGTAAGTGTGGCGGGCGTTAAGGCTGAGACAAAGGTTGTAACGGCGAGCTACACGACAAAAGAGGGGCAAAATCGCGTAAATTTTACGGGTCGCCCGGAGGGCCTTTGGACGCCCGGCAAATATCGCGTCGATATTTTCCTCGACGGCAAAGCGGCAAAGGCCGTCGAGTTTGAGATAAAGGGTAAGTCGGTTGTCGCCGGAACAAGATCATTTGCCCAACCAAAACCAAGGACCGCAAAGCGCGGGAAACCTCAAAAATAAAAAACGCCCGCGGTTTTTAACCAACGGGCATCTTCTTAGAGGACAAAAACGTCAGCTTACCAGCGGTTTTGTTGGCCTCCGCCGTAACCACCGCCGCCGTGAGCACCACGACCGCGATCTTCACGCGGGCGAGCCTCGTTCACCTTTATCGTGCGGCCGCCAAATTCTGTGCCGTTGAGTTCGGCGATCGCCTTTTCGCCGTCTTCCTGATTTGCCATTTCGACAAATCCAAAACCGCGTGAACGACCGGTTTCGCGATCTTCTACAACCGACGCCGACTCAACTGCTCCAATAGTGGCAAAAAGCTCCTCAAGGTCCGGCCCCGAAGTTTGAAACGGAAGATTACCAATATAAAGTTTCATTGACATAGAATAAATTCACCTTGTACCTCTTTCACGGAGGACTGTCACAGAAGCACCGAAATTTGATCGTGTATTTTGGAGTAACGGTCGGCCCCAAAGATCTTGTTTCGCAAACGGCCCGGACTCGAGCTGCCTCAATGCCTACCAACAACCAACTCTGCCGTAACCTTACGTCGAAGAAAACTTCATGACCGAGGACACATCACCAGCGATGTGCGAGAGCGGATAACTTTAATAATGATGCACGGTTCGCGAAATTAGTGCAAACATACGCTGCGACTATGCAGTAACATTTAGCAAGGTAAACCTGTTTTTGGATTCGCTCGGAATGCAATTCTAAAGAATGCTGACAATTAGATTGAACACAGTTGCTGTTAGGTGTAGCATTGCGTAATAAAAGCATTCTCAATCGGACATCTTAGAGACATTTTTAGGAACGATTTCTGGCTATCTGATTGAATCCAAAGTTCAAAATCGGAGGTTACTACTCAATGACACGCTTCTTTTTTTCATTAATATTGACAGCGGTTCTTACCGTAACCGCAATGGCACAGGCCGGTGTTTCCACATCTGAGATCAAGGGCAAGATCACCGACCCTAACGGCGCGGTGGTTAAAGGCGCGACCATAACTGCTACCGACGCCGACAAGGGCGTTAGCCGAACTACCACCTCGGACAGCGAAGGCGATTACCGATTATTAAATCTGGCGCCGGGAACCTATAATCTCAAGGTCCAATCAGGCGGTTTTAGCATCCTGACAAAAAACGGCGTTCAGGTCACGGTTGGCCAAACGCTGGACCTGGATTTTTCGCTTAAGATCGGAGACGCCACCGCGACAGTGGACGTTACCAGCGACCCGTTGGCGATAGAAACCGAAAGATCACAACAATCTAACACAATTGGCGAGCGATATATCCGGGATCTGCCCATAGACCGCCGCGATTATTTAACTTACACGTTGCTCGCCCCGGGCGTGGTCGATGCAAACGCGCTTGCCGACAACTCTGACTTTCGCGTAACCCAAACGCCGCAAAGCGGCATCTCGTTTTACGGCAATAACGGGCGAGGGAATAACGTCACCGTCGACGGCTCGGAATCTAACGACCAGGGCGGCGGGGTGCGTGCAAATCTCGGCCAGGAGGCGGTTCAGGAGTTTCAAATTAACCGCAGTAATTACAACGCCGAACTGGGCGGAGCAAGCGGCGGCGTGATCAACATCATAGCTAAAACAGGAAAGAACGATGTTTACGGAAGCGTTTTTGCCTATTTCCGCAACCAATCACTCGACGCCGGCGATCCGTTCGCGATCGTCTTACAGGGCAATAACGTCGTAAGGATAAAACCGAACGCAAATCGCCAGCAGTTTGGAGGGGCGCTTGGCGGTCCGATCAAACGCGACAGGACTTTCTACTTTTTGTCTTACGAAGGGCTCAGGAAACGCGAATCTTCGACGGTTCCCGTGTTGACCAATCTGCAAATTTTTCAGCCGACGGCGGCGCAGAGCTCGATCATCGCGGCCCTTGCGGCGAGTCCTGACCCTTCGCTCGTAACTTGTCTTAACGGACAACCGATGGTGACGCGAGCACAATGCGCTCCCATTCTGCAGGGAACGCTCACGGCAAAACAAAGCACGCAGGATCTGTTTCGAAACAACAGCGGTGTCTTTCCGTTTCCTGCCGACTCACATAATATTTCGACCAGATTTGATCACAACCCGAGCTCGGCGAACAGCTTCTTCCTCAGCTACAGATTTAATGACCGCGAGGACGGCAACCAGGCGACTCGAGCATTGCTCGGGTTTTCGCGCTCAAACAACGCGGATAATGTTGACCATAACCTGACCGGCCAATGGACGCATATTTTTAGTCCGAATTTGATCAATGAACTGCGCCTTAACGGCAATTACAACAAATTGACCGTGATCCCGAACGACCCGCACGGGCCCGAACTCAATGTAACCGGTTTTGGATTCTTTAACCGCGACATTTTTCTACCGGCGTTCAATATCGATCGGCGATATGAGATCTCCAATAATTTGTCGATGGTTAGGGGCTCGCACCGTATGAAGTTCGGCGGCAGCTTTCTTCTAAAGAATGGATTCTTCGACGATCAAACTTTTTTTCCCGGCCGCTTTGGATTCAGCGTTCTGCCCGGTTCGTTTGTCAGCCCTCAATTGGCAACGACCACGATCAACCAATTACAGGGACTCGACCTCGGATTGCCAACCTCGTATCAGCAGGGCTTTGGCGATGCCATCGTCGGCGGCAAACTTCCGTATTATTCAATGTACGGACAGGACACGTGGAGCGTGACCCCGAACCTGACATTGAACTATGGCCTGCGCTACGAGATCGATGTGCGGAAATCGCCGTTGCGAACCTACTACGGCAATATCGCCCCGCGGGTGGGCGTGTCATGGGATCCTACCGGCGACAAGAAAACAGTTATCCGAGCCGGATATGGAATGTTTTACTCGCAGATTCCGTTCGTGATCGATTACGTAGTCAATTCACTGAACGAGATCAACGGATTTCGTCAGATCCCACAGATCCTGACCACGCTAAATGCGGCAAACCCGTTTGCCGTGAACGGGCCCGTTAATATCTTTCGTACTTTGCGCGCCCAAGGCGTGATCGGTATTCCGAACACGATCAGGACGATCAGGCCGTCCGACCTTTCGCAGTTCGGCATCGTTGTATCGCAGACCGGGCCACGTAATCCGCTCACCGTTCTGTTTCGCGCCGACCCGACCTATCGTAATCCGCGCGCGCAGCAGGCGGGCATAGGCATCGAACATGAGATCGCTCCCGGCTTTAGCTTTGGCGTGAGTTACACGTGGGTGTTGACGCAGTTTGTTACGCGGGCGAGGGACATCAATCTGCTTGACCGTCCGCTTAGTTCGCGCGGCATCCGCGAGTGGTCCGCAGCAGCGGGCTGCACGGGCGCGGCGATCTTTACTTGTTTCCGAGATCCCACTCTATTCCAGGAAATTCTTTATGAATCTTCGTCGTCTGCCAATTACAACGGGATCGTCTTTGAGTTCAATAAGCAATTTGGTCGGATGGTTGTGCTCTCTGGAAACTACACCTACAGCAAGGCCAATGACCAGGTGACCGATTACAACAGCGACTTCAGGGCGTTCGATCAATTGGACAACAAGGCGGAGTACGCCCTTTCGGCATTTGACCAGCGGCATAAATTCGTAATCTACGGCGTATTGAACAGCGCGTCTTCAAATGCATTTCTGCGTGACTGGACACTTACGCCAATTTTCCGGGCAAACAGCGGGCGCCCGTTCAATCTGCTCGCCGGAGCCGATGTTAACGGTGACCGAAGCACAAACGGCGACCGCCCGCTGCTGCTCGTCAATGGCGTTCAGTCGGGCGCTCTGGCCCGCAATCTCGGCGAAGGCCCCAGCTTTGTGACAGTCGATGTGAGATTGACGAGAAAGCTAAAGTTTGGCGAGAACGTCAGTCTGGATCTGACGGCGGAGGCCTTTAATCTGCTCAACCGTCTGAATATCGCGTCGGTGAATAACACCGTGGGCCCGACGTTTGACAGGACCGAAGGCATCCGCGGGAGACATGACGTTGGGCCGAGCTCTCCGCTCGGGTTTACGTCGGCATTCGACGCAAGACGCGTTCAGCTTGGCGCAAAGCTGAGATTTTAATTCATTGCTAGTTTTGGGAGTATGCAGGGCGGTATCTAATGCCGCCTTTTTTGTCACGGCCGTATTTGTGGCTACGCCCTAGTCTGCATCTAGCAGCGGCTGTATTTGCTTGATCTTCTCGCGTGCGGCTTCTTCGCCGAGCTTTATGCACTCTTCACGATTACTTATGCGGTCGGGGCGAATATGAGCGATCTGTGGTTCGATAACGATGTCGGCTTTTGCTCCTTGATAGCTCGAAGCGGTTCTGAGCAACGACATTGCTGATCGAATCGCCATGCCGATTGAAGTGCGAGGCCGTGAGCGGAACGTCGAGCCGCACGCCAATAGATCGACGGCGATCACAATATCCGCTCCCATCTTACGCACAGTCTCAACCGGTATCTGCGAAACGACACCGCCATCGACGAGCAGCCTGCTATTGTCGTTGTTGAGCGGTTCGAAAATACCCGGCACGGCGCAGCTTGCTCTAATGGCGGAGATCAGATCGCCGCGCGCTGTGAATACAATTTCCTTTTCACTTCCAATGTCATAGGCAACGGCAGCGAACGGAGTCCGTAACTCTTCAAATCTATGCACCGGAAATTCAGCTTTCAAAAATTTCCCCATAGGAGCAGTCGACAAAATTCCGCGCAAGCCAAATGACGGCCGTATCGTGTTCAGCCAGCGGACGCGGCCGCACATGTTGATCAAGGCGTCAATCGACATTCCGGAGGCAAACGCGGCCCCGACGATCGAGCCGGCGGATGTTCCGGCGATCATGTCTATCGGGATGTTATTCTCGACCAGAGCTTTGAGCACTCCGACGTGAGCAAACCCGCGTCCGCCGCCGCCCGAAAGTGCAAGGCCAATCTTCTTACTCATAAGAAGTTTTAGCCACAGAGAACACCGAGGTCACAGAGAAATTCGTTTTATGCCTTCACGGAGCATTTTTGCACCAAAGTTGATTATTAACGCACGTTTCAAGCCGGTTGCTTTTAGATACGACAGAACTTGTGCCATTGAGACCTCGGCGAGTTTGGTGAGCGATTTGATTTCGACGATGACCTCTTCTTCGACAAGCACATCGAGTCGCTGGCCTTTAATTATTTTTTCTTTATAGATCACATCTATCTCGACTTGTCTCCGATAACGAATTCCTCGCATATCGAATTCGTGGCAAAGTGCTTCTTCATAAATCGACTCTAACAAACCCGGACCGAGCGTTCGATGAACTTCGATAGCCGCACCGATTATCTTCTGAGTCAAAATGTCGTTTTCCATTCTCAGTGTTCTCTGTGCTCTCTGTGGCTAAATTCCTAGTGTTTCGCAGGCAAAATCCCTGTCGATTGATTTTAACCAGTTAGTGTGGAAAACTTGAAACCCGACGATGACGCTGCACGAAGCAAGTTCCGAAAAATATAGAACACAAAGCCAACATGCCGAACATGCCGGCGTGACGTGTGATGTGTGTTCGCGCGATGCGCACGGCGAGTTTGTCCTGTTGTCGACGCTCGCGGACGACCTTGCGAAACTTATTCACGCAAATGCGCCGGGTGCGAGCGATTGCGAGGAAGTTTGCGGCCGCTGTGCTCGGCTCTTCGAACGTGCAAAAGACCAGATCGTCAAAGACGCCGCCGTACAAAAGGATGGCTCGCACGTTCTCTCGACGCCGCTCCGCTTGGACGCCGACGAGCGTTTTACGGGCAAAGGCGTGACGATAGCTTTTCTCGATTCAGGTTTTTATCCGCACGCCGATCTAGAAAATCGTATCGTCGCGTATCGCAATCTGCTCGACCGCGACGGCGATCTATCGACCTTGCTCGAGCCCGATGTCGCGAGTTGGCACGGCATGATGACGTCGGTCGTCGCGGCGGGCGACGGCAGTTTGTCGAACGGTTTTTATCGTGGCATTGCACCGGCGTCGGAAGTCGCGCTCGTCAAGCTGGCAAAAACCGGGCGCATCAGCGAGCAAAATATTCAAGACGGCTTGAGCTGGGTTCTTGAAAATCACGAACGCCTGAACATTCGCATCGTCAACATTTCCGCCGGCGGCGACGACGAGCAAAGTTACCTGACCGATCCGTTGTCGCAGATAGTCGAGACGTGCTCCGCCGCCGGGATAACGGTCGTCTGCGCTGTCGGCAACGCGGGCCACATGCCCGATCATCCGGTTTTTCCGCCGGCCAGCGCGCCGTCATGTATTGCCGTCGGCGGTCTCGACGACCACAACTCGATGAACCGCGCAAAGCGCGGCATGTACCGCTCGTCTTACGGGCCGACAGTCGATGGCCTACAAAAGCCCGAGGTCATCGCTTCGTCCATCTGGATCCCGGCGCCGATCTTGCCCGGCACGCCGACCGCACAGCAGGCCGAGCTTTTGGAGAAACTCGACAAGAGTCCCGACAACGATCTGCACAACATCATCCGCAAAGGCGCGGGTATCGACGCCGAACTCGATGCTGCTCTTGATCGGCCCGTTCACAGCATCCGGCAGATCATAACGTTAAAGCTCACGCGCGAGAACGTGATCACAAAACACTACAAGTACGTTGACGGCACATCGTTTGCGGCTCCGATCGTCTCATCCGTCGCCGCGCAGATGCTCGAGGCCAACCCAAGGCTGACACCGTCCGAGATAAAACGAATCCTGATCTCAACTGCCGAACGCCTTCCGAACTACGAGGTCGATCGTCAAGGCTGGGGCGTTATCGATCCACGCCGCGCAGTCGAGATTGCAAGTCAGAACCACCTGCAGTAGCGGGTGGTTTAAGATTGATTATCGAGATTAGCAAACCGAGAATTGTGGTCACGTTCAACCACCCGCTACCGCAGGTGGTTCCGACTAGTTGTTATTCCCCGGTGGTCGTGGTCCTTGCCTCGGCGTTGGCGCCGGCGTCGATCGCGGTGTGTTCGCCGGGCGGATATTCGTCGCCGGTCGCGTCGCCGAAGGGCTCGGTCGCGGCGTCGCGGTGGCGGTTGGGGAAGGCGAAGGACTTGGACTGGCGCTTGGGCTCGGGCGCGGAGTCGGCGTCGGTGTCTTGATATTCGCGTTCAGGTTTGTGTTCACGTTTGTGTCGATGTTCGTCGCAAAGTTCGCGTTTGTGTTGAAATTAAAATTCGAGTCAAAACCCGCGTTTGCGTTCAGATTGACGTTCACGTTGGGCATGTTCGTATTGACGTTCGTGTTCGCAGCCGGCTCACCCTGCAAAAACCAAAACAGCCCGGCGCCAAACCCTAGCACGCCGAGCGTGCCGAGTATGGTCAATACGATGGTTTTGCCGGTGTTGGGTTGTGGCGGTGGAGGCGGTGGATAATACGGCTGAGTTGCGCGCGGGCGAACCTGCTGCGCCGCCGGCAGATCGTCGACTGCCGGGATCACAATACGTTCGCCCTGCCGCGTCGAGGCGTCCGATAGATCTTCACGTCGGCTGATCACCGTCTCCTGACCGATCTCGTCGTCAACATCCTGGCTGGGCAATGTCGTAAAGTTCGGCTGCTTTTCGTCGAGCAGCGGCGTGCCGTCCTTTGTACAAAACTTGATAACCTCGTCGTCGTAACGCTCTTCGCAGATCGGACAATATCTCATAATTTTTTTCAGAGAGTAAGAAAACCGCAAACAACGGAATATTATCACTTAGTCTTAAAAGAAAAAAGAAGAGAAGTATAACGACAGATGAGCGCAGATTGACACAGATGACGCCCAAGAATAGCGGCCTTATCTGTGTCTGTCTGCGGTTATCTGTGGTTAGGTTTTCTTTTTTACTGTGTTGAAGGGGGAGTTTCTTCGTCCGGATCGTGGCGCGGCGTTGCGCCATAGCTCACCAGCAGCGCCTTAATATCGTCGTCGTAGGCGTATTCCCAGGCGTCATCGCCGTCGTTGTCTTTCGCTCTCGCGTTTGCGCCCGAGACGAGCAACATACGGACGCCCTCGATATTGTCCCCGTCGGCCGCGCTCATGAGCGGCGTCTTGCCCTCTTTGTTAAAGGCATTGACGTCGGCCCCGCCGTCGATGAGCGACTTGATAACTTCAGGGTTAGCACGTGTCGCGGCGAGGATGAGCGGCGTATTGCCCTCATTATCTACCGCATCGACCTTAGCGCGATACTGCATAAGTAACTCAACCAGCTCCGGCGTAGCATCATCGTCGAGCCGCATCAGGGGCGTTTGCTTTTCGTTGTCGCGTGCGTTTACTTTCGCGCCAAAATAGAGCAGCAGACGCACTATCTCAACATTGCCTTGCTCGACGGCGACAAACAGCGGCGTGATCTTGCTGTAGCTCTCTTCTTTTGCGTTTACGTTCGCGCCCTTGACGAGAAGCTCGCGCACCAGGTCGACGTCGTCGTCGGCGATCGCTCTGGAAAGTGCCGAGGTGTATTCGACGACCGAAATTGCACCACCTGCGATCGATACCTCCACGTCTACATCAAGTTTTACCTCAACGAATTCCTCGAAGCCACCAACTTCGAGCACCGAATCTGCAGGCGTGTCACTTCGATCACTTATAGCGAGCTCTCGTGTGTTTGTCACGAATCCAGGCGAGGCGATCTCGATACGATAGGTGCCGGGCGACAGGTTCTCAAACTTATATGAGCCATCGGCATCAGATGATGTCGTGATCGTTCGGTTCCCGCTAAACAAGGTGATGCTTGCGTTAGGAATCACTGCTCCGACAGGATCGACGACTGTGCCTTTTATCTTGCCCGCAGATTTGGCTTTGCCGTTTGGGTTGTCGTCGCACGATTTTCCTTCTGCGCGAACAACGGACATTTCGATCGCGGCCGGGGCCATCCCGCCTTGCGCGTAACTCACCGTCGAAAGACTCATTGACGCGCTCACGACGCCCGCGGCGATGCCGGAAGCGCGCCGCGTGATTTGCAAAAGCTGATTTGCAAACAGCGGCTGTCGCGTAACCGGATCCGCGATGTAACGAATGCAGATGTCGCCACCTGAGCGTCGCACAAATCGCGCCGCTTCTTTGCGCGTCATTGTCGAAAGATCATTCACGTGTTTCGAACAGTGCGAACAAAACCGAACTCGATCGCTGCCGGCCATCTTTTCCCATGACTCGCCACAGGGCGAGCCGACCTTTACCGAATCAATAAAACTTTTTTTAGACATACTCCTCCCTCCGCGACACGCAGGGGTAACCGACGTATCGTCAAATACTTAGACAACTCCTAATAGATTATGTTCCGGGAAGAGACTTTTGCGGTTGAACCTCACTTGCCTAGATGCGCTGAGTTCAAAATACGGTTGCTTGTCGGGCGGGAAAGTTTGATTAGTAAAGCAGAGCTTTTGAAATGTCGGCGGCGACGCGTGCGTTGTTTTCCAGCAGTGCGATGTTTGTGGCGAGGGTTTTGCCGCCGGTGAGCGCGGACAACTGCGAAAGCAGAAAGGGAGTTGTCTCTTTGCCGGCGATGTTCTTGTTTTCGGCCGCGGCCAATGCGATGTCGAGAATTGTTTCGAGTTCGGTCCGGTCGATCTCAAATTCCGCCGGGATCGGAACGGTCACGAGAACCGCAGTGCGCAGATCGAGATCGTCGCGAGCCTGTACAATTTCAGCGACTTCGTCCGGGTTTTCGACTCGTTCGTCAATTGGCAGACCGCTCGCGCGAGAATAAAACGCAGGCAGCTCGTCACACTGCCAGCCAAGCACGGTTACGCCGTGAGTTTCGAGCCATTCGCGCGTAGCCGGCAGATCGAGAACTACTTTCGCCCCCGAGCAGACGACCGTGATCGGTGTGTTTGCGAGCGCCGGCAGATCGGCCGAGACATCCGCCGCAAACCCGCGATGCACGCCGCCGATACCGCCGGTCGCAAAGACCTTTATCCCGGCGCAGTGCGCAAAAAATGCCGTCGTGGCGACCGTCGTGGCGCAATCGAGCTTTTTAGCAGCGGCTATAGCGACATCGCGCGGCGAGATCTTGCGAATTTGCTTTTCGGTTGCAAGTCTGACCACCTGTGAGTCGTCAAGACCTACAAAACACTCGCCGTCAAATACGGCGATCGTCGCCGGAGTCGCGCCATTATCGCGAATGGTGTTTTCCAACTTACGAGCGGTTTCGAGATTTTGCGGGTAGGGAAGACCGTGAGCGATGACGGTTGACTCGAGCGCGACTATTGGCCGATGCTCTCGAAGCGCCGACGCGATCTCTTCGTTAAGTGTGATCTTCATTGAGTCAGAGCCATCTGCGGTAGTCGTTTAAGCCAACGATCTCGTGAGATGGTCAAAACGAATCGAGCTGTAGTTTAACCACCCCATAGGCGCAGGTGGTTCTGACTACTTTACAAACTTACCGATGCGGTTCAGTCGCGGATGCGTGATGCAGCCAAGCATGTCGCCATTAGATGCGCCGCGGTCGCACGACCAGTAAACGAACATTGCCCGGCCGACGATCAGATCACGCGGCACGAAACCCCAATAACGACTATCTTCGCTGGCGTCGCGACTGTCACCCATGACAAAAAAATGGTTTTCTGGAATGACCGATTGTTTGCCGGCAACGCCGAATTGATAACCCCGACACGGGTTTGTAGATGTTCGCGGCTGTGCCTCTGCGCCGGCAGCACGGATCGCGTCCATCCGATCTTTGCTGTAATACACGTCGTAAGTCTCGTCGGGACGACGCGTTTCGAACTCTGAGACGGTCAGCGCCGATATGTTGTCGGGCGCGTCGCCGATCAGGCGACGTTCGGGCAACAGGTTGCCGTTAATAAAAACCTGGTTATCGCGAAACTCGATCGTCTCGCCCGGAAGGCCGATCACGCGCTTTACATAATTTACTTGGTAGGGAATTGCCGATGAACCGTGGGCTTCATCGTTCTTTGGACAGAGTTTGTTACCGGGATATTTGAAGACGATTATGTCGCCGCGCCCGATCTCGCGCTGTGGCAGAAACGGCAGAGAGCCACCGCCGGGCGTAAAGATAAACTTATTCACCAGCAGATAATCGCCGACCAGTATCGTATTCTGCATCGAGCCCGTAGGCACGGTGACGGCTTGAAGGATGAACGTCATCCCGAATATCGCCATGATGAGCGTGACCGCGAAAGACTCAAAATATTCGCGAATCGTCGACTTTTTTTGTCCGACCGTGGTGACGGCGGGACTCGGTGGCGTTGTGTCTTTTACTTCCTCATTCATATAAATTGACTCTTAATAATACGCTATTTCGCGGCGCCACGTTCCTCGCTGCCCGCTTTTAGCATCAACAGGGCTTCGGCTGCGGCCATCATTTCGGCGGCTTTGATCGAGCTGCCGTGACCGTGTGATTTGCCGTTCGCCCATGTTGCCTCGACGGAAAAACGGCGCGAATGGGGTGGGCCGTCGGTCGCGATCACCGCATAGCTCGGCGCCGATAATTTTTCGGCTTGCAGCAATTCCTGCAGCATTGATTTGTAGTCGACCGAATTGTCGGGCGTAGCGACGCGCAATTCATCGGCAAAGATCCGCCCGACAAAAACTCGCGCCGCCGGGTAACCGCCGTCAAGAAAGACGGCTGCGATCACGGCCTCGAGCGTGTTGGCCAGCATCGCCTGCCGTTTTCGTCCGCCGGTCTTTTCTTCGCCGCGACCGACGCGAACAAACTGGCCGAGCTCGATGGTCTCGGCTACCCGCGCAAGTGTCGTTGTGCTCACGAGGTGGTGCTTCATCAGCGTCAGGTCGCCTTCGTCGTGCTCGGGGTTGGCGAGGTATAGCCGCTCGGCAATGACCAGGCCCAACACCGAGTCGCCCAGGAATTCCATCGACTCGTTCTCTGCACCGCGGATCGTTGCCTCGGCCTCGCCATGCAGGTTCTCAAACGCCCACGAGCGATGCGTCACCGCACGCTCGAGCAGCTTCACATCACTAAACGTGTGGCCTATAACGCTTTCGAGCTTGCCCAAGTTTGCCGACATCGGAATACGATTTTAGAGAGATTGTAGAGAAAAGAAAAGCCGGACGCGTTCAATAAACGGCGTCCGGCAGATTTTCAGACTTTAAGTTAACTACTTAGCTCCGCGTTTTTTTACGGGTTTCCTTGTAGTCGCCTGCGGCTTAGTGGCTACTGGCTTGGTTGCAGGCGTTGTCGCCGGTTTTGTTGCCGGCGTAGTTGCGGGCTTCGTCGCCGGAGCCGTCGTAGCCGGTTTGCCGTTCGTCGCCGGCGGCGTTGTGGTCGTCGTCGACGACGTGGTTGTTACCGGCTCAGGATCGGAGATCGGCTGGATTGGAGTTGCAGGATTGATGAACGGCGTTTTTACTGCGTTTGCAATCCAGGCATCGAGGCCATCAAGCTTACCGTGGCGAACCTTGTATGCGTCCTCGACGTTCTTTTTCAACTTTGCTTTGTACGCAGGTTCTTTTGCGTAAGACGCAGCTCTTGAGAAAGCGTCCATCGCACGCTCGGCTGTTCCGTTCGACATTGCAACAAGCCCCTTTAGTTCATCGACCTTTTTCTGAGCGACTTCCGGCGTATCGGTGTCCTTTTGATCTTTGCTCTTGGTCTGAATCTGCTCGATGATCTTGTTGAGTTCGTCGAAATAGTAGCCGCCGATCAGCTCGTAAGCGGTAGGCTGTTTTGAGGACTCGGTGTTACCCAAGGTCGACTTGTAGAGATACGGCAAGGCGCCAGCCTTATTCTTCTGTGCGACCTGTGTGATGTAGCCGATATACATATTCAGCCAGCCGAGAGCATCTTCCTTATTTGCATATTCGAAGTTATAAACGCCTTTGAGGCTCAAGCCATATCGCGTCTGCGTTCCCAAGGTAAAGGCTTTGCCTGATTCGAGGTCGGCTATCGACTGCTTTGCGTATTTGACAGCATCGTCGTTGTACTTAAAGTTGGCCTTGAAAGCCTCTTCACCACCGATGGTTCCGAGCACGATCTCGGCCGGACGATATTTGTCGGGGTACTTCGCCATGATCTCTTTGCCAGTAGCATAGACCTCGTCCCAATTCTTTGTCTTCAAAGCGTTGTCAAAGCGGACGACAAGATCGGCTTCAGCCTTATCCGCGCGGGCCTTATTAAGATTAGCTTCCATTTTCGGGAGGTTTGTTTTCAACCAGTCGGCGCGTACTTTAGCGGGTTCGCAGTTACCGTATTTCTCAATAAACTCCTTGCCTGACTGAATAGCGCGCGCCCGCGCGTCGAAGTTCGCCGCGCCCATCTTATATTGAACGTCAAAATCGTCCTGCGCTTTGTTCATCGCTTCGACGTCTGCGCAAGGGTCCTGTGCCAAGCCGGCGACAGCGCCAAGGCCGATTACCGCGGCCAATATCAGGCCAAGGTTCATAAGTCTAAAAATCTTTGTCATTTTCTCGATTCCTCCGGGGTGAGCCGTAATTCTTTTCATAAATGCCCAAGCCGAAAGCTAACGGTTTGGCGTGAATTCAGATGAAGGCGGCCTGTGAAAAGTTGCAATGACTCGATGCACCTTGCGCAACAAAATTCCGAGCAAGAAAATCCATCAACCGCACATCTTTGAAAAGGTAAATAATCCTCCAACATTCGCCGCTCTGTCAAGGCGAGACGGGGCTATCGCCATAAAATAACAGGCGTTTTGGTGCTAGAAGTTAACCGGAGTTACTGCTTTTTGCCTTTCTTGGCCTTTTTCTCAACGCCGCTGCGGTCGTATGTGATGACGACGGGCGGGAAAAGTGCTTTTGAATCGCCTGTTTTTGTGACAAGTTTCTTCTCGACCGCTCGCGGCGCACTAGGCACAACGATCACGTTACCGTTGCCCCGATTGAGCATTGTGTTGTTGATGTCGCCAACGTCACTCGACGCCGTTTCTGCGGTGTCTGCGTCGTCGTCCTCTTCTTCATCCCCGCCCGTCTTAGCCGCGGTCGTCATATCAAGCCCCGTGCGCGGCCTCAGGTTAAACTCGGTCTGAGCGAGATTGCGGTCGGTGCGCACAATCTGCGAGCCCAGTGCTCGATAAATGTCAGCCGCGACGGCCGCGGCATATTTGCCGCGTTCGCGCGCTCCTCGTGTTATGACGACGACCGAATATTTAGGCTTCTCGACGGGTGCGACAGAGGCAAAAAGGCCGACCCAGGTCCCTTTACTGATACACGAACCCGTTTTGCCGGCGACACCCAGATTCTGATCCATGTTGCGGCGGGCGGTGCCATATTCGGCGGCGCCCATCATGCCCGGAATTACTCGGCGAACGCTCTTCGGCGGGAGTTGGACATCGGCTCGATAAAACGGTTGAAATTTTACTTGTTCGACGTTGTTTCGCGGAACACGTGGCAGCACACGCTTCCCACCGTTGGTAATCGCCGAGACCATCACTGCCAGTTGAACGCCGGTGACCTCAAAGTCGTCTCCGTGTGAATAGATGCGGGGATTATTATTGCCATGCGGCAGCTTGCCGGCATATTCGCCCTCGGTGTTGAGGCCCGTGGGCTCGCCGAGGCCGAGCTGCCTGGCGTACTCGATCATTTTGGCATTGCCGACTTTTACGCCCGCACGTTGAAAATAACCATTACCCGAATATGCCATCGAGTCGTCAAGGCCACGACCACTGCTGCCGTTGAGCGAGCCGTCCTGTTTGTCGATCACATTTTCATTGAGGGCGGCGATTCCTGTGACGAGTTTGATCGTCGAACACGGTTTGACGCCGCTTCGCACTGCCCAATCTTGATTTACTATCGTGAGGACCTTACCTGTCTGAGCTTCCATCACGACAACTGAGCCGGCACGCGAACCCAATGCCTTTACGGCGGCAGCTCGAATGTTGGGGTCTTCGCCGTCGGTAACGTCCTTTGAGATGTTTTCTACAGTCTCGGTGCGCAGGCCGCGTTCAAACGCCAGCTTGCGCGCGATCGCTTCGCGTCGAGCTTGTTCGCGGCGGCGGCGTTCGGCCGCGATGGCGGCCCTGCGTTCGGCCTCGATGCGCCGGCGTTCGGCGAGGGCTTTTTTACTCTCGGCCTTACTTTTTGCGTCTTTTTTGGATTTCGCGTCGCGGGACTTGGCGGTTAGCTTCTCTTTTCTGTCTTTTTTTGCATCTTTTGCCTTTGCATCCGTCTTCTTAGCAATGACTTTCTTGCTCGCACGCTTTTTAGACTGAGCTAAGTTGTTTGTACTGAAGAATAAACCGATAACGGCAAGTGGCAAAAAAACGCGGACAAAAGAGCTTTTCGAAAACATCAACCTCATGTTTACCTCATTTACAGAAGAGTTTTGTTTGATTTACAGAGGCGGCACGTGCTCGATCTTGTCGATTTAATTTGCCGTCTCGCGACGTTTGCGTAGAAACCAATTGTGAATATAACATTCAACCGACGGTGACGCAAGGCGATTTTTATAAACGATAGTTTTGGCCCCTATGAGATTTCTTAATACCTTTCGCGGAAGACTCCTGCTGATCCTCGGCTTGATGTTGATCGCGACGCTTGGTTTTCAGTATTACCTCAATCTGCGAACTCAGGAGGAGAATAACGAGATCCGCGAGCGGCAGGAGCAAACTCTCGTTGCCGGGATCAACCTCGGCTTCAACAGCATCACGTCGAATGAGTACATCCAGGACATTGTCGAGCGCGATGGCCAGCGATTTTTTAGCGCCGAGGCGAGCGAGCGGATCAGCGATATTTTGATCATCGACAGCCAATGGCAAATACGCGACAGCCTCAAAAGTGACCACACGCCGACCGTCGATGATAAGGGCGAATCTGTTTACAAGAAACTGAGCGAGGTCACCGGGCTGCCGCCGCTCGTAGGTGAGGCCCGCTTTGGCGACGATCTTAAGCACTTCCCGAACCGCCAAGGTTCACAGGCGGGTGACAAGACAGGCGAGGCACACGCACTGCCGCTCGAGACGAGCCAGGGGCGCTGGTATGTAATGGTTGTGCTCCAAAGTAAAAAGGCTGAGGCGTGGTGGCGGGCTGCGCAGCCGCTCGTTTACACGCTCGGCGTTTTGCTTGTCTCGTCGTTGATCACGCTCCTGCTCGTTTGGCGATTTGCGCGACCTGTTGCAGATCTGTCGGATGCCGCTCGCGAGATCGCCGAGGGGAATTTACTTGTCCGTGTACCCGAAGCTGGGCGCACCGACGAGATGGGACGGCTCGCACGTAACTTTAACGACATGGCCGCTGAGCTTGAGAAAAAACGCGATCTGGAAACGCGGCTTCAGCAAGCTGAAAAGTCGGCCGTTATCGGTCGCCTCGGATCGGCCATCGCTCACGAGATACGCAACCCGCTGAATTACATCAATCTTACGCTCGATCATCTGCGGGCAAAGTTCTCGCCCGAGGACGCGACGCGCAAAGAAACGTTTGAAAAGTTAACATCGCAGTTAAAAAACGAGGTTGCTCGTATCAACCAACAGATCTCGGATTTTCTTAACTACTCGCGTCCGGCAAAGGCCGATCTGCAGCCGATAGATGCGCGCAAGGCGATCGAGGCTTCCCTCAGGCTTATCGAACCCGAAGCAGCCGAAAAGCAAGTCGTTATCGGCGTCGTCGAGCATGAGAACGTGCCGCGGGTTTTGGGCGACACTGAGTTTTTGCGGTCCGTTTTTAACAACCTTTTTCTAAACGCGGTTCAGTCGATGGAAAAGAGCGGCGGCCACCTGAACATAAAAATATCGCCATCGGACGACGCAAAGTTTGTCGACTTTGAGATCGCGGACACTGGCAACGGCATCTCGGACGAAAACCTCTCAAAGATATTCGAACCGTATTTTTCGACAAAAGAAACCGGCACGGGGCTTGGCCTCGCCATCGTTCAGAAAATAATTGAAACGCACAACGGCACGATCGAGGTTGAATCGAGAACAGGTGAAGGGACAAAATTTACGGTAAGATTACCGAAAGCAGAAGAAGCAACCACGAAATAGCACGAAAATACACTAAACAGGTTCTCCGGCTTCGTGATCTTTCGTGTAGTTTAGTGGTTAACTCCTCCTTAAGGTTATGGCTAGAAAATCAATACTCGTCGTCGATGACGAGAAAAATCAGAGAGAGATACTCGAGACAATTTTGTCCGGCGAGGGTTATGACGTGACGACCGCCAGTTCGGGCGAGGCGGCGATGAAGTTTGTCGCCGACCGTCATTTTGACCTCGTGCTGACCGATCTCAAGATGACGGGCATGACCGGACTCGATCTTTTGAAATCGCTCACCGATTTCGACAAATCGATCATCGTAATCCTCCTAACTGCGCATGGCACGATCGACTCGGCGGTCGATGCGCTGCGATTGGGCGCGTTCGAGTATCTGCAAAAGCCGTACGATAGCGAAAAGCTGCTCGAGACCGTCTCGCGAGCTCTCAAGAAGCTGACGACGCTCGACGCCGAGATCGTTTCGGTCTCGCCCGAAATGGACAAGGTCAAAAAGCTGATCGTGAAAATCGCAAAGTCGAATTCGACCGTGCTTATCCGCGGCGAGAGCGGCACGGGCAAGGAGCTGATCGCACGAGCCTTACATAAAAACAGCGAGCGCTCGAACGAGGTGTTCCAAGCCGTCAATTGCGCCGCGATCAATGAAAACCTGCTTGAGAGCGAACTCTTTGGCCACGAGAAAGGCTCATTCACCGGCGCCGTTTCAGATAAAAAAGGCTTGTTTGAGATCGCCGACAACGGCACGCTCTTTTTGGACGAGATCGGCGAGCTCGATATTTCGCTGCAAGCCAAGATCCTGCGTGCCTTACAGGAACGGCAGATCCGCCGCGTTGGCGGCACACGCGAGATCAATGTTGACGTCCGCGTCGTCGCTGCGACAAACCGCGACCTGCTGCACATGGTCGAGGAAAAGCGCTTTCGCGAAGATCTGTATTACCGCCTTAATGTGTTGTCGATCGAGCTGCCCGCCTTGCGTGAACGGCGTACGGACATCCCGGTACTGATCGACTACTTTGTAAAAAAACATACTCGCGGGACCAATCACAAGATCACGATCACCGCGCCGGCGCGAAAAATTCTCGAGGATTATTCCTATCCCGGCAATGTCCGACAGCTCGAATCAGCGATAGAGCGCGCGATCCTCCTGTGCGAGAACGATACCGTTACGCCCGATGATCTGCCGCCCGAGATGACGCAGGGAGGCGGCAGGTCAACATCCGCTTCGGCGGGCGACCTGTTCACGCTCCCGCCCGACGGCGTGAATTTTGAGGACGTCGAGCGCAGCCTGATCATGCAGGCGATGGAACGCACAGATAACAACATCACAAAGTCGGCAAAGCTGCTCGGGCTGACGTTTCGCACATTGCAATATCGCCTCGAGAAGTTTGGGTTTAAAAAGGACGGCGACGGAACCGAGGGCGGCGACGAGTCGTAATGTTGGCGAGATTCGGACAGGATTCGCAGGAATTTTATAGACAATCCTGCCCATCCTGACTATCCTGTTTGAAATTGCTCGTTGAGGGGGAAAGCGATGGAATGGTTCTCGACATTAAGCTTGGCACTCGGCTCTGCGTGGACGAGCGGGATTAACTTATACGCGACGGTCACTGTGCTCGGCTTGCTGCAGAAGTTTGGCGCGACTAAATTGCCCGGCGGCCTCGACGTGCTCGACAACTGGTGGATCATCGGCGTCGCGGGCGGTTTGTACCTTGTCGAGTTCTTTGCCGACAAGATCCCGTATGTCGATAGCGTTTGGGATGTCGTTCATACGTTTATACGGGTGCCGGCAGGCGCGATCGTGGCCTATTCGGCAACGAATCAACTCGATTCGTCGATCACTATCCCGGCGGCACTCGTTGGCGGCGGTTTGGCTTTTGCGTCGCACGGCACAAAGGCCGCGGCCCGCGTTGGTGCAAACTTCTCGCCCGAACCGGTCTCAAACTGGGCACTGTCATTTATAGAGGACGGTATCGCAATGATCGGCACGGTCCTCGCTGTATTCGCTCCGGTTGTAATTGCCGTGATCCTGGGCATCTTCGTGATCTTGTTCCTGTGGTTCTTTCCGAAAGTTTTCCGAGCGATCAAGAAACTTTTCCGAGCCATCGGAGCCTTTTTTCGGGGTGAAAGTTTTGAGAGCGTAGCCCGCAAGGCCGGCTGACGAATATCGTTCTCCCTTTGCAGAAATGCAAATTTAATCCTTTAGGGAGAACGATATGAGAAAGACCGGAATCTTTACAATCTTCTGTTTTCTAATTCTGACCGCCTTTGGCTGCGGGAGTGGAGAGACCAGCACCAGCGCCAACAAGGCAGTTTCAGCACCAACCTCCGGAGCCGAGAAATTAGAACCTTTAACGCTTCAGGCACCCGCTGAGACTCGCGTCGCAGCGAATACGGCGGCCGGTTCCAGCGCAATATCTCACACCAACCGCCAGCAGATCGCCTCGAAAGTTTCCCTCGACCAGACACGGACCGCACTCGTCGACACCGCACCGAGCGATCGCAAGGTCATTCGCAACGCGGAACTAAACCTCGAAACTGAAACGCCGGAAGAAGCTCAGCGCCAGATCACCGCAATTGCCGAGAACACCGGTGGTTTCGTCGTCGAGTCACAGCAGACGAGCAGCGATAGGACAGCCAAAAAGCACGATACGATCTCAATGAGCGTTCGCGTTCCGTCGGCGAAGTTTAGCGACGCGATGGCCGCGATTCGCAATACGTCGCAGCGGGTGATCTTTGAGACGGTCAAAGGCGATGACGTGACCGAGGAGTTTATCGACGTCGAAGCTCGGCTAAAGGCAAAGAAGGCTCTCGAGCAGCAGTTCGTCGAAATAATGAAGCGCGCGGCAAATGTCGATGACGCGTTGAGTGTGCAAAGCCAACTTGCGGACGTTCGTGGCGATATCGAAAAGATCGAGGGACGCAAGCGTTTTCTCGAAAATCAGTCGAGCTTGTCCACGATCAAGATTCGGCTACAGACTCCAACAGCATTTTCAGCGAGTTCGAGCGGATTTGGATATCGACTCGGTGAGTCATTCGCCACAGGTCTTGATTTTGCGTTAAACTTCGTGCTTGGGTTTGTGACGTTCGTCGTAGCGATCTTGCCATTCGCATTGATCATAGGTTTGCCGACCTTTTTGTTGTTCAGGTTCGTCTGGCGTCGGCAGAATCGGCCCCGATCTGTCACGGAGATAGCGAAAGAAGAGCTCGGTGCTTCTTGAGTTTTATGGAACGCATTTTTCAAATTGTTGCGGCGATCTTTGCGGGACTCGCCGCCTATTTTTTGTGGGCGGGCAGCGATAAAGATTACGTCTTTGTGGCTGCGGTGTTTGCGGTCGCGGCCGGATTTCTGAGTTACAGATGTCGTGTTAAGGCTCGGCTACGTCAGCGCGAAGCCAAACGGACCGACATCTGATTTGCCGAAGGTTTGCCGCCCGAGCCTTAGATAGTAAACTAAGCGTTACGAATCTTGTGATCCGCGATGAATTTTCAGATACTGGTTCACAATCTTACCGATCCGACCCTG
>JBJXFZ010000131.1:0-20216 GCA_046154245.1 Pyrinomonadaceae bacterium
TGACAACTTAAGGCGGCGTACTTTTGACGAACCGATTCGACAATTGACGAGAAGTCCGGATTATTTTTCTGGTTGTGGCAGGCGATGTCGTGCCGGCGGCTGATGCTGGCTGAGGTGAGGCCGGTGGTGTGGGAAAGGTCGGTGACACTAGCACCGAGTTGTCTGCCAACGATAATCAGAATCTCTTTCGCAAAGACCTTCTTCGCACTCTTCGAACGGCCACAGATGTCCTCGCGCGGTATGCCGCAAACAGCTTCAACGGCGTCCAGGAGTGCTCGGAAATTGACGTCGGCAGACTCACGGGCAGCTTTTCGACGTAGTGCCGCCGCCCTCGCATCAAATTCGCCGATCCTGTGGATCATCTCGTCGACGAATTCTTCGCTCCCCAAAATGCCGTTTTCGGTATATATAAAGACCGGGGTCACGCCTGCGATATTGCGATTCTTTTTGCTGGAATCGGGCATTGCGTGTAAAATTCTGATCGATGGCCAGGAAGGCGAGGGTTGAGATCGAGGGCGGGTTGTATCACCTGATAACGCGGGGCAACGACCGGCAGACTATTTTTCATTGCGACGAGGATCACGCCAAGTTTCTCTCGCTCCTGTCTGCACAAAAAGAGCGGCTTCCATTTTTCCTATATGCGTTTTGCCTGATGTCGAATCACGTCCATCTGCTGATCGAGTGGAAGGCCGACACGATTGGCCGAATAATGCATCGTCTGCTGACCGGCTACAGCCAATATTACAACCGGCGTTATAAAAAGACCGAAGTCATGAGGTGTCACGTCTGCGATTCTGCGATATTAGCTAAGTATAATTTCTCAACTTGGTCGCGGGCGTAGGCGAGTTTGCGGTCGGTTTGCTTGTCATAAGGCAGATTTATCTTCGATTTGACGGATCCGGGCGGGATTAGTATGATTTAAACATTGTTGAGAAGTCTCCCGAACCAGCTCTTCCGTTAAATCAATAGGTTCAACATTGGGAAGTCAGATAAAATTTAGGCGAGATTTAGCGACAACTCGCTGTCGGTAAATCGCGTCTATCCATTGTTGTTTTATTTCAGCATTAATAAATAGGAGGAATCATAATGAAACGTATTTCAGTACTTTTTCTATCGATAGCAATCGGTGCGGTTAGCTTATTTGCACAGCAGACCGGGCAGCTTCGCACAGCGGTGGCGGGGCAAAAATATAAGATCAAAGGTGTGATCGTGGCCAAAGAGGCCGAGAACACGTTTGTGGTTCGCGATCAAGTCGGCGTCGACACGCGTGTCGTCGTCGAACCAACCGCAAGCATCAAGAGCAACGGCGGATTTTTGCGTAGCGGCGACCGATTCCCGATGAACTCGCTTGTGCGAGGGCTTAATATGGAGGTCGAGGGCCGTGGTGATTCAACCGGCGCCGTCTCGGTAAACAAAGTTCGTTTTGATAAGAGCAATATGTTGACGGCTCAGTCGATCGACGCACGCGTCGCTCCGGCCGAGGAACGGCTTACGGCTCAGGAGCAGAACGCACAACGCCTTTCGGGTCAGATCGACGAACTGATGGCGATCTCGAACGCAGCAAAGGGCGGTGCAAAGGCCGCACAGGAAACGGCTGACGCAGCGGTCGCGGGCGTAAACGCTACGAATAAGCGCATCACCGATCTTGACGATTACACTGTTCAGTCGTCGGCAACGGTGCTTTTCCGCGTCGGCAGCGCTGTTCTCTCGCCAGAGGCAAAGACCTCGCTCGACGAGATCGCAACAACTGCGGGTACACTTAAGGGCTTTATGATCGAGATCACCGGCTACGCTTCGGCAGACGGCGATACGCGAAAGAACAAGGCTCTGAGTGAACGTCGCGAAAAAGCCGTTCGCGAGTATTTGATCGATAATCACAACATCAGCTTGCGTCGCTTTACGCCGTCGTATGGTTTTGGCGAGCTGAATGCGGTTGCCGACAACACAACCCGCGAGGGCCGTGAGCAAAACCGCCGTGTTGAGATCAAGCTGCTCGTGAGCCGCGGTCTTAACACAAACGTCGAGGTCAAGTCGCAAACGAGCGACCAGGACAACGACAAGTAAACTACCTTTTTTCCGGAGGGCAAGTCAGAAGCGTCGGACCAATATCCGCCGAACGCTTCTAACTGCCCTCTTATCTTTTCTCTCCCGATCGCTTACCGGAGTGTTCAAAATGCGCATCACAAAATTCTGTAACACCTTTTCTCTAGCATCGTTGCTTGCGTCATTTTTTGTCCTGTCGGCATTCGCCCAAACATCCACGCCAACACCAACGCCAAAGGCCGACGACGAGGTCATTAAGATCAACTCGCGTCTCATCGTTGTACCGGTCTCTGTGACTGACGCGAGTGGCAATGCCGTGCTCGGGTTGATGCAACAGGATTTTCAAGTTGCCGAAGAAGGCAAACAACAGACCATCGATGCGGTCGGAGCAGCTGACAAGGTGCCTTTAGAAATCGCTCTATTGTTTGACGTATCGGCGAGTACCGATGCGATGTTCAAGTTCGAGCAAGAGACCGCGGCAAAGTTCTTGCGCGACATCATGCGCCCCATCGATAGGGCGACGATCTTCACAATAGGGCAGAAACCGAGGCTCGTTCAGGGACGCGAAACTTCAGATCGGGCTATTCAGGCCGTGATGAGCATACCGCCGACAAAAGGCGCGACCGCTTTTTTTGACACAGTCCGGATGGCTGCAAATTACCTCCGGACAAATGCTCCGGAAGGTACGCGGCGCGTTGTCGTGGTCATCTCGGACGGCGAAGATAATTTTAGTGAGGGCGTGCAGCGGGCACAGACGCGTATCGAGCGCGGAGTCGTTGACCGAGGTCCCGATCCTGAAATGCGTAAATTCGGTAAGATCGTCGCCCAGGCACAGCAGTCGGCGAAAAACGGTGAGCGAGCAGTTGTTTTGAGAGCGTTGCAAAACGCCGACGTCGTTCATTACTCGGTAAATCCCGCAGGCAGCTCTTACCAGCTAAATTCGATGAGTATTTTTGGTCAGGAGAACATGCAGCGATTTTCCACCGAAACCGGCGGCAGCGCGTTCGCGCCAAAATTTTTGCCGATCGACACTAAAGATACTTACGCAAACGGCACTAACATGCGACGCAACACCGAGTTGCTCGACCGCATCTTCAAACAGATCGCAAACGAATTACAATCTCAATACTTGATCCAGTATTACTCCGAGTCAGACTTTCCGCTAAACAAGTTCGTCAAGGTCAATGTCGGCGTCGTTAACCGCGGCGCGGTTCGAGTGCGCGCACGCGAAGGCTATTACGTAAAAAACTAGCTGCCGAGGCGTTTCTTTTCGTCTCTGGCCTAAAGGCCGCCTAATTCGAAATTAGCGTCTGGCTGACGACGCGGCGGCTCGAACGCTACGTTTCCCTGAATAGGAATCTCGCCCATCGTTCGTTCAAAAGGCTTACCCATCGTGACTGAACGACGTTCTGAAAAAAAATCTGCGACCAAGACGCCGGTGAACAGCGCCATCACGAGCGAAGCCGCGGCAGTCACGGCGGCACGAGTTCGCTGCTTGAACTTTGCCCAACCAACCGGACAATCGGCTGTAATTACGCTGCCATCGGCACGTCTGTAAAATCGCACGCAAAGACGGCCTTCGTGATTGGTAACAAGCCGCTCGGCCTCGTCGCGGGTCATTCCCGAAAGGTTATAGACATTGAGCTTACACTCGCCGCAGAAACGCTTTCGCTCGTCGCCATACATCGCATCCCAATTCGCCGGACATGGACTCGCAACCTTGATATTACTGAGCGGACTATCAAATCTCGACATATTAAAAACTCCGTTATCTAGACTTCAGCAGTTGCTGATGCCTGGATGAACGGAGTTTATCTTGCCGCTTGCAGGAAATTATTGAATCTCGAATCTAGCGATAATCACGATACGAACCTTTTCAGGGGCGAAGGAAAGCGGAGCTACGTACGCGGCGTTCGCAGCAGCGTTGGCAGCATTCGCCGCATAGTAATACCTATCATCGTATTCAAAATCCGGCACTTGATTGTCTATTTCCTTGACGAAGATCGCATTGCCGACCTTTCCGCCGATGGCCTGCATTAGATATTCAGCCTTGGTCTTAGCCGTCTTTATCGCCTCGATTCGCAATTCACGACGAATATCGTCGATACCTGTATTCTCTGCGATTACAAGATCGAGATTACTGACGTTTATCCGGTCGGCTACGTCCTGCAGCGGTGCGACCTTGTTGAGATCCCTAACCACGAGCCGGTAATCCTGTCGGGCAAGCGTGTCCTTGAGCCTTCGCTGTCGGACGTACCTCGCGGAGATGTCATAGATCGACAGGTCCTTGGCGACGTCAACGCCGATCTTTTCAAGTTCCGTGCGAAGCTGCGCTTCTTGCTGTTCGATAGTGATCTTGCCACGACTGCCGAGCCGTTCGGCCAACGTGATGCGAAAAGTGAGCTGGTCGGGCGTCACCATTCTCTCAGCGGTCCCAGACACTTCAATTCCACGGATGGTTTCCACGATTCGCTGTCCAAAAAGTGTCAGCGTTAAGCCAAGGATCAAAATCGCGGTTAAAATAATGGCCTTCATATTCGATCTCCTTTCTGCCTGAGGGATTTTAGCGCTATCGCCGATACTTATGCGTGATCGGGCGGCGACGGCCGACGCCGATGGCGTTCTTTGAGATTATCAGTGTCGGCGGCAGTTGCTGACGTTTGAATTCGTTTGCCGGGTGCTCGACCTTGTTTAGGATCCAGTAAACTCGCTCGGCGTCGTGACCCGCGGCTATGATCTCGGCGGGCGAAGCCTTTTGCTCGAAGTACATTTTCAAGATCGGGTCCATCACCTCGTACGGAGGCAAGCTGTCCTGATCGAACTGATTCGGTGCTAATTCGGCCGACGGCTTTTTGTCGATGATCTTATCCGGAATTATCTCGCGTCCCGCCCGTTCGTTCATGTGACGTGCGATCTGCCAGACCTCGGTCTTTAGCACATCGCCGAGCACGGCGAGACCGCCATTCGTATCGCCGTAGAGCGTGCAATAGCCGACCGCCAGCTCGCTTTTGTTACCGGTCGAGAGCAGCAATCGGCCCTCGGCATTTGAGATCGCCATCAAGATCACGCCGCGCAAGCGAGACTGCATATTCTCAGCCGCGAGCGATTCGCCGCCCTTTGTCGGTTTGTGCAGATTCATCTGCTCGAGCAACACCTCAAACGTATCCGAGATCGGTTCGATGCGAGAGTCGCAGCCGAGATTGCGAACAAGTTCTTCGCTGTCCTTGATCGAACCTGCGGACGAGAATGGCGATGGCATCATCACGCAAAGCAGGTTTTCAGAACCGAGAGCTTCGCATGCGAGAGCCGCGACAAGCGTCGAGTCGATACCGCCGCTCAAGCCGAGTACAGCTTTCTGAAAACCATTTTTCGACGCGTAATCGCGGATGCCGAGAACCAACGCACGATGAATCGAATCGATCTCGCCGCCCGTAATACCGCGTGCATCAGGCTTTCGCACATCGAGTTCGACCGACTCGACAAACTCTTCAAACGCCGTCGCTTGCAAAATGATGTCGCCCTCGCCGTCCGCGATCAGACTCGCACCGTCGAAGATGATTCCGTCGTTGCCACCAACCAGATTTACAAAAATGATCGGGCGTTTTTGAAGCTTGGCCCGATGCGCGACCATATCGCAGCGGAGCCGGATCTTGTCCTTGTTATATGGCGATGCGTTGATCGTTACGATCACGTCGGCGCCGAGGGCGAGCACCTCATCGGTCGGGTCGCTTTCGTACAGGCGCTCGCGCCAAAAGGTCTTGTCGTTCCAAAAATCTTCGCACACAACGACGCCGAGTTTAACGCCGTTCACCTCGAAAAGGCGTCGATGCTTGCCATCGCTTGGCTCGAAGTAACGTGGGTCGTCGAACACGTCATACTCGGGCAATAGCGTTTTGTCGGCAAAGCCAAGCAGTTCGCCGTTGTGGATCACGGCGGCGCAGTTAAACAGACGCCTGCCGTCTGTATCGTCATTGGCGCGAATCGTCCCGACGATCGCCGTAATTCCGCGCGTCGCCGCAATGATCTCGCTAAGCGGTTCGGCGGCATGTTCGATAATGTCGCGATCCTGAAACCAATCCTGCGACGTGTAGCCATGTGTCGCAACTTCAGGAAAGACAACGAGGTCGGCGCCGTCGGCCCTCGACTTTTCAATCGCTTGAATAATTTTGAGAGTGTTGCCCTTGAGGTCGCCGTTGGTGGTGTTGATCTGTGCGATCGTGACTTTCATCTGCCAGTATCTTAACCCTATTTAACTCGGTTTACACTCTTCGTCCGACGCCTTCTTTATCATGGTCAGCCGATTGCCACGGTCGTTGAACATCACCTCGTCCATGATGTTGTACATAAGCAACACGCCGCGACCTGATGTTTTGAAGAGATTTTCCGGATCGAGCGGATCCGGGATGGAATTGACGTCAAAGCCCTCGCCCTCGTCCTCAATCGTGAATTTTGCCTCCGCTTTTGAAACTTCGGCCGTTATGCGCACAAGCTTGCGCGGATCGTATTTGTTTCCGTGCTTGACCGCGTTTACAAAAGCTTCGTCGAGCGCGACAAAAAGATTCGACTGGTCCGGCTTGCAAACGCCGAGCTTCTCAACGCGTTTTATCAGATATTCGAGGACTATGTGCATGAGCGAGATCGCGCTCGGCAGTTCGAACTCGATGTTCTCATGCAGCGTCTCGACAAATTCGGGCTTGTCTACAAAACGGATCTTGTAATCGAGAACGGTCGCAACAAAGTTCTTAAGCTCATCTTCGTCGAACTCTTCGCGGCGAAAATTTGTCGCGCACAGTTTGAAGGCCTTTACATGTTCACCGGCCTTCGCCTCCGGCAGATGCGGAAGACAAACGGCGCCGCCTTTGTTTGTGATCTTCACCGAGGCCGGAACATCGAGGTCGGTTATGACCATATCGAAGTCCTCCATGTTGTCGATCGCCATCGCGTCATCTCGGCTCTCGAGTATCTTTACCTCGTGCCCAAGGTGCGAAAAAACCTCTGCTAGTGAGGTTGCGAGGTCGTCATGATCGTCGATGATTAATATCTTTCGCTGCATAAGAGCGAGTGGCGAGGCCTTATCCAAGATAACGAGCCGCCATATGCCGTTGTTGCAAATAATACCCCAAATTGGTAGTTATCTTCTAACGATGGCCGATCCAAAAAGCAAATTTTATAGGTTTGCAGACTTGTCAGATTACTCATTCCGAGAGCGTATAAGGATCCGCCTTATCGATCTGGTTTGTTACTTTGCGATGCAGTTGATCGGTAAGACAATACGCTTCGAGGTTGAGGGCTGGCACAATTATGAATCAGTCCTTGCCAGCGGCAAATTGCCGGTTTGGCCGTTTTGGCATAACCGCATCTTTCTATCGACCATTTACTTTCGCGACCGAGGCATTCTTGTTATCACCTCAAAAAGCCGTGATGGCGAATACATAGCCCGTTTTATTCAGAGATTTGGCTTTGGAGCTATCCGCGGTTCGTCATCCCGCGGCGGAGCAAGAGCCTTGATTGAAATGCGAAATGCTATGCGACTCGGACTCGAAGCAGCCTTCACAGTTGATGGGCCGCGAGGACCTCGATACGAAGCTAAGCCCGGCCCTGTCTATTTGGCTAAACTCAGCGATAATCCGGTCCTGCCCTTTCTTGTAGAAGCGCAAAAGTATTGGACACTTAACACTTGGGACAAACTGCAAATACCAAAACCGTTCACAAAAGCACGTTTGATCATCGCCGAGCCTTTTTATGTCTGTCCCGAATCGGACGAAAAAGTGCTGGATATGAAAGTAGCCGAAATGCAGAGATCTCTCGATGAGCTTGTCGACATGGGCAAGAAGTGGCGTGAAGGCGCTGATTAATTTTTTTGTTGGGAAAGAAAATTGGCAGCCGTCAACACATAACTTATCCAGATCGCATCGGCGAGTAGCAAATGTCCTAACTGCATGACTATCGGCCCGAGCATTAACAGAGTGGCTGCCCCGAACGCGATCTGAACGAGAATCAACACGGACAAGACATTCGACCAGCGTTTAACGCCAGGGTTTGCCCCATCCTCTTTAGCGAGCCAGCCAACCAGAAAGATCAAGAACACACTCGTCAGGATCGCCGTTATCGGGTGGAGCAATCTCAATCTCAAAAGCGCGTGAGAGGTTGCTGAGAAATCTTGTGCGATCCCCTCGTTCAGCGTGCCCGCCGGAAAGAGCATGTGCG
This sequence comes from Pyrinomonadaceae bacterium, assembly GCA_046154245.1. GTDB lineage: Bacteria > Acidobacteriota > Blastocatellia > Pyrinomonadales > Pyrinomonadaceae > OLB17. The sequence goes on from JBJXFZ010000131.1 coordinate 8,251, forward strand.
ACAGAGCGGCGATCGAACCGGTAATGCTGACGACGAAAACCGCAAGAATACCGACGAGGATCGCCACGAGATATTTGCTTTGAGTCCTAAACTCTAACGGAGCTCCGCCACTCGCAAGACGTGCGGTCAGTGTCAGAAACGCTAGTAAAATGAACGTGTTTAGCAGGTGTCCTGCCATCCAAAACGGCCGTGATGCTGTAAGCGTTTCGGCGGTGTTACCGGTGAGTACGAGGCCTGCCCCGACCAGGGCTTCGGTAATGATGAAAATGAAAGAGACGACTGCCGTCTTGCGAATCTGAGAGCCCTTTGCAAATTTTCTATACGTCCAAATCAGCAAGATCAGAACTGCAGCAAAGGCTAAAAAGCTCGTGATGCGATGCGAGAACTCGATGACGGTTTTCAACTCCGGCGCAGAAGGGATGACCTCGCCGTGACACGTTAACCAATGCTGACCGCAGCCATCGCCCGACTTTGACGCACGCAAAAACACGCCCCACAAGATCACGACCACATTCCACGCCAGAACGAACCGAGCATAGGTTGCAAATTTGCCAAGCTTTGTTTCAGACGACATTTTGCTTAGAATAGCACTTTCACTCGTTCAAAAAAATGAAGCCCAAGATCAGCGCGATTCTTCTGCTTTTGCTTTCGGTCTCAAGCGTATTTTCTGCCTCGCCTTATGTTGTCGTCCTGGGCGTCGGACAGGACGCTGGCGTGCCGCAGATGGGGTGCGATTCGCCGTATTGCCGGAAAGCGTGGAAGGACCAGACGCTGAAGCAAACCGTCTCATGCATCGCGCTTGTCGATCCGGACACCCGGGAACGTTGGATCTTTGACGCGACACCGGATCTACCGGAGCAATTCGAATCGCTGAAAAACACGACCGCTGATCGCTCGAACAACATCACCGGAATTTTCCTAACGCATGCGCACATCGGTCATTACGCAGGGTTGATGTACCTTGGTCGCGAATCGATGAATACGCGCGATGTGACAGTATTCGCGATGCCGAGGATGAAGCAAATGCTCGAAGATAATGCGCCTTGGTCACAACTCGGTAGCATCGGAAACATCGCAATTCGGCCGCTGGCAGAGAAGATGGCGGTTAACGTCAATTCCAGGCTTTCGGTCGAGCCGTTTCTCGTGCCGCATCGCGATGAATTTTCCGAGACAGTGGGCTTTCGTATCAGCTCGGGGCGGGCGACGTTGATATATCTCCCCGATATCGACAAGTGGGAGAAATGGTCGACGCCGCTTGCGCAGATGGTCAAAACATCCGATCACCTGCTGTTAGACGGGACGTTCTTTGCCGATGGCGAAATTTCGCGCCCCATGAGCGAGGTCCCGCACCCGTTTGTGACCGAAACGATGTCGCTGCTTGCCGACCTTCCGAAGCGCGAGCGCTCGAGGGTGCATTTCATTCATTTCAATCACAGCAACCCGCTCGTCCAGGGTGACAGACGGGCGCTTCGCGAACTGAGACGTAAAGGGTTTCGGATGGCCCGCTCCAAACAAAGGTTTACGCTGTGAATGACAAAGAGCGCATCGATGTGTTGATCGTTGATAAGGGTCTTGCCGATTCGCGCACAAAGGCACAGGCTCTCATCATGGCCGGTGTTGTACTGGTCGACGAGATCCGTGTCGACAAACCGTCGGAAAAATTTGAAAAAAATGCGACCATCCGCCTAAAAGGCGCGTCTGCCGAGAATAGGTACGTTGGTCGCGGCGGATTGAAACTCGAAGCGGCCCTGGAGCAATTTGCCATCGACCCTTCGGGATGGAACTGCATCGACATCGGGTCATCGACCGGGGGTTTTACCGATTGTTTGCTGCAACATGGCGCCAGAACGGTGACCTGTATCGACTCTGGAACAAACCAGCTCGATTGGCGTCTCAGACGTGACGAACGCGTCGAGATCCGCGAGAATACGAACGCCCGATACCTGAAGCCGAGTGACTTTACATCGCTTTTTGATCTGGCCGTGGTCGATGTGTCATTTATTTCCTTAAAAAAGGTTCTGCCCGCGATAGTGCCGCTGCTGAAACTATCCGGGACGATGGTCGTACTCATCAAACCGCAGTTCGAGGTCGGTCGCGGCGAGGTCGGCAAAGGTGGAGTAGTTCGCGAATCGGAGAAGCACCAACGCGTTGTAAACGATATTAATGAGTTTGCCGAGGGTCTGCTGTTAAAAGGCCGCGGCGTGGTCGAATCGCCCATCACGGGTGCCGAAGGAAACAAGGAGTTTCTCTCATTTTATGCAAAGTAACGAAGCGATCGTAGAGTCTAGTGAAGAGCAAACGTTTGTCGAGGGTATCGACTTTTACTTTGAGGACGGCTTAATGGTTCTAACTCGCACCTATCTGCTGAATCGCGGGTATTGCTGCGAAAACAAATGCCGCCACTGTCCCTACGACCACGGCGCGACAAAGCGAGCGTCACAGTAAGAACACCTCTAACTCGTCGCGGTCAGACTCAGCCTCGCCGAATGCCTCAGCACCGACTTCCTCTTCGCCATCTTCGAGGTCAATGTATTCGGTCGACCATGGGCCGTCGTCTATCGCCACATCGTCTACTTCATTGAGAGCGATCAGATCCGCCGGCGCCTCCATCACCTCGACATCGACGCGGTCCTCGACGGGTCCCCTGTCTGTACGCGATCTCTTGCTCACATGCGATGAGCTGAGATCTTTGCCGGACAGAGTGCTGATGACGAAATCTACTACCTTGGCAATATCAGGATCATCAGATCTATTAAGGCCATAATAGATCCACTTGCCATCTCGCTTTGTATTTACAACTCCCGAGTTACGCAAATACGCCAAATGGCGTGAAACCTTAGGTTGGCTCTCGCCTAACCCATCGACGAGAAATCCTACCGAGACGGGCTCGTCTGCCATCAATGTCAGAAGCTTGAGGCGCGTCTTATCGCCAAGGGCGAGGAAAAGCCTCTCAAACTCGCCTAAGTTAGGTTTTATCGCAGCTGTATTCATATATGTCTATTATCATATGTCTTCATATTCGCAAAAGCAAATGTTAGTTTGACCCGATTTACGCCGCGAAAATTGCCTTTTCGCCCTGAGGACATTACGATTACGCTTTATGAACAAAAGGTCTATTTTTTCGCGTGCGGTTCACGCCGGTGAGAACCACGAACTCCACTACGGCGCTCTGTCGGTCCCGATCTATCCGGCCTCGGTGTATGCCTTTACCGACGCCGATGAGGGAGCGGCGATTCACAATGAAGAAAAGCCTGGGTTTTACTATGGCCGGCTCGGCAACCCAACTCAGAGCGCACTTGAGGCGGCGATCTGTGAACTTGAGAATGCCGATGCCGCCCTTGCGCTGGCATCCGGAATGGCGGCGATCTCAGCAGCGGTTTTCACGGTAGTAAGAACAGGTGACCACATCGTTGCCCCGGTCTCAGGCTATTCGACGACCGCAAACTTCTTACGCCACATCGGCGAGCGGTTTGGCGTTGAAACCACTTTCGTCGATGCGGCCAATGCCGAGTACTATCGGCGGGCGGTCAAAGATAATACTAAACTGTTCTGGATAGAGACGCCGTCCAACCCTCTGGTCGTCGTAACAGATATCGCAGCGGCCGTGTCGATAGCCCAAGAGCATGAAATCACGACGATTGCTGACAACACATTTGCTACGCCATTCAATCAACTCCCGTTGGATCTCGGCGTTGACGCGGTTATTCACAGCGCCACAAAATATCTCGGCGGTCACAGCGATCTCACTGCAGGTGTGCTGGCAGGCAAACGGGAGATCGTCGATGCGGCAAGGAACGGGGCTAACAAATACTACGGCGGTAATATCGCCCCGCAGGTTGCGTGGCTGGTTTTGAGAGGTATCAAGACTCTGGCGTTACGAATGGAGCGGCATAACTCAAACGCATATGCAATAGCGGATATGTTATCAAAGCATGCAAAAGTAAAGGCGGTACACTACCCGGGTCTGCCTTCACACAAAAATCATGACATTGCGACACGCCAAATGCCCGGCGGATTCGGCGGGATGATCGGCTTCGATCTCGACTCGGTAGAGGCCGGAAAGACCTTTGCGAACTCAGTTCATTTGTGCACGCTCGCGACATCTCTTGGCGGAGTTGAAACCGTACTTCAGCATTCGGCCTCGATGACGCATGCGACGCTCTCGCGAGATCAACGCCTGGAGGCCGGCATTTCGGATGGTCTGATCCGGCTATCGGTAGGCGTCGAGGACATCGATGATCTCGTCGCGGATATCTCTCAGGCATTAGATAAGATCTAAACAAAAAAAGGAGCGTTTCCGCTCCTTCGTTCGATATCTTGGATCTTGCTTAACCCTCCATCGGATCTTCGCCTTTCGACTTGCTCAGTTGGGGAGCCGCCGAGGCGGTTGGCAATGGTAAGCCCACGGCATCCGCCCTGACCAGCGGCGCGTCATGTTCGGTTTGGTCCTCGGGGGCATCGGTGATCAGCATCTTGCCAGGCTGTTTTGTAAAGGTCAGTGCGTCTTTTTCCGCGTCGTAATCGACCAACACAAAATCGCCGGTCTCGACCTGTTCGGTGGCGACGAGATTCGATAACGAATAGACGAGAAATCGTTCGATCGAGCGTTTGAGGTGACGTGCTCCGTACTTGAGATCGATGCCTTCGCCGAGCAGAAATTCTTTCGCGCCCTCAGCACACTCAAAGATAAACTTGGTTCCGGCGCTTTCGGTGATGCGATCTTGTACTGACCTTAGCTCGATGTCGAGGATTAGCCGTAGATGATGCTCCTTCAAGCTGCGGAACACAACCACCTTATCGATCCGGTTCATGAATTCCGGCGAGAATTTACGTTTAGCCGCCTCAAGAGCTGTGCGGTAGATCTTTGTGTCGATCTCAGTATCTTCTCTTTTTGCGTCAGTTTTGGTTGGGGCAAACCCGATGCCGCCCGAGATCATCTCGGACATTTCGCGTGCGCCGAGATTGGACGTCATTATTACGACCGTCTTTGAAAAGTCCACACGGCGATTGTCACCAAGCGTCAAGGTCGCTTTATCGAGAATACCGAGCAGCAATTGCCACAATGAGTCGGACGCTTTCTCGATCTCGTCAAAAAGCACGAACGTCAGTTTCGTTTCGTCGGTGTGCGACTTATCGAGATTCTCCTGCGTGAGCATCGGCGAGGTCTCGCGATGGCCGAGATAGCCCGGAGGCGAGCCAATCAGTTTTGCGATCTCATGCGAATGTTGAAACTCAGCGCAGTCGATCTTTACAACAGAATACGGGTCAGCAAACAAAACCTCCGATGCGGCTTCAACCACGCGAGTTTTGCCCGAGCCGGTCGGCCCCAAGAACAGCATCGTGCCGATAGGCCGCGAAGGATTATTCATCCCTGCGAGGTAAATTTGGAAAAGCCCGCTCATGCGCCGGACGGCTCTCTCCTGACCAACGATCAGGCCTGAGAGCTTATCTTCAAACTCGGCAGCTCTCGGGCTCTTTCGCTCGGGGTCGAGCAAAATTCCCTTGCCGGTGTCTTTTTTCTTTGCCGCATCCTGTTTCATCTTTTTTCTCCTTTTGCGGAACTTCAACCCGAGTCCGCATATCATCTGAACGTCTTGCGTTCCGCTCACTTGCCGGGAGGGCAGCAAGTGCCGACAACAATGATGATTTCAATAGATTGTACGTTGGCTGAACTTTGGATTCTGGGACTAAGTCCAGAAAGGGCGGCGGCGGGTATGAATGCCCGTGCCACCCTATGTTTAGCACAATTCAATTATTTTATGCAAGAACAAATCGCCGCTCTTAGTCAAAAGGATGTCGCCTTGCAAACTGCAGCTCTTCGCTGTAATAAAAACGCGGCTTCGAATCTGCTGCCTTTGCTTTTAACAGCGAAGTTGAATATGCAAATTTTCGCTCGGCCTCGGGATACTCCATTAAGTCCAGGAGCGTCGCAAAAACATTCGCATGCGCTGCGTGAAACTGCGTATCGACGACGGGCAGGTTTTCTTTCTCGGCTATCATCATCAGCGGAACATTCGCCTCAGGCATTGTCTCACCGCAGTGCGAAGTTACCGAACCGTTCTCGCGCAGAGTCTGTCCGTGATCTGATGTGTAAATATAGACCGTGTTGTCGGCCGGACCGTCTTCGAACAGTATAGCGAAGAAACTTTCGAGATTGTATGTGAGGGCTTCGTCGTACGTGATGCGCACGGTTTCCTCGTGTTGTGTCAGGTCGTAACCCGCGGGCAGGGCGTCCATAACCTCGCCGTACCGTTCGTTTGGAAATGAATTTTCGTAACGCAAATGTACGCCGTATTTATGCACCCAAATAAAATTACCGGTTGACGAGTTCAAAACCTCTTTTACGCGACGCGCTATCTCTGCGTCTCGCTGGTAACGATGTTCCTGCCCAAGATCATCGGCTTTTGTCCAACTGCCGTAGTCTGGAACGTCGGCCTCTTTTCCTAACCAATGGCCGTTTGTGTGCCCATCATAATAATGATTCCGATAACCCATCGAACGCGCATATTGAAAGATCGTGGGCCAGCGATAAACGTCGAATCGTTTGTCCGGCAGTTGATTGAAACCCGTGAGCAGCAGCGGATTAGACGTGTGGCTGCATGTCGTGCCCGCGACCGCGATACCCCAATTCACGATCGCGCCTTTTTTGTTCAAAGCGTCGAGCATTGGGGTAGTAGGTTTTGTATGGCCATTGATACTGAGGCGGTCGCCACGGATCGATTCGTCGACTATGAAAACGATGTTGTTCTTGGGCGGTTCGCTTGCAGTAAACGAGAGAGCATCACGCGGCTGGGCGTAGACCACCCCTCTTGGCGGACCGTCAATAGTTCCGATATACCAGCCGGCCGGATAACTTATAGCTGTACGTGCGAAGTTGCTAAGTGATGCAGAGTAGTAGAGGTTGCTCGTAAAATATGTGCTCGCAACAAAGTACAACGCGAATGCCATCACTACCGACGCGAAGGACAACATGCCGCGCGACACATTGTCTTTTGTAACAAACAACAGCGACGCAAACACCACAACAGGGACGAGTGACACCCAGTTAAAGTATGTCGCGACCGCTTCGCCGCCCATTTGAAGATCGACGCCGGCGAAAAATGCCGTCGTCAGATCGACCAAACTCGAGAACCTGCCAAACGCATAGTAGACGCTGTACTCGACCATCACGACGACAGCAAAAACCAAAAAGTAGAGCGGTCTGAGGATTGTCTTCGCGGTAAATGCCGCCCAGAAGAAAAGCAGCATTAGCAGCGTCGATGATAGGGCGAGAGCGCAAAATATCGACAACCTGAAGTAATCTGCGCCCGTCCAGTGCCTGATAAAGATCTGGCGCGCATATTTTGGGGGGAAAACGCAGTACTCAAAAATAACGAGAGCGATGCAAAAAACAACGGCGTAAAAAAGCGGAGCGGAGAAAACCTTCTTCAACCGGCTTCTGCTTTCAACGGCGCTGTCAGTCATAGTATTCGAGGCCAAGATGTGTGATCAGTTCTTCGCCCTTGAGATGGCGAAGCGTGTTTTTGAGCTTCATCAGCTGGATGAAAAGATCGTGCTCGGGATATAGCCCAGGCGCTGTCTGCGGCGCCTTAAAGTAAAACGACAGCCATTCCTGCACACCCTTCATGCCGGCGCGTTGTGCGAGGTCGATGAACAAAGCGAGATCGAGCGCGAGCGGAGCGGCCAGGATCGAATCTCGGCAGAGAAAGTCGATCTTGATCTGCATCTTGTAGCCGAGCCAGCCAAAAATATCGATGTTGTCCCAGCCCTCTTTGTTATCGCCACGCGGCGGATAGTAATTGATGCGGACAACGTGCGAGAAGTCCTTGTAAAGCTCAGGGTAAACCTCGGGCTGGAAAATGTGTTCGAGGACCGAAAGTTTCGAAACTTCTTTTGACTTGAAGTTCTCAGGGTCATCGAGAACTTCACCGTCGCGATTTCCAAGGATATTTGTCGAATACCATCCGTCGAGCCCGATCATGCGCGATTTAAGTCCCGGAGCCAAGATCGTTTTCATCAGCGTCTGACCGGTCTTAAAATCTTTACCGCAGATCGGCGTCTTTGTCTGATCGGCGAGTTCGACCATTGCCGGAATATCTACCGTCAGATTTGGCGCGCCGTTTGCGAACGGAACGCCCGACTTGAGCGCTGCATAAGAGTAGATCATCGACGGAGCGATGCGTGGGTCGTTGTCGTACATCGCCTTTTCGAACGCTTCGAGCGATGTGTGAACTTCTGACTCTTCGACATAGATCTCGGTCGACGCGCACCAAACCATCACAAGCCGCGAGCAGCCATTCTCGGATTTGAATTTCGCAATGTCTTCAATGAGCTGTTCGGCCAGCTCCATTTTATTTTTGCCGGTTTTTATGTTGTCGCCCGTGAGGCGCTTTACGTAATTCTGCTCGAAAACCGCAGGCATCGGCTTGAGCGAAGAGAGCTGCTCGGAAACTTGATTAAGAAGGTCTTTGTCGAGAACGCCGGCATTCATCGCCGCGTCAAAGGCATTCTCCTTAAATATATCCCACGCGCCAAAAACGATATCGTCGAGCGATGCTAGAGGGACAAAATCCTTAATTTTCGGCACGCGGTCGTCCGTTCGCTTGCCCAAACGGATCGTTCCCATCTGCGTCAAGCTTCCGACCGGTTCCGAAATGCCGCGCTTTATCGCCTCGACACCAGCGACCAAGGTGGTACTTACGGCTCCAAGCCCGACCAATAGAAAACCAAGTTTACCTTCCGCGGGAGCTATCTCCACACCTTTTCCTGCCATTTAATTCCTCCGAGAATTCAAAACTATAAGGATAACTGTCACCGCCCTATTAGGCAAATTCATTGAAAAAATCGCCGTGTAATCCAGCGGACATTACTACCGCGGCGAGTGTGGTCATAATAGGGCCACGTTTGAGGAGGATAAGTGTATGTCGATGATCTTCTGTCCTGAGTGCGGCCGTGAGGTATCTACCGAGGCTGTTGCCTGTCCGGGCTGTGGCAGGCCCACGAGTGCGCCCACGCCTGTCGTTGAGCGCAAGGTTATAGTCACGCCGCCGGTTCGCGATGGTTTTCCGCCCTGGGCCTTCATCCCGATCGGTGTGATCGGTCTGGTATTAATTATCGTTATGTTCGTGTTGCTTCGCGGCGAAGATGACACGGGCAATGTTAACCTCGCGGTCAATGCGGCAAGCCGTCGGACTGCGGATTCGCCTCGCGACACGCGGACGACCACGATTCCACCAAGCGGAAGCGCTCCGGTCACCGTTCCCGCTCAGCAAACGACAGTCCCCGGAACAAGCGCCGTACCGCCCGTCGCGCCTCCGCCTGACAAGGGAACAGTCGTTATTCGGGCTAAGCTCGTAAATTCTCGCGGCGATACACAGCCCGCACGCGCGGCGAAATTTTATTTGCTCGACAAAGATATCGAGACGATCTTAAGTCAGGCCCGCGTCGAGCCGATCGAGGGGAACACTCTAACGGCCAGTCTCGGACTCGCGGCGGTTTTTCCCGACCGGTATGGCGAATTTCAGCGGGCAGCGATGCGGGCGATCGGTGCCCATGCAAAATACTCGGGTACAACCGACGGCAGCGGGGCGGCCAAGGTCTCTGGCATAGCGCCTGACGGCTATTACCTCTTTGCAATAACCCGAGTCGGCCGGGGTTTTGCGATGTGGAATTCACCTGTCTCGGTAGCCGCGGGTGAAAACACGCTCGATCTCAGTCCACAGTCGATAACCGAGATTCAAACCAGTGGTGAGTGATCATTTAGTTTGCGTAGATACTAAAATCGATTTCGGCAAAGATGTTGTCGCGCGCCTCGATTTCAGCGAGTAACTCTTCGTCGACATTTCCTCGATCAAGCATTTCTGCGAGCATGTTAAAGCGTTGGATGTGCGACTGGAATCGGCGCGACGAGTATTGAACGGTTGTGCCCTGGTAGATCTGAAACGCCCAGTCCGATGATTGTGCCAGCAGCAACTCGCGAGCCAACTGATTGAGAATGCGAGTTTCAGGTTTCTGATTCCGAGTTTCGAGTTGGGAACTTGGAACTTGGAACTCGGAACCTGGAACCGCAAACTTGTTTGCGTACTCCGTCATCCTTCGTTCGGCGTCATGCTGATACGGATACATCCACGAGTTGTTTTCGTTGATCCAAACTTTGAAGTAGCCGCTTTCGCCCCAGCTCGATGCAGTTGGCTGCTGCACCTGAATCGGAAGTCCGCTGTCAAGAAAATCACCTGGCGTAATGCACTCGATCTCGCGCTGGTCGAAGTGGATCTTCTTGAAAAAAAAGTCGATGAACTGCGGCCCTTCGTACCACCAGTGGCCGTAGAGCTCTGCATCGTACGGTGAGACGACGAGCGGCGGGTGGCCATCGAACGTTTCGCGTAACTCAATAGCCTGCTTTATGCGCTCACCGATAAAATGCGAGGCGTTCTCAGCGGCCTTATCGCGTGCGAGAGCGGGAATGTAGGGCTCTTTGCGATTTTGCGGCACATCACGACCGGTTATCCGGTGATACTTTAGACCGAGATGGCGCCGCTCGCCCGAGGCGTGCAGGTGCGGCTTAACATATTCATAATCAGCATCCCAGCCGATGTCTCGATAAAACTCCCGATAGAGATCGTTGCCCGGATAGCCGATCTCGGCCGACCAAACCTGCTGGCTCGTCTCGACGTCGCGTGCGAAAACCGCCACACCGTTCTGCGTCACGACCGGAGCGTGAACGCCGTATCGCGGACGCGGATCGCCGTAGAGAATCGAATGAGTATCGGAGATAAAATATTCGATCTCCGCTTCCTTTAATAACTTTTCGACACCCGGCTCGTACGCGCACTCGGCCAACCAGATGCCACGCGGGTGGCGGCCAAAGTGCTTCTTGTAATTCGCGACGGCGATCTGAATTTGCGCCCGACGAGCTTCGTGCGTCGAGATCAGAGGCAAAAAGCCATGGGTCGCGCAGCACGTGATGATCTCGAGAACGCCCTCGTCCTGCAACTCGCGAAAGGCGTTGACTAGATTGCGTTTGTAGCGATTGTTCCAGAGGTCGAGCGAAGCGAGCAGACTTTCGACATACATTTTTGCTACATCGTGAAAGGCGTTTGATTCGGCGCGGGTCCGAAACTCCTCCTTTACCGCAAGCTCGATCAGGTTTTCGAGATGGCTCGTGTAACGCGTCTGCAGCAGTTCGTCGGCGAGCATTTCGCAAAGCGGCGGCGAGACGTTCATCGCAAGCCGCGGCTTGGCACCCGCCTCATGCAACGATTGAAAGATGAAGATCAGCGGCAGATAAACTTCGGTTATCGCCTCAAAAAGCCAGTCTTCTTCTAGAAACTCGGGATATTCGGGATGCCGTACAAACGGTAGATGCGCATGAAGTATTAAACTAAAATAACCCGTTGGCATTAGCGATATATTAAAACAGGATGAAACTCAATATCCTGCTTATCATGTCCATCCTGTTTGCAATTCTGCTAGCGTCCGATCGAGTGCGAACTCACCGGCTGCAATCGCCCCGACAACCGCTTAGTCTTCAGTTGCTTTGGAAAGTGCACGAGGCTCGCACCGTAAACGACGGACGAAAATTCCTCTTCCGTCCATTCAGTTTGGAGAACATCGAAGTGCGTAGCAAGCGACGCTTGCGCTTTTGACGAAGTGATCTTGTCGGCGTTCGCCTGCAGGATGGAAAATAATGCGGGACTCACCTTGAAACGCAGCTCTTCGAGCGTAAAGCCAGATGCGATCGCAATCATTGCGTAGCGGATATCCTCGGCAGTCACGCCATCAAGTTCTGCGTTCCCGTCGTCGATGAAGCCGGTAAACGCAGCATGAGCGGCATTCTCTGCAGCAACCTGATCATCACCGGCCATTGCCACGTCGGCTGCATCACGCGAAAATCCCGATGCGTCGAGCACCTCGGCAAATTTTGTAGCCGAAACCGTCCAACGTGCTTCCGTGGCGGGGCGCGTGCT
>JBJXFZ010000142.1:0-61395 GCA_046154245.1 Pyrinomonadaceae bacterium
ATTCTCCTTTCAAATGGCACCTTGGACACGAATTACCGGAATGAATTTCCGTAATCGACCGACCAGTTGAAAGCAACTGGGCCATAGCAACCGAAAATTTTGTCGAGAAATGTGGGTCGGCAAAGTAGTGGTAACGTTGTGATGGTACCTCGATGAAGCGTGGTCTGTATGTGCGCCTCCGCACGAAGCGGGTTCGCCATTCGTGCGAGATCTTTTATTCGCTATATGTGTGCATCCGCACCGAACATTGGTTTGAAACGGCGATATGGTTATTACAAGCCATTAAAGTTGTTCGACTTGGGTAGCGAGCGTTGCGTATCCGCCAGGAACTCAAACATTAGGTATATATCCAAATAAAACCTGAACCCAATGGCCCAATTTTGATCGAACACGCGTTCAGCGGAAATCGTGAGTTTAGAGGTGCTGTACTGAAAAGGGAACGAAACTCACCGGCCTTTTGGCAATTTCATACGCGTATGGTCACAGAGGGTGGCCCTCAAACGAGATCTGCCACCCTCTTTTTTTATTTCAAATGCCGTGAGGTAATGATCAATGTACGTATCAATCAGACTACAACGAATGTTATTTTGGGTTCTTAAAGTTCTAAGAATCGGATGACCGCTAGCCATCGAACTCAAATGGTGACGGACTCGCGATATTCGCCCGCTTGCTATTGATGAATAGCATTCAGGAAAATGTTCGAGTTCGCCTCGCTGGGTGGCTCCTTATCAGAATTAGAGCCTGTGGGTAGAACATTAAAACGCACGTCCTCGCTACAGAACCCATCGCCGACTTTTACGTGATTGTATTGTCCGCTGACTGATTCGAAGCTCCGTTCATAAAGTATTTTTCCAACTGGGTGAGATTTATAGACAAAAGTAAAGATGTCCAAACTGTCCGGTAATTTCGGAGAGAGCACATAATATCCCACAGGCAAATTCTTAAACTGGAACCCGCCGTCTGGTTTTGTGTTGGTCTTATAAGGATTGCGATTATTTAACGGATTAAGTTTCCAGTCAACCGCCACGGCAGTGATCTCTATTCCGACAAGTGGACGCCCCAGATTCGGATCGTATCCCAATTTGGTCATAAGATGACTTCCGGAAAATCCGGAGCGAGTGTTTGAACCGGAATAGATTGCTCGGGAATCATATTGAACCAGTTTTCCGACTATCCTCGGCTGCTTCGTTCCCTTTAAGACCGAACGAATCTCCTTTATGATCTTCGTAAGATCATTTTTCGAAATATCTTTCAGCGACGTGCTCCATTGATCGGAAACCAGACCGTTGAAGCCCGACTCGATAGCTCGCCTAGCCGTAAAAATGCGTTCCTCACCGTCTTCAATATTTCCAGAGGATCCAGAGCAGGTGCGATCTAAGAAAAGCTCGATGGTGCGCTCCAGTTTTCCCTTAATTGGGGTTACCACGGCAATGTTTGTTCGTAGCACGCCGTGCCCATGATCTTTTAGCGGTGTGACCTTGGTATCTCGGGAGATAATACGCCCTACAAAAACAAACTCCTCGGAAATATAACTCGGGTTACACGCTCTCCACGGATTAAACGTCGAGCTTCCGAATCCGGGATAACACCAGCCGGGTTGCGCACCTGACGTTCCGCTGCAAAGCAATAGCAGAACCATACCTAATAAACAAAGATTCCAGTTTTTCATACCTAGGCACATTTTGAATAGAAGCCTAAAAAGGAAACTGAGTTACTATTAAGACCGTCTCGCTGACCGCAGTTCCGTGCACGGTTTCGACTTCGATAAACCCGCTTGGCACGTCCTCGATGGTCGCCGAGATTTGAGTCGGACTATGTACGTGAAAAACCAAATTGAAGCCGCTCAGCCGCACGGCCATAACATCGGTAAAATTATCGCCCCACAATCGAAGCTAGTAAATTTTCATTAAAAGGTTCTTCGTTTCGCCAGCTTTAATATTTATAATTTCAGCATCTTTGATTTGCCGGACGCCTGGGTAGTAGAAGTTTTTTTGCTCGTCTTTGAAATCGAAAATGATTTTGAGGATATATTTCCCGACCTGCAATTCAGAATATTGAAACTCGAGCGCGTTTTCGAGATCGAATTTTGATTTATTAATGTTGAATGAGTAATCAACCGCCCATTTTAAATTGTCTCTTTCGGTTTCTGATTCGACCCACAGCAATCGCAGAAAAGGTTCTTCCGACGGCACTCCGTTTTCAAAAATCAACCGTCCGTTAATTTCACCTGCGGGACGGACGTTAAAACGTATGTCTTGACCGCAAATTTCGTTATCGACCCGAACATAGATTTTCGCGTTTAAGATCGGATCGAAGCGTCTATTGTATAGATCTTCGGAGTTAGTTGCCGTGTATGTGAACGCACGAACATACAAATTTTCCTGTAGAGTCGGAGAAAGCTCGTAAAGCCCGGCGGGCAAATCTTTAAATTCGTAACTTCCGTCCGCGTTAGTTTTTGTTTTGTAGGAACCCCGTTTTATAGGATTTGAGTTTTCGTCCAACGGTTTGGCGGTTATTTCGGCCCCTCGAAGAGGAGAAGAATATTGTGGGTTATAGGCCAATCTGGTATCGAGAGTTTTGCCGCGAAAATCATAAATACCAAGAGGGTTGGAATCAAATAGAATTACCTTCCCCACTATCCGAGATTTTTTTCTTCCTTCGGCTACGAAGCGAGCTTCGCTTAAAACCTTCGCTAATTCGTCCGCCGGAATATCTTTCAAGCTGGTGCTCCAATGATGGGAAACAAGCCCTCCAAGTTTCGATTTGGTTTCCCGGCGGGCGGTAAATATCCTTTTTTCACCGTTTTCGAAAGAGTCGCGACAACGCCAGTCCAAAAACATTTCGGTTATTTGGCTTGGTTTTCCCTTTATTTCTTTTTCAACGGCAACACGCATCTTTAATACGCCGAACGGATTGCCCACGACGGGAGTGAGCTTTGTGTCGGTCGAGATAACCCGTCCGAGAAAGACAAATTCTTCGGAAATATAACTGAGATTACAAGTCTTCAGAGGATCGAATGCCGAAGTATAAAATCCCGGGTCACAAGCACCTTTGGGCTGCGCCGAAAGACTTGCAGCGCAGCCCAGCAATACCAACGCGAATAAAAAATACGGTTTCCGACTTTTCATACTGTCGTATTCTTTAACAAATTCCTAAAAAGGAAAATGAGTTACTACAAACACCAAATCGCTGACGGCTGTTCCGTTCACGGTTTCCACCTCGATAAATCCGCTTGGCACATCTTCGATGGTCGCCGAAATATGGGTTGGCGTATGTACATGGAAAGCCAGATTGACACCGCTCAGCCGCACAGCGATAACATCGACAAAATTATCGCCGACGATCGAAACGAGCGTTCCCGCTGGTCCCATACTCGGAAAAAAATCAAAGATCACTGGCGATGGTATTGTAAGGATCGCCGTTCCTGTCAGCGAAGTTACCAGAATGACCTCGCCGTTGTTGTCTTTCAGCGTTAATGTGCGCGAGTAATCGCCCTCGGCAGTAGGAGCAAAAGTAAACGTTAGCTGGAAGCTTCCTTCCGAAGGCACGGGCATCGGCAGAGGACTCGGAAATTGAACCGCGAACGGTTGCTGCGACGGCGGATCCAATTCGGCGGTAGCAACATTTACGACACCTCTTTTCGTGTTAGTTATCGTCCTTGCAATTTGGCTGCTCGTATTAATGACGGTATTAGGAAATTTAACGTGCCACGGCGCAGCCGCTTTTAAAAGATAACTATACTTCAGCAATTCCTTAATAGCCTTTGTTGAACCGCTTATTAAGTTAGGTCCCGTTCCCCGGGGATCGTTTAGTGTCGGAGGTATATGCAAGTGACCGGTCAGTAACAAAGGTCTTCGATTACTGCGGGCGAATGCTACGCGATAAAAGATCTCGTTGGAGAGAAAACCTCCGCCAGAACCCTGATTAAGCGCTTCTCCGGCATTCGGAGTTTCGTTGAGCTTCGTATAAGCGTCAAAATCCCCAAAACTCGGGTGCTCACGATATTTACCGGGTAATTCCGCTGCACCGGCATACGAAAGAATTCGATACGCTTGATTCATCACGAAACCGGCAATGCCTTGCGGACCTTCAAACGATTGCTGATTGTTTTCGGTTATTGCAGACTCGTACGGCAGTGTGCTTTCGATATAATGCGGACCGTCTGCGTTTGGCGCAGGAACAAAATTGCCCTGACGTACATTCAAATTGTCCGAAACGCCAGGCTCTCTGTTTTCACTGGCAAACCTGTCCACACTGTAGAAATTGGAACCTTGCTGGCTGGTAGTGATAAATGTGACTATCGAAGCGATAGTGTTATCTCTCGTGATCGTGTCAGCCAACCCGTTTTCAAAATCTGCGTAGCGAACTGGCATAACCGCAGCTTTTATTGACACAGGCGGGTTGTATTCTGTCGTCGGTCGGTTGTGTAAAGCTAGGGCTAGCAAACCGGACGGATTACTTCTGTTCGGTATTTGCGGTAAAAAGAAGGGGTCGTATCCGGTGACGATAACTTTTCGCGCGATTGTCGTGTCGGAGGGAATACTGGCGTCGACGCCGTTCGTCGTTTCCAATCCTCTTGACGACCATTCGAACATGTTCAGCTTCTTCTTAAAATCATCGGGAGTAGTATTAATGTTATAACGCCGGTAATGGGATCTAAGCAGCGCGATGGCACGCAAGCGGAAATGATACAAAACGCGATCGTCCTTCGCAAAGTTTTGTACAAAATCCACGCCATTTGCCCAAAAGGTTTTTCCCTGCGTAATAAGTAAAGTATCCGAAGGCGCGGGCGTCGTCCCGGGCGGAGGCTGAACGGTAGCTTGCAGGGCGTTGTAAAAATCCTTGAAGGTATCTCTTATCCTCTGGTTTACAATAGCGTTTACATCCAAGAGCTTCTGGGATTCGACAAAAACGCGCAGATATTCCTCGAAGGTTTCATCGTTTACCACTTTTAATTTAAGCTCCGAGGGCGTGATCACGACACGGGTGCCGGCGGGAGTATCCGGCGGACGTTTCAGCAGAACACACAGCTGGATGTCTCGGTTGCCGACCGCTCTTCCGGGCGGAACAAGTTTGGTGAGCACGCCTGCGGACGTTTCCTCTTCTAATCGATTCGGCTCGACACCAAACCCCTGAACCTCGATCCAATCGTTGGAATTCGGCGGCGCGTCGAAGGTCATCGTGACTTCGTGACTTAGGTCAACCAGAGTGCCGGTAAAAAACTTCTGCGGCTGATCAAAAGTAGGCCGATCCCGTCCGAATGCCGCGTTTGGAATCTCCAGCGGCTTAATTGCTGACATTCCGCCCGGAAGGCGCATCTGAGTCCTCTCGACCCTGAACTTAATTGTTTGAGGAAACGAAATGCCCGGCGGAAAAGTAGGTCTTATGGCCAGGAAATATGGGCGTTGTTGTGTTTCTATCGACTCATACCGCTCGATATCGGTAGTTGCAACCAGCTCGCCGTTTGTTTTACGGTAAGCAAGAGTCGGTTCGATTCTTATCGCACCCACCAGCGGATTGACCGTCACCGGCAGTCCGGGCCCGAGAGTCAATCTCGGCTCTTGTCCTTCCGCGAAAAACCGGAGTATATCAAAGCCGAGGATCGACGCGAACCAAAAACCCGCTTGTTCGTCAGGACCGACAACCGGGTCGCTGGTCGCAGCAGCGTGAATAACATTGGAGCCTACCTCAACCGCAAGTGCGTTGCCCGGGAGCAAATGATTAGGATCGAGAACCTGGGGCAAAGGCAGCGGCTGCAGGTAAAAAGTTACATCGTATCCGAACTCGCGAAGCTCGCGCGGTGGCTCGCCGGTTGGGTTACCGTTTTCGTCCACCGGCTCAGCGATCGCTTTGATAAGGGCGGAGTCAGCGATGTTCATTATCAGCGTCGGCGGAACTCCCTGCGGCGGTGGAACCGACGTGATCGTAACTTTGAGCCGCTTGGACGCGGGCGCGGCGTTGAGACACATACTTGAATTAAACGGAGGTCGAATGACTTGTTCGGCGCCGCTTGTAGTGAATCTAACCAGTTCAATGTTGAAGTTCCAGGGGGCACAACACGCGCCGGCGCCGTGAGCAAAATAGAATGCATTCCGACCGCCTAGGGAATCGATAAAAAGCGTTTGCCCATTATCGGATGCAAGCTGAAAGCGACCGTCGCAGAGAAACTGATCGGTAAATGGATGAATGCTAGTGTATCGAACTCTGTGTCTAAAATTCCCGAAGCGCAGCTCTCGTCCGTCCGTGCTTATTGTAAAATGGACGTTGATAACTAAACCAAAGACGACCAACAGGCGCAGACTCCCGTCCGGCTTAACCAGCGCACTTAAAAAATAAATTTCAATGAAAATTTCGAACTGGATAATTATCCCGCCGATGGTAATTCCGATTGCATTTGGAAACTGCTCTGGGAATTCGTTAAATCCGCCGTACAACCAAGGGAAGTCAATTGTGATAATAAGTATGACGGTTATATGAATCGTAATTTCAAACCGAATGGCAACTAAAACGCCCGAGGCGCGCACGTTGAACAGCCTTCCGGCTTGAGCGCGCGGTATAATTTCGCCTATCTCATCGCCGCCGGCGTCAAATATCGACCACAAATAAACTCGGTTGATGATTGGGAAAGTGATCCAGTAATCGACTATAACGATGCCGAAATTAGACGAATCGGGGGTAAGACTAACCGTCAATCCGCTGTTTAGATTGTAAATGACGCCATCGTCCGCCGTCGGTCCCAAATATTGCTGGTTTGGGATGGGAACGAGGTCAAGAGCGAACCCGGCCTTCGGTGTGTCGGCGAGCGGCATCGTAACGCCTTCCGATACCAATTCCAATTCCGGAAGCGGGTCGGACTGTTTTAGACTCGAGCTTTCGGCAAGAGAGAGTTCGTATTGTCCGAACGGGTTGCCCTCTTTGTCTAAAAGAGAAATTTGAGTCGATGTCTTTCCACTCATCTCCTTGGTCATAGAAACGAATCCGACGAGCGAATCATCTTCGCTTTGTTGAAAATGCGCTTGTATTCCGTCTTCAAACTCCAAAGAGCATCCATCAAGACTTCTTCCCAAAAAGACAACCATCGTGGATTTGTCCGAACTCAGACTCGGAGTCTTAGCAAGAGGTACGGGGATTCCATCCGGGAGAACGACGAACATTTGTTTGCTGCTTTCGACGATTAGATCATCTCGCGACTCGGGACGCCGACTAGCTAATACTTGAATAGCCATTCTTTCATTCGGACCCAGAGCCGACGTTCCTGTTACCTGAAGGACAAATGCAACAGATTCGATACCGAATTCATCCGCCTCAATCAGCCTAATATCCTCGATAGTCAAATTCGCGCGGCTCGGACCGCGCAGGGCGAGCAAACCGTTGTCGTAAGCGGTAATCAGCTTTCTTCCGGTTAGAGTTACTTCAGTTTTAGTATTTTCGATAACCGTCAAAGGAGAGACCCCGAATACTTCGGCTCGGTCATCGTTTGTGGGTGAGATGTACATAAACCCGACGACCTGTACGGCCTGGCTATCGTCGGGATTAATGACCGTAACGGCTACGGTACCCGGTTTATCTACCGCCGGTACGGTCGCAGTTAGCATCTTATCGCTTTCAAAGCCTATCTTCTCTGCCGGTTGACTACCGAAATAGACTACAGCCCCTTCCTGAAATCCTGACCCTGTGATGGTAATTGAAATTCCACCTACCAAAACTCCCGCTATCGGTGATACCTTCTCGATTTGAACTTTTGCCATACTTTCCCCCGTCAGAATTATAAGTCGCTGTGGTGCCTAACTTGCGTGGGCGCAAAGGTCAAGTCAAAAAAATGACTTCTTTTTGCTCCGTCATTTGATTAGTAGGAATCTTAACAGAAGATTTTGGTTGCTCGGGCGCGAAAGATCCGAGAGACGACGACAAGAAACGGAAAAATCCAACTTCCTATTGTCAAAATCGTGCGAGCCGAAACTATCAGACTCTAACGAAATCTTAGACCGTGACAGATTCGCGATATTCGCCCCAAACCCTTCTTAACGCATGACTTATCTCGCCAACGGTGACATGAGACTCGACCGCCGTCAGGATTGGAGGAAGAAGGTTTTCGGTACCGCGGGCCGCGCTTTCGACAGCCGCTATTGCCGTAACGGCGGCCTCAGCATCCCGCTTTTCCCGAACAGCACGCAGGCGCTCGATCTGATCGCGTTCGATCTTTTCGTCGACTCTTACAATCGGTATCGGCTCTTCCATGGCCCTGTACTTATTAACGCCGACAACGATCGCCGTATTTTTTTCAACCGCTTTTTGGTATTCGTAAGCAGCGTCCTGAATCTCACTCTGCACGTAACCCGTCTCGATCGCACGAAGCATTCCGCCGATCGCGTCAATCTTCTCGATGTATTGAAGCGCGCGATTCTCGAGTTGAGTTGTCAGTTCCTCGATCGCGTAACTCCCTGCGAAGGGATCAACCGTGTCGGCAACGCCCGATTCATGCGCAATGACCTGCTGCGTGCGAAGAGCGATACGAGCTGCATTCTCAGTAGGCAGACCGAGAGCTTCATCGAGCGAGTTTGTGTGCAACGACTGCGTCCCGCCAAGGACAGCCGCGAGAGCCTGGATCGTTGTCCGAACAACATTCACCTCTGGCTGCTGCGCTGTTAAGGTCGAGCCGGCCGTCTGCGTATGAAAACGCAGCATCATCGACTTTGGATGTTTTGCACCAAAGCGGTCGCGCATAATTCGAGCCCACAAACGTCGAGCGGCGCGAAACTTTGAGATCTCCTCAAGCAGATTGTTGTGCGAGTTGAAGAAAAACGACAGACGCGGAGCAAAATCATCGACGGCCAGGCCCACGTCTATCGCAGCCTGGACGTAACATATCCCGTCCGCGAGCGTAAACGCGATCTCCTGCGCCGCCGTCGAGCCGGCCTCGCGAATGTGATAACCCGAGATCGAGATAGTGTTCCAGTTCGGCACGCTGCGGACGCAAAAGCCAAACGTGTCGGTGATCAATCTAAGCGAAGGTTTCGGCGGATAAATATAGGTTCCCCGAGCAATGTACTCCTTTAGAATGTCGTTTTGTATCGTCCCCGAAACTTTTTCAAAACTCACATTCTGCTTTTTGGCGACCGCGAGATATAGGCATAACAGTGTCGAGGCGGTCGCGTTTATCGTCATCGATGTCGAAACCTGATCGAGCGGAATGCCATCAAACAACGTGAGCATGTCGTCGAGACTGTCGATGGCGACCCCGACCTTGCCGACCTCGCCCGCCGAGAGCGAATCGTCCGAATCCAAGCCGATCTGCGTCGGCAGGTCAAACGCAACGCTCAAACCCGTCGTGCCTTGCGAGAGTAAATATTTGTAACGCTCATTAGACTCGGCGGCGGTTGCAAAGCCCGCGTACTGTCGCATCGTCCAGAATTTACCGCGATACATGTTTGGCCGAACGCCCCGCGTATACGGAAACGCCCCAGGCGCGGCCAGATCATCGGCATAGTTCAATGGCGTCGTGTTATCGGGGTTAAAGTCGTTCGGCAGCTCGATACCCGATGAAGTTTCAAATTTGTCGCGGCGTTCCGACATTTGCGAAAACTACTAACTAGCTCAACTCAATACTCTCAGCCAGCTTGACGATCCTCATCCCTTCGGTTGCCTGCGTACTGCAGGCCATCACCATTTTTTCTTTGTCACCGTTTTGAACCCAGACCTGGCAATTTATGCACTCGCCGTTCCAGCAAAGATCGGCGTAGGAGATAAGCTCAGTGTCGAGATACTGCAGACACCGCAGGATCGTGTTGTTCTCGGGCACCTGATGCCGTTTACCGCGGATCTCTATCTCGATCAGGCGTTCGTAGGGTTTCAAGACATCGGTTAGGTCAAATTCCATAAACTCGACTATTTTCGGATTTTATGAATCTTTAGTCCAATGCCTTTTTACTTTCGCGGTTGTTTAGTAAACTAAACTCATAGTTACACGAATCGATCTGGAATAATCAATCTATGTCACTCGTCATATACACGAAACCCGGTTGTCCATATTGCCAGCACGCCCGAGATCATTACAATTCAAAAGGCATCGCGTTTACCGAGTACGACGCGCAAAATGACAAGGCTCGCCAGCGTGAGATGCTCTCGATCTCTGGCGGCGATCCGACCGTCCCGTGCATCGTAGAGAAAGGGGTTTACAAGGCCTCGGGCTGGGGCGATCCGCCTCGTGGCTGAACGGTTCACCCTTGAAGTTCGGCAGTTGGCCGAACGACGACAACTGAAAACGGAAAGTGGAAAGTGGAAAATGAGTATGACATGCTCGTCTAACTTTCCACTTTACACTTTCAACTTTACACTGCGGTTATGGTTGGTTCTCAATTAGACCAATACAAGATCCTCGAAAAGATCGGCTCGGGCGGACAAGGCACGGTCTATAAGGCTCTCGACACAAAGCTCAACCGCACGGTCGTTATCAAGGTTCTCCCGGCGGAGCTCACGCAAAAGTCGGCGAACTTCAAACGCTTCGAACGCGAAGCTCAACTCTGCTCACAGCTCGATCACCCAAACATCTGCACGATCTACGATTTCAACGATGCGGATGGCGTCTTTTATATTGCGATGCAATGGGTCGATGGTAAGAATGTTCGACAGCTCGTTGCCGGACGGCCGCTTGATGTAAAGAGCGCGGTGTCGATCGCGATCCAGGTTACCGATGCGCTCGCGTACGCGCATTCAAAGAACATAATTCACCGCGACATAAAGGCCGGCAACATCATGGTCAACGACTCGGGTCAGGTAAAGATCCTGGACTTTGGTCTCGCCAAATTGATGGAGGACGAGCATCTGGCCGAAACAGCCGGAGGTGAGCGCCACGAGATCACTGAGCTGGGAATTCCCTACGGCACAGCTACATACGCGGCGCCGGAACAGGCCAAAGGCGAGCGTGCTGATCATCGCAGCGATATTTTTTCGACCGGTGTTTTGATCTACGAAATGCTGACGGGCATCTGGGCCTTTCAGGGTAAAACTGTCGTCGACGTGCGTCATCAGGTGCTCTATGGCACGCCGAAGCAGCTCTCAGAAATGCGCAAAGACGCGTTGCCGACTGAGCTTCAGCAGATCGTTGACAAGTCCCTCGCAAAAGAGCCAAAAGATCGTTACCAAAAAATTGCGACGATGCGCGACGAACTTCGCGCCGTGATGCAGCGGATCGGCGGAGCTCAGTTGATGCCGGGCGACACGTTTGCGCCAAGCCACGCCGACGGCGGTAAGGTCAAGCGAATGCTGAATTGGTTCACCGGCAAATCGATGCCCGAGGCCACATCAGCGGCCGGTGCAACGCCGTCGGCAGGCTCGATCACGCCGTCAACGACGCCGAGTTACGCGCCCGACATTTCGATGACGGCGACGGGCACCGAGAAAAAGAGCGTTGCGATCTTGCCGTTTCAGAATTTGAGCGGCGATGTCGCGTCGAGCTATTACGAATTCGCGCTCGCCGACGCCGTTA
The DNA here is from genome assembly GCA_046154245.1 of Pyrinomonadaceae bacterium. Taxonomy (GTDB): domain Bacteria; phylum Acidobacteriota; class Blastocatellia; order Pyrinomonadales; family Pyrinomonadaceae; genus OLB17. The sequence goes on from JBJXFZ010000142.1 coordinate 11,486, forward strand.
TCACCGAGCTAGCGCAGATCCGCTCGATCATCGTGCGTCCGAGCTCGGTTATCGCAAAATTTCAGGGTAAGGAGATCGATCCGCGCGAGGCCGGCAAAGAATTGCGCGTCCACGCCGTGCTTTCAGCAGGTTTTATTCGCGCAGGTGACAAGCTGCGAGTTACGGCTCAGTTGCTCGACGTTGTGAGCGGCGACATTCTCTGGTCGGATCGCATCGACGCCGAAGGCACCGACATTCTCGCGCTCCAGGACGGCATCGCACACCGCATCCTCGAAGGCCTGCGGCTCGAACTCACAGATCTCGAAGCCGAAAAACTGGGCAAACGCGTCACCGACAACCCAGAGGCTTGGGAAGAATACCTTCGCGGACGCGACAACTTTGGACGGTTTATCTTCCGCACGATCGACGCCGAAGATTGCGACCACGCGATCGCGAATTTTAAGCGCGCCATCGAGCTCGACCCGCATTTTGCGCTCGCCTACAGCGGCCTCGGTGCGTGCTATGCAAACCGCGTTTTCAAAGGCCTGGGCGAGCCGGAAGATTACACCTACGCCGAGGCCGCGTTCAGCAAAGCGTTCTTTTACGACCAGAATGTCGTCGAGGCTCGCGTGCTGATGGTGATGATCTATATGGCTCGCGGCGAGAAAAAGAAAGCTCGCAGCGAGATCGAGCTGCTGCAAAAACAGTTTCCGAACGACGCCGCTCTCTATTTTGTTACGGGCGTCGTCAATCGCCTCGACGGCAAGTACGAGGAATCGCTAAAGGCGTTTGAAAAACTCACGCGGCTCGATCCGGCGGCTCGCGCCGTTGCGTCCTACAACAGTGCGCGAATTTACATCTACAAACGCGAGTTCGACAAGGCACTTGAAATACTCGACAAAGGAGCCAAATCCGAACCGAACCATCCAATGATAAAGATCTTCCGCTCGGGTGTTTTTTATTATCAGGGAAGATTTGACGAGGCGAACGATCTCATCGCCAGCGTCCTAAAAGAAAATCCGCGAATGGATGGCATACGGCCGCTTGCCGCCGAATTCCTCGCCGGCTCCGGACGCACGGACGAAGCACGCGCGATGCTCACCGACGACGCGCTCGCCATCTCACGCTCAGATCACGACATGGCATATTGGGTCGGCTCGACCTACGCGCTGCTCGGCGATAAGGACCTCGCCTTCAAATGGCTCAATAAAGCCGTCAAGCTCGGCAACCAGAACCGTCCGTACTTCGAAACCGACACAAACCTCGAATCGCTTCGCGACGACGACCGCTGGGCTGAGTTGTTGGAGAAGATGAGTAACGGGGACTAGCTCATCTGTTTTGCGTGCCATGAAGTTTTTCGGTATCATCTTCTGCTCACTAAGCATATCTGGCCTAATCATCGCGCAAAATTCGCCGCAGAAATTCACCGATTATCCGGCAAAAATCTACAAAGGAAACATCCACAAACCTAAATGGATTCGCCATGTCCAAGGTGATGAATGGCGGGACGAACTGAATAAATTTGTCGAACCACTAGAAGTAAATTTTGCCGGCAAGTATTATCTAGCAGGGCACAGCCTAGGGACCGGAGTATGGTATTTTACGTTGACTGACCTTACAACGGCCCGCGAACTGAACATCCTCGATAACTTTGCGACGACAGAGATTCCAGTGCCTCGAATGCGCGATGGACGCCGATACTCTACCCGTATTTTGAGTCGTCCAAATAGTCGCCTATTAATTGTCCAATATAGAATGGAACCAACGAATGTTATGCCCGAGTCTTGTAGAGAGAAAGCCTACCTCCTACAAAATCAGAGACTTAGACGTCTTGGAAAAGCTTGGTCACGATGCCGTGATTGAAGAATGGGTTTAAGGGCAATTATTTCTCTCAAACACAAACTCGTTACAACCAAGCCCGACGCCTTCGCTCTTAACTTTGACGAGCGTGAAGCCGCGCGCTTTGTAAAACTCAAAGATACGATCGACCGATGCGTATTCGTACGGAAAGCCACCGACCCAATCGATGATGTCATGCCAGCGGTTCATTCCCCGCCCGTTTTTGTACTGCGTCCATGAGCGAACATACTCAAGCGGCGAAAGCGTGATGAGTGATTTTGTTAGAGCTTTTGCTTCTTCCGGTAAGATCGCGGCGATGGCAAACGGCGTCTTGAGGATTCGCGGTAGACGACAATACGTTTTCTTTATCCAATGCCAGCGACGAGACTGCGAACCCGTGTCCCCATAGATCGCGATAAACAGCTTGCCGCCCACGTTTGTCGGGATGACGGCGTTCTCGAGCGCCCGCCACATCTCGCCCGTGTGGTGCAGCACGCCCCACGAATACACAACATCAAATTTACCGAGTGAAGTTAAATATTCTGTGTCGAGAGCTGAACCTTGCTCGACTAGCCAATCAGGATCGTTTGGAAAATAGCGACGGCGAAGCTCTTGCGTACATGCAAACGAGTTACTGTCGAAATCGAACGAGTGAACCTTTGCACCCAAACGTCTCGCCGCAAGCGAGAACAGCCCGCTGCCCGAACCGATGTCGAGAAAAGTCTTCCCCTCTAACGAATCGACATCGAGCATCTCGCGCAAACTGTCTTCGGCCTTTGCGATCCGTTCGTCATCGAGAAGGCCAAGAAACGCACTCCAGTTCTTGCCAAACTCAAACCGCTGGCCGCTCGCGACCTCTGACTGATGTTGCGATGCGGAAGCCCGCGCGTGAGCAAGGGCGAAACTCTCATCGTTGGGCTGGTCAATTTCTGTCATTAAAAACTCTGTTGTATGTTGAGTGTAACGCCCTTGCTCACGCGCGGGCTCTTGCAAATTTGTCGTTATGGCACCCATGAGTATCCGCTGGTAAAGTCAGCGGCTTGTGATAATAAATGTTCAACTATTGGCCGATTTCACCAAATATTACGACCGGGCGTTCGATAGTATTTCTCGCAGCTCATCAACCTTCGCATCCCAACTCTCGTGCCTTATCGCGTCGCTTACCTCTTCTCGAGATTTAGGCGGGGAAAGCGCGACTTCTATCTTCGCAATAAAATCCTCGTGATCGACGCCGACTAGACAATCGTCGAGAACACGGACCTCGGGAATATCGGTTGAAACGACCGGCAAGCCGGCGGCAAGGTACTCGCGCACCTTTAACGGATTCGCCGCGAGCGTTAACTCATTTATCTCAAATGGGTTTAGCGCCACGTCAAATGCTCTGCAATATGCCGGCAGGTCCGGGTATGGTTTGCGACCTAGAAGATGCACGTTCGGCAACCCGTCGAGTATCTTGATCTTTTCTTCCGCATCAACCGCGACCTTGCCGATAAGTACAACCGAGCCGTTGCTAAAATGCGCCGCGACCTTTTTGATCAGTTCATAATCGACCCAGTCGGCGAGAAGCCCGTGAAAACCGATGATCGGTTGCGGTAGATCGGCAATATCTGCCGGCGCCGGCAAATTCCTATCGACAGCCGTTCTAAAATGTTCCCAGTCGGTTCCGTGGCGGATGATGTGCGTATTTTGGTTGAGATGTTTTTTTGAATCGTAAAGTCTTTCGGCGGACACCACGACAAGATCGGCTCGGCGGAACAGATCCTCCTCGATGGCGCGCAGGCCGTTCGAGACGCCGGTGAAAGCAGTATATTCATCTACGCAATAGTAGATCAGCTCACTTTCGCCGAGATGACCCGCGATCATACCGGCTGCCGGATTAAAAACTATGTTGACTACATTGTCGAACGCGAGCCGTCGCATTGCCTTCTTTACCTGCCGTATTAAGAACCGACGGTTAAGATCAACGATCAATTCGTTGCCGTAGGCCGGGATAGCGAGCGGATTGAGCACAAAGATATTCGGCTCAACTTCGCGGACCGGTTCGGCAAAGCTTCGCAGTTTGTTCAAAATGCGCGACATGTCTTTAGTCGATCTTGTCGGCATGCGATTGGGAAGTGCGTTTACCCACAGGACGCGGTTGTCACGGGAAAGAACCCGCATCAAATGCGTTTTTGACAGCGGATCGCCGGTCCAGTCATGACTGAAACACAAAATATCGCGGCCGCGAAGAGCGTCCGTCTTTTTTGGTGTTTTGGTTAGAGTCAAATTTCCAGTCATACTCGTGCGGCTGCTGACTTGATCCGTTTGCGAAGCGGATCAGGAAGCGATTGATACGTGCGAACGGCGAGGCGCATCGCTCGCTCGCGCATTACGTGTCGCTTGAAAAATGTGCGGTCGAGTTGATAACGATGTGAGGAAAACAACTCGCCCCCAAAACGGGCCAAAAAGGGATGCGACGCCCCGAGACTGAACTTTGTAAAGCCATTTACACACGCCCACTCGATCGCACGCCAGCCGAGAAGCTCGTTTGGCCGCAGCTTTTGAAACTCGGCGAGCGAGTTGTTTGCGGCGTATTCGACAACCCCGCCCTCTGCAAATCTTAAATATGTTCCCGCGACGATCCTGCCTTCGTGGATCGCGATAAACGTTGCGCGATGACGTGAGTTGAGCATCGCGCTAAATGCCTCGCGTTCATCCGGCGTGTTGCCTTTGCGCTCGTTCCAGTCCTTGTGAATTTCATACAGCTCGGCAAGTTCGGCTTCGGTTTCGAGCAGTTTTACCTCAAGCTTGCACTGCTTGATCGTCTTTCGCAGATCGGTGCGGCGCCGTTCGGAAAAGTTCTTGAACAGAGCATCAGGTCCTTTTGAAAGATCGAGCATAACCACTCGATCCGCTCCCGTCGCCGCCTCGTGTGTGTAGCCGAACGGAGATAGTCCGTCGATCAACTCCCAACTATGAAAGGTGATGAGTTCGTCAGATTCTGCAGCATGCGACGCGAGGCCCCGAACGAGAGCGTCCGCCGCCGAGACCTTATCAGCCGACTCGCGGAACACAGTCTGCGGACGAACCGCCATGCCTGCTACAACTTTGTTGTTAACTTTCACACCGGTTAGAACCGCGTCGATCCGTTCACTATCAACTGCGAGGATCGCAAATTTTTCGCCGCGACCGGCAAACGGGTCGATGAAAAAGTCGGGCGTGACGTAGTGCGTCGCAAATGGAGCGTTACGCAAAAACTCCTGCCAACGCGCGCAAAGCCCGGCATCCGGCGAGCCAGTAACTACAAGGTGTTCGTGTGTTTTTTCAGACATTTTCGCCATCGATAAACTGTCGCTGCCACATCTCGAAATTCACAAGCGACCACAACCGCTCGTCGTGATTCGTACCTGCCATATGTTCGGCGACCAGCGTGCTCAGAGATTCCTTGTCAAAGATCTCACGGCTCAGTGTGCGCTCGCTCAAAACGTACTCGTCGATGATGTGCTTGTACTCTCCCCTGAACCAATTGCCCACCGGCACCGGAAAGCCCATCTTTGGTCGCGTCAGAATTTCGCTCGGCAAGATTCCCTTCATCGCCTCGCGCAGTATCCATTTTGTTGTCCCGCCCCGCAGTTTCATCTCACGCGGAGCGCGGGCCGTGAACTCGACAAGCTTGTGATCGAGGAACGGCACTCGACTCTCGATCGACGCGGCCATAGACATTTGATCCTGCTTCATCAGCAGCTCGTGCAGATAAGTTTTTGTGTCGGCGTAGAGCAGTTTGTCGAGTACGTCCTCTGCATCTGTTTTATCGAGCCACTGATTCTGCTTGGTGTACGGATTGATATCGATCATGCGTTCGCGCGCGTGACGCAAGAATAGCTTTCTTTGCATTGACCGCGGAAACACCGCAAAGTTGTCGAAGAAGAGGTTTTCGATGTCGGCTTCGCGCGTCAGGAACGTTCGATCGAGCTTGTGATTGAGGGCTGCCGGCAGCGTTGCAACGCCACCGCGCACCGCGTCGCGCACAAACGTCGGCGTCACACTCTCGTATCTTTCACCGTAACTGAGCAGCTTTAGCGCCTTTGCATAGCGCCCGTAGCCGGCGAGCGTCTCGTCCGCGCCTTCGCCGGTGAGCACTACTTTCACGTGTTGCTCGGCGAGCTTTGACACAAAATAGAGCGGCACGCTCGCAATAAATCCGATCGGCTCGTCCTCGTGCCAAACTAGTTTTGGCAGGGCCTCGAAAAATTGTCGAGCCGTTACTGTCACCTCGTGATGATCAGTTCTGAACTTATTGGAGACAAGTCGCGCGTATTCGAGCTCGTTCGCTTCGCGTTCATTGAACGCAACCGAGAATGTTTTGATCGGCTCATCGACGACGCCCGACATCATCGCGGCGATCGCGCTTGAGTCGATGCCGCCCGATAGGAACATTCCCAATGGCACATCGGCCATCAAGCGGAGCTCGACTGACTGGCGAAACATCTCACGCCACTCTTCGACATACTCCGCGTCGCTGCGAGGCTCGTGTTTTGGCTCGAACTCGAGATCCCAATATTCGCTGGTTTCGACACTGCCGTCTTTCCAAACAAGCGCGTGGCCGGGCAGAAGCCGCCGGACGCCGGCAAACAGCGTTTCGTCACCGCTTGTGCCGTGATTGGCAAATTGATCGGGGAGCGCGTGAAAGTTTATCTCAGGCGTGACGGCTCCGGCCGCGAGCAATGATTTGATCTCGGAAGCAAAGAACAAGCTGCCTTCGGAATCGTGAACGTAGTACAACGGCTTTACGCCAAAGCGGTCGCGGGCGATGAAAAGTTCGCGTTTTGCCTTGTCCCATATTGCGAACGCAAACATGCCGCGAAGGTATTCGACGCAATCCCGGCCGTGTTCCTGGTAAAGGTGGAGGATCGTCTCTGTGTCGCAGTGAGTTGTGAATTTGTGGCCGCCAGCTTCAAGCTCTTCGCGGTGTTCGGCGTGATCGTAAACTTCACCGTTGTAAACGATCACGAGATCGCCGCTCGTCATCGGCTGTGCGCCGTGCTCGACATCTACGATCGCGAGGCGTCGGTGACCGAGGCCGATGTTACCGCCACCGTCGGTGTTGACGAAAATACCGCCGTCGTCAGGACCGCGATGAAATAGCACATCGCGCATGGCGATCAACCTTTTCTCATCAACCTGTCGTCGCGCGTTAGGAGAGTATGCAATGCCGTTAATGCCGCACATATCGTTTCCGCCCAACGGGGCCGGGACGGAAGTAAATTAAAGACGGAATAAGCCCTATTTTGTAGAATTTTGTGAGAAAAGTGGGCAAAATCGCCGCAAGAAAAATTTTAGCCACAGAGAGCACAGAGAACACTGAGTCGGGTTGTCGATTCTTAAAGTTTTCTCTATTCTCATATGCCGTCAAAACCTCTTAGAAAGAAGATAGTTGATCCGAAGATGTTTCTGGGTTCGGAGAGAAATTGAGAACAGCGAGTGACCCAGCACAACTCAATAACCGTCCCGATCTCATGTTTCTGTGCAGTCTGTGTACTCTGTGTACTCTGTGGCTAAATTGCAATCGGGTTATGGATTTCACCTGTATTTAGGTATTTATAGTGATGTTGGCTTTAGCTGTGGCAAATGTAATGGCGGTAAATTCGGTGCGAACGAGCGATAAATGGCTGCGAAAGCCTCGTCGGCGTTGGCACATCACAAAACGCGCGCTGATGGCGATGGCGGCGATCACTATTGTCGCCGCGCCGTTCGGTTTCGACTATTATTCCGGCAAACTCGGTATCGTGCTGCCGCAACCCGAGACGGTTGAGTCAGCGGGCGGGCGCGTGATAAAAGTTCCGCCCGGCGGCAATCTGCAAGCCGCGGTCGACAAAGCATCAAGCGGCGACATTATCGAACTGCGAGCCGGCGCCGTTTACGCCGGTCAGATCACGCTGCCAAACAAGCCGCTCACCGATTTTGTCACGATCCAAACCTCGGCGATCGCCGATCTGCCTGCGGATAAGCGCGTCTCGCCCGCACAGCGAGCGTCGATGGCGACAATAAGCGCCGGTTTGTTGACGCGCCCCGCGATACTCGCGGCAAACGGCGCTCATCACTATCGGTTCGTCGGCATCGAATTTACGCCGACGACGAAAGGTTATTTCAACATCATTCAGATCGGCACGACGGAGGAAAGGTCGGTTGAACAGTTGCCCCATCATATCGAATTCGACCGCGTTTATATCCACGGTGATACAAAGCTTGGTCAGCGTCGCGGTATCGCCGCAAATGGCCGTCACTTGAAAGTAGCGAACAGCTACTTCTCCGATTTCAAACGCGAGGGCGAAGAGAGCCAGGCGATCGCCGTCTGGGGGGCCGATGGCCCGATCGAGATCACAAACAACTATATCGAGGCGGCGGCGGAGAATATTCTATTCGGCGGCGCAACATCAACGCTCGGACTGATTCCCGGCAACGCGATCATTCGTGACAACTGGCTAAACAAACCGGTCGAATGGCGAAATACGAAGTGGGTCGTCAAAAATCTGTTCGAGATAAAGTCGGGTCGCAACATACGTGTCGAGAACAACCTGATGACAAACAACTGGGGAATGGCTCAGGAGGGTCACGCCATCGTGTTTTTCTCCGCCTCGGACAGCGGTGAGCAAGCAGTCGTCGAGGATGTCGAGTTTGTAAACAACATCGTTCGCGGCTCGGCAAGCGCGATGACCATTGCGGGCGGCGAAGCGGGCGGCGGACGGCGCGTCACAGTGCGCAACAACGTGTTTGAAGATATCGATTCGAAAAAGTGGGACGGTCGCGGGTTCTTTCTAAAACCGTCGTCGTGGGACGGACTTGTCATCGAGAACAACACGGTCATCCACGACGGCAGCATCACGATCGCCTATGGCGGCCCGATCAGGGGATTTGTCTTTCGGAACAACATCGTTTTTAACAACGAGTACAGCTTCTTTGGCGACGGCACCGGTGTCGGAAAGCCCGCACTGGCAAAATACTTTGCAGGCGGTCTGATCTCGAACAACGTCATAATCGGCGGTGACGAACGCGACTACGGAAAGCTAAACTTTTACCCAAGATCGATTAACGACATCGGCTTTGCAAACCCGTCGGAACGCGACTATCGCCTTCGCGGCGACAGCCAATACAAAACCCGCAACATCGGCGCAAACCTCGATCCCAAAACCGTCGGCGGACGATAGCGTCCACGGACTACGGGCGGAAATCCCGATGCAATCGGGATGAACGAGCGTGCAGTCTTTGTCTGCGTTGCGCCTGTGCCTGTGGCAACTCAATCGAAATATTAGTTCCATTCGCCCCTTGTCACTCGGTTCGGTTAGTGCTACATTTCCCGAGCGGGTACAAACGACAACTCACTCGAAGCTCACTGAATTTTTTGGACATGCGGCAAAAGTCAACACAAGAAATAAACGCTGCCCACCAGGTTGAAGAAAAACATTTTGATGACTTAAAAGAGGTCAGAAGAACCGTTGATTTTGTTCGAATGTTTATTGGGTTCGTTGGGCTGCTTCTTGGCGGCACTTTTACATTTGCGAAGCTCAGTGGTCTACCGGTGATCCAGATTTCGAGCGATGACTGGTCCCGTTTTTTCATGCAGGCCGCGTTGATAGTTTACTTTTGGGGATGGATATTAGGTTCCAAATCGGACTTAAATGCTCAGGAACGTGCGGTGAGGGTCTTGCTGGTACCCAAGACGCGCATTTACAGCCTGCTTGGCTGGTGCGTAGGGTTGGTCGCAGTATTTGTTGTACTCTGGCGCATTACTACTTTTACAGTATTTTCGCTTGCACTAATCGGATTCCTTTTGCTTGATTTACTACTATATTATTTTTTTTACAATAGAGTACTTAAGATACAATTCCTCGCTTTGCGCAAGCAGTTTCTGGAAAAAAGAAACCCAATGTCTGCCCTTGAAGTTGAAATTGTTGATGAGTTTATGAAAGGAAAATGGCGATACTGGCGCTGGGGGTTCGGTTTCGCATGGATCATAACGTTTTTGTTTATCGACTTGCTTGGCGGGGCAGAGAAGTTGGCAGGTTTTACTGGCATCTTATCATCAAGCTCCTTACTAGCATTTTCGGTTTTGGTTTTGGTAATCATCATGGAGGCCTGGATCTGGGCTTTTCGGTTGAGACGTCAAGGACAGGACATGTTGCTCGGTGGGCTCCGATCCAAATTCGACCTTAACTTCAAAAAGCATCTTTAGCACCGAGTAGCGATGAATCCCCCGAAGCCCTGCTCCGCCCTCCCTAGGAAGGCGAGATGGAATCCGACCAACTCACCGACACCTTCGAACACCTATACCCAAAAGAAAAACAGCCCGAAAAATCGTCCCATCAGCCACGTTCACTGTGGACTACGGTCTTCCGTATTCTCTAATCACTCATCAGTTATGAGCTTGACGATTCATGAAAAAATGACAAGCAATTCGATTCGTGCTATTCGATATATTGGAATTTGATATACTTTTCGATGAAATTTGCTTTATCGGGAATTATTAACATTCCTTTACACACGAAACGTTTTATTACAAACTATCTTCGTCTAAGACACATTTAAATGGACGTTCCAAGTGTTCCAACTATATCCTTGTTCAGCGGCTGTGGCGGCACGGATTCCGCTCTCGAAAAGGCAGGATACGACATTGTCTGGGCAAACGATATTTGGAGCGTTGCCGGCGACATTTATGACCTGAATATGAAAGGTTGCCGGATGACCGTAGGTGACATTTCTGGTTTCAACACTTTCCCATCTGCGGAACTTTTGGTTGGGTGTTATCCGTGCCAAAGCTACAGTCAGGCCGGCAGCCGGAACTGGAATTCAAACACGAACTTTCTTTATCGACAGTACGATCGGGTACTTCGCGTTATAAAACCGCGAGCTTTTGTTGTAGAAAACGTAAACGGTATGGCGTTCGGTCAGAATTACAACCTGCTCATGAATCAGGTTTATCGGTACCGTTTAGCTGGCTACAGAGTAAAATGGTCAGTTCTTAATGCGAAAGCCTTTGGTGTCGCACAGAACCGCCGCAGGATTTTTCTAGTTGGTATCCGGAGCGACGTTGACTTCAATTATGAATTTCCACAGCCAACGCATGGACCGGGAACCAAAAACAAGTATGTTAGTCAGCGAGATGTAATCGGAAATATGCCCGCGTGGCCAGAAGGTGAATTTAATGATGAGCCATTTCACTGGTATTATCTTTCCCGAAAGCGAAGAAATACTTGGAGTGAACCCAGCGCGTGCATAGTCGGTAACTGGCGCCATGTTCCACTGCATCCGTCAAGCCCTCCCCTCAGGCGAATTAATACTGACTGTTGGGAGTTTACTCGCAACGGTCGAGCACGTCGATTATCCTATCGCGAATGTGCCGCTCTTCAAGGTTTCGACCCAAAATTCCATTGGGGTGCAGGAAAGGTAAGAGATCGATTTCAAGCTATAGGAAACGCGGTGCCACCGCCTCTGTTCGCGGCGGTCTTACAACCACTTAGAGAAATCTGGAATTGAACAAACATTTATCCAAACCCGATGCCTACAAAGTTAACCGTAAAGTTAAAACAGTTGTTTTTCGATCCTGAAAATCCGCGCTTTGTTGCCGGCTTTGGTGACGATTCGTCGAAGATGTTTAGGTATCTTATTACGGATATCGGCGTCGATGACCTATTACAGTCTATTTCGGCGTCAGGTTTGATTGACGGTGACCCGGTTATTGTAAGGGACAAAGGCAAAAATCAAGAAGGGGAAGATGAGTATTTCGTAATCGAGGGGAATAGGCGTCTTGCCGCACTTAAACTTTTCGTGGGTGAACGTCCGCAGGACGATATCCCGCTTCCTGACATTCCCGAGATTGCTCCGGAGCATTTGGAGCAAATTCAGGGCATGATCCAGGTTCAAAGCGACTGGTCCCCAGAATTATTGCAGGCATATCTCGGTTACAAACATGTCACCGCGTCTAAAGAATGGCCACCTGAAGCAAAGGCAAAATTTGTATTTGACCGTGCTGGAGGCGATTTTTCGAAAGAAAATCTTACTAAGTTTGCAAAAACTTTGGGGACGACATATCCCACGCTGCGACGATGGCTTATTGCTTTTTTGACTTTGAAACAGGCGGAGGATAAGGACCTGTTCGATCCGACAAGTGTGCCGACTAAACGTTATTTTGGGACGTTCTACACCCTATTAGGTGGATCAGAGGCAAAGCGTTTCCTGGGACTTACAGACGATCCTATATCTGAAACACCAGTGCCTGAGGAGAGATTAGATGCACTTGGCAAATTCCTGAAGTGGACGATAGGCACAAAAGACAAAGCCCAAGAGGTAAATAGCAGACAGCAGGCCAAGTTCGAACAAGTTCTTGCCAGCCCGAAGGCCCTCGCTTACTTTGAGGTTAAAGGGGATTTGGAAACATCGCTGATGTACACCGAGTACAATGCCGATGAAGTTGCGGGAAAACTACAAGAAGCGACCTACACGGTAGAAGAATGTCTTCCAAAGTTAAACGACGTACGGGAGACTCCAAGTGTCGTTGATGCGTTTTTCAACTTTGAGCGAGCTTACAAGAAGGCGCGACTCAACATGCGGGGTGACGACGAGCCCGAAAATCCCAAACATCAAGATGGTTGATATTCTCAGAATTACGGACATCGTTGAACTACATACTTGGGCCAATGACGCTGCATATAGCATTAGTTCTCTAAAGGAAGATTTGGAAGCAATACTTCCAGACGATACAGCGAGTGAAGAGGCCGAAGCATACTCGAACCAAGTTTTCGAAGAACTCGAACAACGACGCGGTCTGCTCGGTGAATCCTATCCGTTTGACGTCGATGGAAACACTATCGTTCCGAACCACCTGAAAACAAACTCATCTTATCTGTTTTGTCTTGGGTTGAGCCACCTGACTGACATCCCAAACAACATGCGTGACGTAGAGTTTGAGTCGCTCGCGAAATCTGCTTCCGAAATCTACTTTAGGGGTACGGCAGTTCGCATAGGAGCCCCGTGGAAAACCGGTGAAATCCAAAGCTATCCTGATCTTTTGCAACTCGTCACCGATATGATTCCGGATCTTGGTCCACCTAAACGAGATGCTGCACCCTACGGCGGCGATGGAGGATGGGATGTCGTGGTCGTTAACAATTTTCCAGATCGTGCCTTCTCCCGAATAATCGCTTTAGGGAATTGTGCAACCGGTCGTCAGAATTGGCACACGAAGGGGAACGACACGGAGCCAAGCTATTTCTGGGACGGGTTCACCCACGGCCCAGAAAGGAAGAACATTTGCTTCCGGTTCTTGGCAGCACCCTTCCACGCAACAGATGACCAAAGACATCGAAAGCAAGGCAGTAGCTGCATTCTCTTTGACCGTCCACGTCTTTGCAGTCTTGTTTCGACGACTAGCGACGTTGTTATGAACTGGCTTCATGCTGAATCTGATAAGGCATTAGAACTTGCCTTAATTTGATTCCATGACATTACCAAGGTTCAATAGACCCTCCGGGAAAGAATAGGGTCAGGCCTCCGATATTGTATTGCGATTCTTGAGTTCGCGTAGCGGACGCCATATTCGTAGCCGACAGTGCAAACTGCGGGAACAAGACCACCCCAAGATCATAGCCGTTGAAAACGGCGGCATAAAACACTTGATACATTTGCACGTTATTCCGCCGCCCAAGACGGTTCGAACCCGCGCTTCCGCCGTTTCCCATATCTTGTCCCGACTGGTCGGGACTACAAATATCTCGCAATCTTCGACGGTTCCGATATTGCGCAGGCCCGCACGTGAGTAAGGGCGATATCCGGAACGCAACCTTGAGTATATCGCCCTTGTTTACACGCGGGCTTCTGCATTTTGGTCTCCGTACCTTGCGATATGGGCTACAAATATCTCGCCATCTTCGACGCCTTCTTTGAGTCTGCGGAGCTGACGGCGATAATGGTAGCTACGGGTGGAGCGCAGCGGAACCTGTAGAAAACGCACCGTAACGATGTGAGCGTGTGTAACACGCGGGACAAATGATCGGCGAACGATGTCGCGTGTTTCACACGCTGGAATTCACGCCTGATCAAAACTACACATTTCGCCTGCGGCTCCATGCGTAGCTAACAATATGTCCGCATGCATCCGCACGCTTTTAATGCGGCTGTGCCGCTCTATTCTGGCACACAATACGTGCCAGTGTTGCGGTAGGCCCGCAACCGTGCGGTGGAGCTCGGCTTCACCGAGTCGGCCACCAAACGGAACGAGGCCTCGGCTCCGAGCGGCGGTTTCTTGTGATATATTGCTGACGTTGGCAAATAGCTTATGAAAACAACCCACACCATCGCGAGCGTGCTTATAGTCATACTTGGACTTGTGCATATCGGCTTTACGTTTAGCAACTACGACGGCCTCTCGATGAATGCGGCGTGGTTCTTCGGCACAGGCATGGCCATTATACTCGCGGGCTTTATGAATATCGCGATGCTCCGCGACGGAGGACGAGATAGGGTCATTTGGACGATGGCACTCATCACGAACCTCGTTTTTGTGCTCGGCTTCTTCGACGTCGCGGATGCGCCAGCCGCAGGTTCTCGTCGGCGCGTTACTATTCGCGATTACAACTATTTATTCCTTTGCCATCAATCGCCGCTCGTAAATTTTGTACGCGGCGTTTTCGTAACTCACGCGGTATTCGTCTCGCAAAAGTCGCGGAAAGTACTCGTAAAACTCGGGAAAGAACTTTTGTGAGTTTTGCCAGGTCAGATCAGTCGCGCTGTCGGAGACGATGTATCGGGGACGCTTGCCAGTGTAGTAGCCGTAACGGCCGTCGGCGATCAGATTGGCTTCAAAGCCAAGCCCGAACGCAAGGTCGGCTCCACCCATTACGTAATCATTTTCGCCCATGTTTGTTTTGAGATGCGCGATCACGGGCGCGTAAAAATTACCATGCGTGTTCTGTTTTATCTTCAATAACATTCCGCCAGCCGGTAATGCTATCAAACCTAAAATTGCGACGACTAAAACGACCCGCGGAACCTTCATCTGTCGCCACATCCAGCCAATAGCTCCAGCGAGCAATATGATGTAAAGCGGCACGATGTGTATCAAATATGTCGTCTGCTTTTGCCCGTCGATGATCGCCATGATCAAAAAGTAGGCAAGCGTCAGCGTCATCAGCAGGCGCCAATGACTGCTCTGCCTGAGTTCCTTTATGAGCAGTGATCCGATAATACCTGCGATGTAGCCGATAAGCATCAGCGATTTAAGATAGATCGGGCCGCTGTGGCCGCCGGAATTTTGGCCGAGACCGTATGCGTGCGGATAGTGTTCGGTAAACTCGCGAACGATGTTGCCAAGCGGCGACGACAGAGCGCTCATTCGGCCGCCCATTAGAGCGTTATCGATGAACTGATTTTTGAACGCTTCAACGTCCTGCAAAATCCAAATCCCAAATGCGGTGCCGCCGATCAGGTACGGTAAGATACCTAGCAGCAGCGTGGAAACACGATGACGTGCGGAAGAGCGCGCGTTAGCAAGGGCGTAACCTTCAGGCTGGATGTTAAGCCCTTGCTCACGCGCAGGCTTCTGCAACAACCGCCGGCGATCGAGCCACAGCGTGACGATGACAAGAGCGACGAATGCGGTGATCGCGTTTGGGTGCGTGAGGCCGTCGATGACGATGAGTGTTTGGCTTAGCACAACGGCGAGCTGCAGATTTCGCTCGCGCAAGACTAAGTAGACGGCGATCGCAGAGAATCCGAGCGCCGCTGTCATCATGTCCATTCGCGCCGACGAGGCCGTTTCGAGCACCATGTAATCGCACGACGCGAGAACTAAGGCGATCAACGCCGTGCGTCGGTCATTGGACAATTTCAACGCGATAAAATAAACCGCGGCGAGCAGAACGAGCCCCCAAAACACGTTCACAAGCCGCATCGAAACAATCGAAAAACCGAGCGTCTTGAACGCCGCCGACGCGTTCAGCAAGAACATCGGCATCACCCAATAGGTGCGCTCGTCGATCCGCGTGAGCGTCGCTTTCTCTTTCTCCAAAACCGTCGTGCCAAAATGTCCATTAAACGCAAGATTGTATGCGGGCGAGGCAAACATGCCTTCGTCGATCTGCGGACGATGAGTGAGAGCACTCGCGATCGATAGCGTTAAGAACACCGCGATAACGCCCGCGATAATGATTTTGCGCAAGTTGTCTGACATAAAAGAGTCAGTAAATAAAAGCGGGAAACGCTGAACCTTTCCACTTTCTTTTGCGTTCTTGGCGGGCTTTGCGTGAGACAACAAACTTTCCACGCAAAGCCGCAAAGAACGCAAAGGTCGATGTTACGGCCTCGAGCTCGCGGCGGTAACTGCTCCATTCTCAACGACAGCCTGTCCCGATAGTTTCTCGTACAGATCAAGCCATGCTTCGCGAACGTGATCCCATGAATAATTCTCAGCTTCGCGACGGCCGTTCTCGATGATTTGTTTTGCGAGATCTGCATCTTCGAGCAGCATCATCGCTTTCGCGGCAAGCGCCTCGTGATCGTTAAGCTCGACAAGAAGACCGGTTCGACCGTCCTCGACAATGTAGGGAATGCCGCCGGCGTTTGTCGAGACGATCGGCAAACCGCTTGCAAAACACTCGATCAGGGAGCCGGGCATGCAGTCGAGATTTGGCGAATTTAGGTAAACATCAACGGAATCATATAGCTCCGCAATCAGCTCGTGCGGGACGAGACCGACGAATTCGACATTTCGTAGCTCGAGGTCACGCCCAACTTTTTCGAGCCGATCGCGGTCAAAGCCCTCGTGAGCCACGATGAGTCTCGCGTCCGGGTATCTGCGCTGAATTACTTGAAAAGCACGCAAGATGCAGTCGATGTTATAGAGCGGCTCTAGAATTCTGTTTGACAAAAATACGGGCCGAAGCGGCGCTCGCATTCGGTAAATGTACTTATCGACGAAGATGAAGTTGCTAATCGTACTTGCCTTGACGTCGAACTTCTTAAAAATATCGACGAGATAATCCGATGGCGCAATGACCGCGTCAAACGCTCGCACAACTGGCAGAAACGGCCGACCCCAACCCTTAAAAAAATCTTCGGCTTCGCCGCTGCGATAGTTTAGTATCGTCCTTTTGCCAAACAGCTTTGCAACAACAAGAGCCGGGATCGTGACATAAACAAACGTAAAATACGACGCCGAAAAAACGTGGATGATGTCGTATCGCGGAACCTGCGCAAGCAGCTCGATAAGATAAAAAAGCGCCGTCAGAACGGTGCGGATAAATTTTATCCTCTGCAGGCGCGGGAACCACTGCGGGTTATTGGGCTGTAGCCGTACATGAAGCCGCTCTTCGTCGGCAAAATTATTCACAATGCGTCGAGCTTGCACGGCCTGACCGCCGACGAGCGGCGTCGACGGCGCGATGATGAGCACTTTTATTTTTTTGTCGGTGCTAATCGGTTTCACCTCGTTCTGACCGGAGCCAGTTTTCAAGAACCAAAATGAACCACGCCTGACGCGGCGCCCAACCGCTACGCGACGAAGCAAGCAGAAGGTCGATGGCCCGTTCGCTATCGATCCAACCATCGCGTGCGAGCACGGAGTTTTTCATCATCTCAACGTATCCGCCCTTCCACTCACGGGTCAGCCAACGTTGAACCGGCACGCCAAAACCTTGCTTTTTCGCCGCTGCAAGCTCTGGTCCGATGCGACGACGCACGATCTCGCGAAGCACGGCCTTCAAACTGCGGCCACGTAGGCGAATCGAAAACGGCAGACGCGCGGCAAACTCCCAAAGCTCGGTATCAAGAAACGGCGAACGCGCCTCCAGCGCATGGAACATCGTCGCCCCATCGACCTTTGGCAAATACTCGCCGACGAAGCGGGTCCGGCGGTCGTATCGCAAAAATTCTGAAAGTAGATTCCTGCCTGAACTCGGCGCGATCTCGCGATGCGATAGGCTAAAACCCCGCATTCGCTCGCCGAGAAGTTTGTTTCGTTCATAGACCGGCAGCCCGTCACGCGCCTGGGTCACCGCACCGAGCCCGCCGAATGAATAATTCAAAAACGAATTTACGCGCTTGAGAGCTCCGCGTCGTGGCAGCGCCGCGGTCGACGTTTGCAGCACGGACGCGAGCGCCTTTGGCGTCGCCCGTGCCAACTTTTGCGCAAACCGAAAATGCAGGTGCTCGGGGTAACCGAGAAAAACGTCGTCGCCGCCATCACCGGTGAGCAGCACAGTCGCGTCACGCGCGACCTCGCGTGAGATGTCGATCAGCCCCAACGCAGACGCACATGCAAAAGGTTCGGCGAATGCTTTTGTGAGGTTATCGACACCGAGCGGTGTTTGGCCCGACATCTGCATGACTTTGTGTTTTATGCCAAGCTGCTTTGCCGTTCTTACGGCTACGCTCGACTCGTCCCACGCATCGTTTGGCACGCCGACGGTAAAAGCCGTCACGTCGCCACCGAGTTTTGCAATTGCCCAGCACACAAGCGAAGAATCGATGCCGCCCGAGAGCAACGCACCCACCGGAACGTCGGCCTGCAGCCGTTTTTCGACAGCCTGCAAGAATAGACGTTCGGTCTCGTCAACCGCCTCATCAAACGTGATCGCCTCATCAAACTCGTCCGGCAACTGCCAATACTCGTGAGTGCGAATCTCACCGTTGTGCCATTTTAGGATCGTTGCCGGCGGCAGTTTTTCTATCCCTTCGTAGATCGATAGGTCGTCAGTGATAAAGCCAAACTCGAGATACTCTGCCACGCCACGGGCGTCGAGGTCGCCGCCGCATCCGGCACGCTTGAGCGCGCGAACATCGGACGCGAAATGAATCTCACCGTTATTTTGAGCGTAGATAAGCGGCTTTACACCGAGACGATCACGCACAAGATAAAGCGTCTGTTCCGGGTCATCCCAAAGCCCGAAGGCAAACATCCCCTGAATTTTCGCCGCAAGTTGTTCGATTCCCCACTCGCGATAACCGTGAAGCAAAACCTCTGTGTCGGTCTGACTGTTGAATTTACAACCGAGCTGTTCCAGCTCGCCGCGCAGCTCACGAAAGTTGTAGATCGCTCCGTTAAAGACGATGCCAAGGTTGCGCTCCTCGTTCACCATCGGTTGATGACCGGCAGAACTCAGATCAAATACCGACAAACGGCGATGACCGAGAACTGCGTCCGTCCACATCTCGATGCCTTCGTCGTTCGGGCCGCGGCGCGCAAGAACGTGCAGCATCGTCGCGACTCTCTCACAAGCGACGCGTTGATCCTTTAACCCGATAGAACCGGCGATACCGCACATCTTGATTAACCTAACAAAGCGTCGAGATCGAACTCACGCGGTTGCCCCGTCTCGGCGGATTCGAGCATCAGCAGGCAGCCGAGTGTCGCACGTGCTCCGTCGCGGACCGTGACCGCGGTCTCGGAGCCGGTACGTAGGCTTTTTACAAACGAAGCGAGTTGAGCTTCGAAGCCCTTGGCCGGAAAGAATCGCGACGTTCGCTTTCGCGCCTTGCCCTTAACGATCAGGCCTTTGAAATCCTCGCTGCGCATCACTACGCCCGGCGCGTGAACCTCGACCATCTCACCGCCCGAGGTGTCGCTGCCGACCACTGTGTAAATAAAATTCCCGATCGAGCCATCGGCAAACTTAAAGGTCGCTGCAACATTGTGCTTATCGATAGCCTGCGCCGAGACGCTCGCCGGCTCGCTGTCGAGCAGCCAGTACATCAGATCCACAAAATGACAGCCCTCGCCAACGACGACACCACCCTGATCCGCCTCGGCCGCCCAACCATTTTGAATTCCGGGCGAGTTCATGCGAACCGAGATCACGACAGGGCCGCTCCGGGCAGCGAGTCGCTTTTTCATCTCTACATAGTCCGGAGCAAATCGTCGGTTAAAACCGACCATAAGCCTCTTGCCACTTTTTTGCACCGCCGTGTATATCGCGCGACATCCATCCAGAGTGACGGCCAGCGGCTTTTCGATAAAGACGTGTTTGCCGGCGCTCAACGCATCGACAGCCTGGTCGGCGTGGTCCTTATGGCGGGTTGCAATGATCACGGCGTCGATGTCCGCGTCACCGAGAATTTCGCGTGTGTCGGACGCCGAATAAGCCGCTCCAAATCGCAGCCCATACGATTTACCACGCGCTCCGCTGTTTGAGTGAACGGCGTGCAGACGTGCTCCGTCGATCTTCTTCAATGCCGGCAGATGAGCCCACTTTGCTAAATTGCCGGCGCCGATGAGCGCAAAATTCACCGCCTCGCGCTTCACCGGTGAAGCGGCGAGCATGATCTTGCGTTTAGGTTCGTAGGCCGCAACAATATCGTCAGCCTCGCTCGCAGGGTATTTCAGAACGACGGCAAGACTGTCGCGCGTCTCCATGATCGTCCGGTACGCATCGGGCGCCTCGTCGAGATCATATTCATGCGTGATGAGTGATTTAACATCGACCCTGCCTACGGAGATCAGTCGCAAAAACTCCTCCATGTTGCGATTCTCGGTCCAACGAACATAACCTATCGGATAGTCGATGCCCTTTTTCTCATAGTTCGGGTCATAACTGCCGGGACCGTACGCCCGCGATACCATGAAGCTCAACTCTTTGACATACATCTCGGACCGAGGTATCTCGATCGGGCACGCGCCGACCATGATGACGCGGCCGCGATCGCGGCACATCGTGACGCCATCTTGCAGAGGCTTTGGCGACTTTGCCGCGGCTGCCACTATTACGCGATCAACCCCTAGGTTCGATGTGATCGCCTTGACATGATCGATCAGATCCTCGCCCGCAAGGAGTGCGTAGTCGGCACCCGTCGCACGAGCGAGGTCGACGCGCTTTTTGTCGAGGTCGATCGCTACAACAACACCGCCCTGGCAACGTACAAGCTGCGCCGTCAACTGGCCGATCAACCCAAGCCCGATCACCCCGACGACGTCACCGACATTTATCTCGGCGAGTCGCACGGCGTTCATTGCGATCGCACCGAGCGTTGCAAAGCTCGCTTCCTTTAAGCTGACGTTATCCGGCACACGTGCGACCAGGTTGCGACCGACATTGATCGTCTCGCCGTGACCCGTGCCTTCGCCGCCATACGCAACGCGTTGACCGATGGCGAGGCCGTCTACTCGCTCGTCTTTTTCGACGATCACGCCCGCTCCTGAATAGCCGATCACGGCGTAGTCGCTGAATTTTGCTCGCACCTCGTTCAGCGTGGCGACCGGATCCGTCTTTTTCATGATGTTCCACACCGTGCTGAGGTGTGACGGGTTGTCTGCAACCTCTTTAACGATGCTGTCCGTGTGAATGTCGGCCGTCTCGGTGCCGGCGCTGATCAGCGAATACGCGCACCCGACAAGAACGTGGTTTGACGAGACCACCGGGTCGGCGACTTCATCGACAATAATTTCTTTTAAGCCTCTGCGAATTACCTGTTTCATGTTTCGTGTTTTCGTGAGAATAAAACGTGCGGGGTGCATGTTCTGCACTGCATCTATTCTACGCGTTTCCTCATATTTTGAGCAATTTATTTCGACAACAGCTCGTTGTAGAGCCGCAGTGTCATCTCAAGCTGCACATCCGACGAGAAGTTCTCGCGGATCCGTCGCTGGCCCGCGTCGCCCATCTCCTCAGCCCTTTTTTCATCTCCTAAAATTTCCAATAGCCTCTTTGCCATCGCTTCGTCGTCGTCAGATGCGACAAGATAACCGGTTGTGCCGTCGACGATCGCCTCGCCGGCACCGCCGACATTTGTTGCCACCACGGGCTTGCCCGCAGCCATGTATTCGAGAATCGAGTTCGAGAACCCTTCCGCACGCGATGTGAGGACACACGCCTTCGATGTGGCTAACAAAGCTGGAACGTCCGTGCAGCGACCGATGAATTGAACGTTGCCCGTCACGCCAAGCTCGTTTGCCACGCGTCTTAGCTGTTGATCAAGCTCGCCTTCGCCCGCGATGACAAAAGTCGCGTCGGGATAAGCAGCGACCACTCGCTTTGCCGCTCGCAAGAACATCGGTACGTTTTTTACGTCGTGGCGAAGATTAGCGACCATTGCAACCGACCGGCAACCGTTCGCTGAGTGGCCATTGCCGTTAAAGCGAGCGAGATCGACACCGTTGTAGATTACACGAGCTTTGTCCCGGATGGACGCCGCCAAGTAGTCACGTGTCGAGATGGAGTTTGCGACGATAGCGTGCGAGAACTTCATCGCCATCCTTTCGACCAGCTCCTGCGCCCGCGAGCGCATGCCGCCTGTTTCGCGTTTTGATGCGATTCGAACCGGCACCCTTGCAAGCGCGCCTGCTGCCATTCCGAAAACATTCGTGTAAAAATCGTGCGTGTGAACGATATCTATCTTGTTGTTTCGCAGGTATTTAGCACAGCTTCGGACCTGTTTGACAAAGTTCGTGTCGTAAAAAGACGTAAGCGAAAACTCGGCAATGTCACCGCCGACGATCGCCTCGGCCTCTTTCAAAAGTACGCCATCGCGATTCAGCGTCGCGATCGAAACATTGAACGAACCCTCTTTCATTAGCATTGAGGCAAGAGCTATCGCTTGGCGCTCACTGCCGCCCTGATGAAAGCTGCCGATGAATTGTAAGACCTTTTTCTTCAAGCTTTTTTGCTCGTCGCACAGTGCAAGACGTTTCTTTTAACTCGGCCATGCACTGTCTGGATGTAATACTCCGAGCCGTAGCGCCTGACCGACGCGTAACTCGACTTTTCGATCTTTAGGACCTCGCTGCCACCGACACTTAGGCTATCGCCGTCAATGAGAACGAGTTCATCTGGCGCGCTTTCGCCATCGCGCAGACGCGCCCACGAATAGCGAAAGTTCGATGCAAAAACTCCGTTGTCAATAACGTCGCCGCTGTCATTCAGCACAAAAACATCAGTGTAACCGTTGTATTTAATGATGAAAGCCCGCCCCTTGTCGCTTGCGGCCTCAATGACATTGGGCGGTATCTGACGAGGCGCAAACGGCATGATGAATGTAAAAAATTCTTGCGTGCCGTCGCCGCTCGACAGATATCGCATGAAGGATGTGGGGCGCTTGTTGCCGTGATTTGTCGAGACGAACGCTTGTTTCTGCTGCCAAAATCCGTTGTCGCCGAATGCAAAAATTCGACTGCTGTTATCCCCGACGAAGATGCCGTCCTCGTCGATCACCGGATCGCGTCCCTCGGCAAAATGAAAGTTGAGTGAGTATTCATGCGAGCCGTGCGTTTCGGCCAGATCGCGCATTATCCAATAATCGCCCTTTATGAAAAGCACGCTCCGCGTGTGCGAAACGGGCGATGCGAGCCGCTCGTAACCGTCGTGTGAACCCTCAAAATAATCAAATCTGTGGTTTGCGATCCACTTTTTTCGCGTGGCGTTTGCACGCGTCTTCCAGCCGAAAGTGTTGCCCGGCTGCGACGAGGACGTGTCGTCGACGACGAGAGTATTGTGAGCAACACTAGAGCGAAAATAGTCACGCATCTCAGGCGACTCATGATATGTATACGTGCCCGAATCGACCAGCAAAGCGCGCCCGTGGGTTGCCGCAACTATCGAGAGTGTGTCGGCATGACCATGTCCACCGGCGAGCGAACCGACCTCGCCGCAGTCGACCAGCATGTAATTGTCCGTGTCTTCCCAGCCATCGCGCATCAGCGAGTAACCGCCGCGGGGGAAATTAACCGATTCGATCTCGGGTTCGGATTCGCCCAACTTATCGTATGCATCGATGCCATCCGGACCGAGCAGCCAAAAGATCTCCTCGCTCGCTCGTCCCGCGACGCGCCTTTGATCGCCTCGCTCAAAGATGGTCGCACCAAGCGCGAGCGTACCGCGAAAATCATCGGACTCGGCCGTCGTCAACGGCAGTACACGACCGCCATCGTCGTCGCCGATGAGCGGCGTCCGGCCATCGGGCATGGTGATCTGCATCAAGAAGTCGAATGCAGTCTCGAGGCGGTCCAAGAGTTTTCTGACTTCCGGGTTTTTATCATCGAACTGTCCGCTCAGGGCTTTCAAAACCGCAAAGTGGGCGAAGAAATCCGCTGTGTAACGCTGATACCAGGTGCTCTGCTCAAAGTAAACGCCGTCCGGGTAAACTTGCTTTTCGATCTCCTCGAACATGATCTCTTCGCCGAGGTGACGCCATTTTTCCGCACGATCAAAGAAAGGCAACTGTGTCCCGAGATAATAGAGACCCAGAGCTTCGCCGGTGAGGTGCGTGTTCGGGCTGTAGTATTTCGATAGGTACTGCTCAATGTGACGTCCGTGATTGTAAAGCGATTTGAGAGCGCTCTTGAAAAGATCAGGCGAGAATGCGTCGGAATCTTTGAAAAAGTGAAACGCCCAGATCCACGACATTGCGCGAAATGCGACTTCGAGCGAGCTCGTCCAGTTTATGCCTATACCTGTCGGATTTTGTTCTATCCACGATTCCAGATGTCGGGAAAATGTCTCAGCGTAACGCTCATCGCCCGTCACCCAAAATGCAACGCCGAGTGTGAAAAAATACTGATGCCGATTTATCTCCCAGACGACTTTCTTGTTGCCCGACTCGGCAGTATCGAGATCGTCAAACTCCTTCCAATGCTTCAACGGAGATCGCTTTTCAGATAGCGGCTCGCGGTGCCAGTCGACATCCGTGCCAATGTAGACGCCCTTGAGGCCAAGGATGTCCATGCGTCCCGACACTATCAGATCGGCAGCGTCGACAAAATGGCGAATGCCTGTCTCGCCAAATGTTTTCGAAAACGTTTCCAATGATCTATCACGATCAGTGAACGAATTAAAGAATGCCGTCTCGCCGTTCTTAAAGAACCTATGCCACAGAGTCTCGGCAATGATCGGTGTCTTTCCGAACGAAGAAGTCTTGATATGGCTCACAAATTCCTCGTCACTCTGTAACGTCGCGCCGCCGAGCATCTGTTCGCGATACGCCGATAGCGCCTGATGGCCGCGCGTCAGGATCTCATCAAGACTGCGTAGCTTTTTTATCTTATCGAGTGGTTTTGGCATTGTTCGTGCGCTCATTCATTTACCTTCATGATCGGTCGCAAAAGGTGGTCGCGAAACTTATTCGGGTCGCCACTGTGGCCGTCGATAGCTGCGGTCGCGATGTTAAAGGCCTCTCGTGCCGTGGCAAAGTGAATCTTATATTTGCCGCTTTTCTCGGACTCGTTAACGAGATCGCCAAAAAAAGAGCGAGCCATTTCGCCGATGCATGCCGACTGATCGTAGCTGAAGAACCCGTGGCAATAGAGTTTTACAAAGATCCATTCGCTGCGCCCGGCAACCGTAATGTTCGCATCCCTCCAACGCCGGAGACGCTTGCCGTCCATCGTCTGATTCGCGGCAAGCGCGCCGTCGTCAATCCGCGGAACCGGAATTCCTTTCAATGTCCGTCTCCAGTTAAATACCAGCGGCCCAGTAAAGATAAGTGGTAATTGAGGTCTCTTTCCACCGGCGACGATCCGCCTTCCACGTCTGTGCGGCGCTGCCTCGTGTATCGGCATGGCGCATTCGTAGATTTGATTCGTTACGGCAACCTGCGACTGTTCCGGAGCCGACGGCAGAGTCATGTCCACGTAGCAACCCGTGTCGCGAAGGATCTGCATTTCACTATCGACGCCGCAGTTACGCCCGCCACTCGAATTTGCAAGCGCCAGATTGCCATGAACAAAGGCGTACATAGGCATGTCAGAGCCCTTCATGAGCGACAAACATCTGTGCCGTTCGGCGAGCGTATCGCGAAATTCGACGAGTGTATTGCGCAGATTCTCAGCCGTATCGGGCCGCTCGACACCGTGGTGCAGATGAACCTCGACCTCGCCGAGACCGTCCGATTGCATTTCGGCCATGATGTCCAGGATCTCTGGATGGTACTGTTCGGCCGGGTAAAAGTTCGTATGACGAAACTTTGTGCCGTCGGCATCACGAACCGCGTCGCCGGTCGCGCGAGCAAGCTCATGATACGCCGTCAACTGTATGATCTGTTCTGCGTGATCAAGCGGCCCATTTGCGCTCCACGCCGGTTCAAAGTGGTTCGCGATCGTAAAAATGACGTGCTTGTTCTCAAAAGCGGTTTGCTCGAGAAACGATTTGGCGCGGTTCCACGGATAGCGAACGAGCCACGGCAGGTTCCATCGTAGTTTTGTCAGCAATGTCGCTTCGGCACTCATCAAAACTCCTAAGCCTCCGTCTGGGCGAAACGCCTCGCCGCGCGGCCCGGCAAAAACCGTCCAATAAAGTTCTTTGCTGCTCGCCGCTCTTCGTCCTCGATGATGCCCCAGGCGTTGGCGGCTAGTAGATAGATCGGCGCGAAAACAAGGGCGCAGATGATAAGCACGAGGCTGCCGCC
This sequence comes from Pyrinomonadaceae bacterium, assembly GCA_046154245.1. GTDB lineage: Bacteria > Acidobacteriota > Blastocatellia > Pyrinomonadales > Pyrinomonadaceae > OLB17. The sequence continues at coordinate 37,661 of JBJXFZ010000142.1, forward strand.
GACAAAATTTAACGTGCTCAACCGCGTAACGGCAAATTCGTCCTCGACGAAATTCTGGCCAAAATCCTGCAAAAACTCGTGCGCGTACGCGTAGACAAAATAGGTGATCGCGCCCGCCAAAAGGCTGATAACTGCAACCTTTACGATGTTTTTCATGAGAGGCAAATGCTGCCAACCGAGCCCGAGTTTGCGAATGACCATCGTCTCGGCGATACATTTCTCGAGCAGGATCGCACCGACGGCAACTGCGATCATCCCGGTCAGACCAAAATAACCGAGACCCAGATACAAGACGCTGACCGACAGAGTAAGTACGCAAATGCGTGTGACGAGAAAGTACCGGCCGAGTTCCTTGTACGAACGCACGATGGGATCGGTGATCAAAATGCTGAACGGAAGAAGAGTGAGATTTACGACAAAAATAGACGCGCTCGCCTCATACTCTTTTGTAAACAGAGTGATGATAAACGTTCGGGCCGTTATCATCAGGAACACATAGATCGGAAAATAAAAGAACGCCAGCTTTTGCATTGCACGGGCCGTGAGTCTGATCATCTCGTCCCGGTCGTTCTGCTGTTGCAGTTTGTTCATACGCGGAATCAGAACAGAGGTTACCGATTCGGACAGCATCGCGATCAGCGGCACCTCGAAACAGCCGTACGCGTAGATCGCAAATTCAGCAGACGAGAATTTGTAGCCGACAAAGTAGTTATGGATGTCGTTCTGCGCGATCCACAAGATCCCGGCGAGACCGAACGGCACGGCGTAAACGACCTGCTCTCTAAAGAAAGCCGGGTCAAATTCTCGCCAAAAGCCGGTAAAGCGGGAACGCAAATACGCCAGCAAAATAGATGTCTGCAAGACGCCCTGGATCAGCGCAGCGTAAAGGAACGATTCGACAGTTGCGAAAACGAGCACCGCGCTGCCCATCAGCAGCGTCTTTGTAAATTGCGCCGCTATGATGAAGAACGTCGCCGTGCGCGCTTCTTGGTTAGCAATAGCGACAGTCTCTAGAAACGTCGAAAAGATCCAGATCCAGATGACGACGCCGATCATTGGCGCGAGCCGCGTCAGCTCTTCGCTGCGAAAAATGGTGCCGATCGACTGCGGAAACAGGAAAAGGAAAAGACAGCCGAGCCCGCCGACAACAAAGTTGAAAAGCAAGATGTTCAGGATCGCCGCGCCACGCCGCGTGGTTTCTCTGGCGAGAAAATAATAGGCACTCATCGAGATGCCGAGCGGCAGGATGATCGTTAGATTTGTGATGACGAGAAATGCCTCGCGATAAACGCCAACCGACTCTTGAGCAAGGTTGCGCACTATCAGCAGCGGCAGAATGAAGCTGAAGCCAAAGCCGATGATCTTGGCCGCCAGCAGCCAGGCGCTCTGCTCTCGTAGCGATAGAGTTGTGCCGCGTCCTTCCATCATTTATCTCGCCGAACGCTCGAATGCGCTACGCGATAACCTTTCTTTAAGTAAAAGTCGGTATCCTGACCGTGGTGCAGACTGACATCGCAGAGCGGGGCAGGGTCTTTGGCAGTGTTTAACAGAACGGACATGGCGTAACAATATTCGGCTCCGCCACTCGCACCGATGGGGCATTATCGGCGGAATTCCTGCCTTTTTATAGACCGAATCGACCACAACTTTCACTGAAAAACCAAAAATCTACGGGAAAAATCTCGTTTTACTGACTTTTTTCTTGCAAAAAGGAAGGCGGGAATGTTTAAGTATTTAGTATCACGGGAAATTAAAGCTTTTTAGAAGGCGATGTCTATGTTCGACAACGTAGCAAAAAGTCTGGGTGTCAATAAGCGCGGTGAGGTTGACTGGAGGATGAAGGTGCTTGTTCTGTTCGGAACGAGGCCCGAGGCCATCAAACTCGCGCCCGTTATCCACGAACTACGAAAGCGATTTTTTCAGACACTGGTCGTCAGCTCAAGTCAGCACAAACAAATACTCGCGCCATTTTTATCGACCCTCAACATCGATGTTGACTTCGATCTCGGCGTAATGAAGCGGAATCAGTCTCCAAACGACGTCTGCTCTCGCGTGATCAGCAAACTCGACCGACTACTCGAATTCGAACAGCCTGATCTTATTCTGGTTCAAGGAGATACGACAACTACCCTGGCCGGCGCATTGGCTGGTTTTAACCGCAATATTCCGGTTGGCCATGTCGAGGCAGGCCTCCGTTCGGGAAATATCATGAGTCCGTTCCCCGAGGAGATGAACCGAAAACTCGTCTCTCAGATCGCGTCGTTTCACTTTGCGGCAACGGAAAAAAACCGCCGCAACTTGCTCGCTGAAGAAATTCCGAGCGAGAAAGTATTCGTTACAGGAAACCCGATCGTCGATGCCCTGAAATCGATGCTGAAAGACCTGAAGCCAAACCCAGCCATTGCGGCTCTTATCAAAAAGACAGAAGGACAGAAACGTCTGCTGCTCACGACGCACCGCCGTGAGAGCTTTGGCCGGGCAATGACCGCAAATCTAAAGGTTATCCGCGATTTTGTCGCAAAGAGAAAGAATGTCTGCCTATTTTTCCCGGTTCACCCAAATCCGAATGTAAAAGAGGTAGCCAAAGAGATACTCGGCGGACAGGATCGGGTCCATTTGCTAAACCCGCTCGATTACGCCGACTTTTTGGCGGTTATGAAGGCCTCGTGGCTGATCGTCTCAGACTCCGGCGGTGTGCAGGAAGAAGCGCCGTCTTTAGGCAAACCATTGCTCGTTATCCGCGAAAATACTGAGCGTCCCGAGGCGATACGTTCCGGCGTCTCTAAGCTGGTTGGCAACGGCCCCGGCACGCTGAAACAGCTTTTGGAAGAGAATTACGATGTAGAAACGTGGATAAAGAGCGTGAAAGAAGTCGCCAATCCGTTCGGTGACGGCCGGTCGGCATCGCGCATCGTAAAGATCATCGAAGAAAAACTAGCCACGAAAACGATCAGATCCAAAACTACCCAAGCCTCGCTCTTTTAGTTTGCGCACGATGAGTTCCCTGCCCAAAAACCGCCACCTACTTACCATTTTGGTCGAGGACTATTTCCACGTCGGGGCGTTCGATAATTTGATCCAACAACGCAATTGGCAAAACTTTGTGCCGCGCTATGAGCAAAATACTCTAAAGACGCTCGATTTGCTTGATCGGCACGGAGCTAAGGCGACATTTTTTGTGCTCGGCTGGATCGCTGAACGCAACCCCTCGCTTGTCCGTGAGATCGTCGCGCGCGGGCACGAGATCGCGAGCCGCGGTTTTTATCACCGCAGCCTGAACAACCTGACAGCGGAGGAATTTCGCGAGGACCTACGGCGCACAAACCAGGCGATAGAGGCTGCCTGCGGGCAAAAAGCCGTCGGCTATCGCGCGGCGGAAAAGCTACGCGCAGGCAAGGACGACTGGGTTCTCGATGTCCTTGCCGAGGAGGGCTTTGCGTACGACGCGTCGTTTATGCCCGACCGGCGAACCGAAAAGTCCCGTCGCCTCGCCCACCAGATCCACACGGGCGGCAAGGCGATCTGGGAATTTCCATACGCTACGCGCGACCTCGGTATCGGGTTGCTGCCGATCTCGGGCGGCAATTACATTCGCCAGATTCCGTTCACGCTGATGCGACATGCGATCAATAGTTGGCACAAACAGACGGATCAGCCATTTCCTTTTTATTTTCACGTTTGGGAGCTCGACCCCGAACAGCCGCGCATCTCAGCGGCGTCGCGCTTCAACCGCGTGCGCCACTATCGCAAGCTCGATAAGATGGAATGGATACTTAACGAGAATCTCGAACTTTACGACTGTACAAGTATCGTCCGACACCTCGGTCTAGAATCGGTACCGCCTGCAGCAATGGGTGACGTGAATGATGAACTTTCTCGAACCAACATAAAGCCGCTGGCCGCGACGGGTCGCTCGACGCGATCGACCGAGATCACGATAGTTATCCCGTGCTACAACGAACAAGAAGCACTGCCATATCTCGCCAACACGCTTAGCTCGGTCGAATCCGAACTCGTCGATTCAGGTTATGAGCCGACATTTATCTTTGTAGATGATTGCAGCAAGGACGGCACATTGAGCCTTTTAAATGAGCTTTTCGCGTCGCGAAAGAACTTCCGCATTGTGCAGCACGAATCAAACAGAGGCGTTGCTGCCGGCGTTATGTCGGGTTTGCGAGCAGCTCAGACCGAGATCGTTTGCTCGATGGACTGCGATTGCACATACGACCCGCACGAACTTGTAAAAATGCTGCCGCTATTGGACAAGGATGCCGATCTCGTAACGGCGTCTCCGTATCACAGCGAGGGCGGCGTTCGCAATGTGCCGTCGTGGCGTCTATTTCTTTCACGCGGAGCCTCATTTCTTTATCGCCGCGTTCTGCGCTCAAAACTCGATACTTATACGAGCTGCTTTCGGGTTTATCGTCGAAGCTCATTCGCCGATATTGAACTTACGGAAAACGGGTTTCTCGGCGTCGCCGAAATGCTAGGCCGAGTCGATCTCGCAGGCGGCAAGATCGTCGAGTTCCCCACGGTTTTAGAAGTCCGACTCTTCGGTTTCTCAAAAATGCGAACCGTAAAAACCGTCGTCGGCCACCTTCGCCTGCTCGCACGCCTCGCAAAGTCACGTTTCTTTGGGAAATTCGACGTGATTCAACCTTCTTTACGCAAGAAGGAGTTATTAACTCCTAAAAATTCTACCGACTAACTTATTGATATGACACCAGTTACACACGCGGAACGGCTAATGACATTGCCGTCCGATCAAGACGCGTCCGGACGGACGTTTGACGAAACCGAGATCGCCTACGTTACCGAGGCGTTAAAAAGCGGAACGTTGACAACAACAAAAGGCAAGTTCGGCAAGATCCTCGAGCAGAAGTTTGCCGAAAAATTTGGCGCAAAATACGCCTACGCCTGCACATCTGGTTCCGCGGCGATCCACATCGCGGTTGCAACCGTTAATCCGAATCCGGGTGACGAGATCATCACGACATCGATCACCGATATGGGAGCGCTCACTCCGCTCATGTACCGAGGCGTCGTACCGGTTTTTGCCGAAGTTGATCCAAAAACTCTGAACGTAACGGCCGAAACGATCAAAGAAAAGATCAGCGAACGCACAAAAGCGATCATCGTCACGCACCTTTTTGGGAACCCGTGCGAGATGGGCGCGATCATGGCGTTGGCAAAGGAACACGAACTTCCTGTGATCGAGGACAGCGCACAGACGTTTCTTGCCAAGGTCGGCGGCAGATTTGCCGGAACGGTCGGCGACATCGGCTGCTTCAGCTTGCAACAGGGCAAGCACATGACCGTTGGCGAGGGCGGCATGGTCGTCACGAATGACGAAAAGATCGCCCGCCACATGTTCCTATACATCAACAAAGCATGGGGATACGGCGACGCGAATGCCGATCACTATTTCATGGCGTTGAATTATCGCATCAGCGAACTCCAAGCCGCAGCCGCTCTCGGCCAGCTAGAAAAACTCGAGGTGTGTGTCGCCAATCGTCAGAAAACAGCGGCGATGATGACCGAGCTTCTCGCCGGGATCGATGGTATAGAGACGCCCTTGATCGCTGACGACGCAACGCATGTTTACTGGAAGTATTGCCTCACGGTCGATGACGGGAAAATCGAAGGCGGCTCACCTGCACTCGCAGCTCTGCTCAAAGAAAAGAACATATTTTCGGCTCCGCGTTACATCGTCAAGCCCGCATTCATGTGTCAGGTGTTTCAGGAAAAGAACACGCTTGGCGATTCGCAATTTCCATTCAACCTGGCCCGCGACGGAGCGGTCGACTACGAAATTGAAAACTATCCGCTGACGGCGAAAGCTCTGCATGACGTGTTGGTTTTGCCGTGGAACGAAAAATATACCGAGGAGCATGTGCGATACATCGCCGAAAACGTCCGCATCGCGGCTTCGAAATTAAGGAAATGATTTTTCACCACATAGAAACATAGGACACATAGGCGAATAGCTTTGTCCTATGTGATCCATGTTCCGATGTGATTAAAGTAAATATGAGCAAATTGAAATTCGGATTAGTTGGAGCGGGCGGCATTGCCCAGGCATATGCTCAGGCATTTAACGAGAGTTCGTGTTGCGAGCTTGTTGCGGTCGCCGATGTCCGCAGGGAAGCCGCGACGGCATTGGCCGAGATCGCCGGCGGCACGAGTTACACGGATTATGCGCATCTTGCCGACGTTGAGCTTGATGCTGTGATCGTTGCGACACCACCTGCGACGCACGTTGAGATCGCATGCTTTTTTACGGAACGCGGCATTCCGGTTCTCTGCGAAAAGCCTCTGACGACAAATGTTAAGGACGCGGAACGCATGATCGCGACGGCGGCAAAGGCGGGCGTACAGTTCACGATGGCGTCGAAGTTCCGCTACTGCGCAGACGTTGTTAAAGCGAAGGGCATTATTGCGAGCGGAGTGCTCGGTGATGTATTGCAGTTCGAAAACGCCTTCACCGCAAAGGTAGATATGTCGAAACGCTGGAACAGCAACGCTCATGTCAGCGGCGGCGGCGTGTTGATCGATAACGGCACGCACAGCGTCGACATCATTCGTTACTTTCTCGGGGCTATCGAATCGGTGCTCGTCGTCGATGCCGGCGGCACGCAAAATTTGCCGGTCGATGAGAACGTCAAGATGCTCGCGAAAACGCGCGACGGCATCACCGCAAGTGTCGACCTCACGTGGGGCATAAACAAAGAACTGCCCTATTTTATAAGTATCTACGGAACAAACGGAACGCTTCATATCGGCTGGCGTGAGTCGAAATACAGACTCACTTCGTCGCCCGATTGGACGGTTTTTGGCAGCGGTTACGATAAGGTCGCGTCATTCAGAGGCAAGATCGAGAATTTCGCCAACGCACTTCGCGGCAAGGAAGATCTGTTTATTACACCCGCCGACGCTCTCGCGAGCGTTCAGGTGATCGACGCCGCCTACAGATCGTTGAACCAAAATCTATGGCAGCCGGTCGTCGAAAAGGTTGTCGCAGCAAGATAAGAATTTCAACGCAAACACGCAAAGGCGCTAAGACGCCAACGGAAAATAAATAATAAACTTTGCGTCTTTGCAGCTTTGCGACTTTGCGTTAAAAAAATGATTAGAATTCACCCGACAGCAATTATCGAAGATAACGTGACCCTTGGGCTTGGCACGAGTGTCTGGGACAACGTGCACATTCGTCATGGAGCGAGCCTAGGCGACGAGTGCATTGTTGGCGAAAAAACCTATATCGCCTACGACGTCAAAATAGGCAACCGCGTAAAGATCAATGCGATGGTATATATCTGTGCCGCCGTTACGATCGAGGACGGGGTTATGATCTCGGCCTCGACGACCTTTACGAATGACCGATTTCCGCGCTCCACAACGCCTGACCTGAAACATCTGCGTCCCTCAGAACCGGACGAACATACTTTGCCGACATTGGTTCGCGAGGGCGCGACCATCGGTGCCGGCTGTATCATCGGCAACGATCTGGAGATCGGCCGCTGGGCGATGGTTGGAATGGGCTCGGTAGTGACGAAAAGCGTTCCTGATTTTCACCTTGTCCTCGGCTCGCCCGCCCGCTCGATCGGCGCGGTTTGTAGATGCGGAATGCTGTTTCACAAATTCGTCAAAGGTGATAACGGTGAGTTCACGTGCGAATGTGGGTTGTCTTACAAAATCACAAATCGCATGGTTCGCGAAAAAGAACTAGCCACAGAGAACACGGAGAAAGCTGAGGAAAAGCTTTTGGAATTGGTGTAGGACTTGTCACTCTTTACTCAGTGTCCTCTGTGATCTCTGTGGCAAAAATTTTATGACCCAAAATATCGCCATCGTTGGTTCCGGTTTCCTCGGCATGACGCTCGCGTTGCGTCTGGCTGAGCGGGGCGATCATGTGACGCTTTTTGAATCGGCGAGCGAGATCGGCGGGCTCGCGTCTGCATGGCAGATCGGCGAAGTCACCTGGGACAAGCATTATCACGTTACCTTGATGTCGGACGCGAACACGCGAGCGATCGTTGAGGAACTCGGACTCGGTGATGAGTTTCGCTGGGTTGAGACAAAGACGGGTTTCTACACCGACGGTCATCTTTTTTCGATGTCGGACACAATGGAGTTTCTCGCGTTTCCACCTCTCGGATTGATAGACAAGCTGCGTTTGGGCGCCACAATCTTTTACGCATCGCGCGTCAAAAACTGGAAACGCCTCGAAAAGATCACTGTCGAAAAGTGGCTGACGCGGCTATCCGGCAGACGAACATTTGAAAAGATATGGCGGCCGCTGCTAAAAGCAAAGCTGGGCGACGCCTACAGAGAAACATCCGCTGCATTTATATGGGCGACGATCCAACGCATGTATGCGGCCCGCAGGTCGGGGATGAAAAAAGAAATGTTCGGCTACGTGCGAGGCGGCTATTCACGCGTGCTCGAACGGTTCGCCGAGATTCTAACGGAAAAGGGCGTCGAGATCCGGCTCAACGCCGCGATCGAGAATGTTGAAAAACTCGCGAGCGGCAAGTTTCGCGTTGCCACCGCCGCGAAGCGACGACGCGATGATGCCAAGTTGCGGATCCTGCCCCAAAAGACAAAATACGCGGCGTTTCAGGCCGCGGCGACGATTGCTCCGGGTTTCTCAGGAGCATTTCTCGCCGAACCGGATCTGAAACCGAGCAAGGTTGTGCCGTTCTCGAAGAATGGTTTTGCCGATACTTTTGACAAAGTGATTCTCACCTGTCCGTCGAACATTGCGGCGACGCTCGCTCCGCAGTTAACACGCGAAGAAAAACGCGACCTCGAGAGCATCCGCTATCAAGGCATCATTTGTGCGTCAGTACTGACGAGAACTTCGCTCTCGAACTTTTATGTGACGAATATTACCGATGACGCTCCGTTCACGGGCGTGATCGAGATGTCGGCGATGGTTGATAAGCGGGAATTAGATGGCAACGCTTTGATTTATCTGCCAAAGTACGTCGCGCCGGACGATGAACTGTTTGAGAGGACGGACGATGAGATCAAAGAGATATTTCTACACGGGCTCGAGAAAATGTCACCGCTTTTTCGACGCGAAGATGTGATCGACCTGAAGGTTTCACGCGTTCGCCAAGTGTTCCCTCTTCCGGTTTTGAATTATTCACGCGACCTGCCCGGGTTTCAAACGTCGGTTGACGGATTGTACGTTGTGAACTCGTCGCACATCGTCAACGGCACATTGAACGTAAACGAAACGATCGCACTCGCCGATGCGGCGTTTCGCGAATTAAAAATGCAAAATTAAAATTGCAAAAACCTAAAGAGGCCTATGCAGGACATCACGGAGAGAACATTCAACTTTGCACTTCGCATCATTAAACTGTTTCGGTTTCTGAATGAAGAATATTCCGCAGATAAACATATCTTGGCAAAACAACTGTTGCGTTCGGGGACCTCGATTGGAGCGAATGTCGAAGAGGCTCAGTCCGGTCAGAGTAGGGCCGATTTCATCAGCAAAATGTCAATAGCCTTGAAGGAAGCCCGAGAAACGAGTTATTGGTTAAGGTTACTGGACGCTGGTGAATTTGTCTCAAACGAAAAACTCTCAGAACTAATGAACGAATCCGAAGAACTAAAAAAGATATTGGCGGCGATAATAGTTTCCTCAAAAAAAAGGTGACTTTTTGAATTTTTAATTTTGAATTTTGCACTATGTTAGCAAGCCTTTCGCTCGACCTCGACAATAAGTGGTCCTACATGAAGACGCACGGTGATGCGGGCTGGGAGACCTTTCCGTCCTATCTCGACGTTGTCGTACCGCGGACCCTCGAGTTCCTTGCCGAACGAGATCTCACAATTACTTTTTTTATTGTTGGACAAGATGCCGCTTTAGAAAAAAATCACGCCGCGTTAAGACAGATCGCCGACGCGGGTCATGAGATCGGCAATCACAGCTTTAACCACGAACCATGGCTGCATCTCTATTCAAAAGAGGAACTTAGAGGCGAATTCGAAAAGGCGGAAGCGGCGATCGGTCGAGTTTACGACAAAAAGCTCGTCGGTTTTCGCGGACCCGGCTACAGCCTGAGCCCGGCGGTTCTAGAGGTTCTCGCGGAGCGTGGTTACGAATATGATTGCTCGACGCTGCCGACATACATCGGTCCGCTTGCCCGCGCTTATTACTTTTTTAAATCGCCGACGATGAGCGATGGCGAAAAAGAAAAACGAAAGAAGTTATTCGGAAAGTTGTCAGATGGATTTCAGACACTAAGATCGCATTTTGTCGATGTCGCCGACCGCACTCTTGTCGAGATACCGGTCACGACGTTTCCGCTTATAAAGACACCGATACACGCAAGCTATCTGCTCTATCTTTCCACGTTTTCGCGAGCGGGTGCTCTTGCGTATTGGCGCAGCGCTCTTCTCGCATGCAAGTTGACCGGCGTCCAGCCATCGCTGCTGCTACACCCGCTGGATTTTTTGTGTGGCGACGACGTTAGTGAATTGAAATTTTTCCCAGGGATGGAAATGCCGCTCGCGCGCAAACTGAATATCATGAGTGACATTCTCTCGATCTACGCGGAGAATTTCGAAGTTGTTTCAATGGGCGAGCACGCTGCGGCTGTTCGTATAGGCAGCAGCCCGTCGCCGGCAAAAACGACGACGGTTCGCCAAGCAGGTTAACAAGCGGGTTCGTATCTATCGATGCAATCAACGGAGTATATCGGCCAGCAAGGTTTAGGCGTGACGGAGCGATCACGGGCGTTTGCTCTCATCGATGCGCGGTTTGTTATCGTCGCGATGTTAGCCCTTTCAGCCCTCATAGCGCTCGATCGCATCTATGCGCCAGATGTCCCGATCAACGTCGACCCGGCCTCATACGCCGTCGTCAGCCATGAATTGCTCGATGGCAAACAACTCTACACAGACATCTGGGATCATAAGCCGCCCGCTCCGTTCGTCACTTTTGCCGTTGCTGAGCTGGTGTTCGGATATTCGCCATCGACGCTGCATGTTCTGAATTTTATCGTCTGTCTTACCGTTTTGTGGGGCATTTTTCTCGCGGCAAAACAAGGACCCGGCGGTCAGATCGCTGCCTTGGTCGCAGCGCTCTTGTGGGTGATCGTGTCGGGGAGCTTCGGGCTTGAGGGCCGCGACCCGAACACCGAACTCATGATCAATGCGTTCGTGGTGTTCGCCTTTTGTCTGATCGTCGCAAACCGGCGGACAGGGTTGATGACGGCCAAATCAGTTTTAGTTGGAATCCTCTTTTTATTCGCATCATTTTACAAACCGGTGGTCGCCGCAAATGTTGTTCTCATTACGCTCGCATACGCAGCCCTGGCCGAAAACCGAAAACGTGCGATCACCGACATATTAACTATCGGCACCGTCGGTGCGTCCGGCTGGTTGTTACTTTTTGCGTACTTTAATGCGACAGGACGCGGCGAGATCTTTTATAAGAGCATCGTCGCATTCAACAGTCATTATTCGGGGAGCATACTCGAGAACATTATTGCTCCGCTTTCCGGACAGGCTGACCTCGCGGTCGATGTGATCGGCCCGTTGGTCGTGTTCGCCGCTGTTGGAACGATATGCTCATTTCTATTCGAAAAACGTCTCGGCGTGCTTGTCGCCATGTATGCGCTGTCATCGTGGATCGCTCTTGCGGCCGCGGGGCGCTTCTCGGTTCATTATTACCAGTTGTGGCTGCCGCCGCTCGTGATCGCTTCGGCGTGGGGCATCGGGCATTTTCTCAGCTCGCCAAAAACTACCAGTAGAGCCATTGGATACGCTGCAGCCTTGATCCTCACAGCTACACTGTTTTTTTACCAGCTGCCGTTTTACCGGTCGGTGTCGGCAAACGAGTTTGTGCCGGAACTCCCGGTTCTAAATGCTGCAGACAAGACAGTTGGTGTGATCAACTCACTGCTTCGCGAGGACGAAACCTTCTACCTTGCGGGCAATACCCCGAATCTGTATCTGCTGGCAAACCGGCGTCCGCCGGCGGGCGTTTTGTTCGACAATCATCTGAGAGACAATCCGCTTTCCGACGAGCTGGCCGCACGAGTCCGAGAGCAGCTTGAACGTTCCCGACCCGAAATTCTCGTCGTCGAACAAAATCGTCCGCCCTCGCCCGAATGGCTGACGCGACAATTCGAATCGACCCCGATCTATTCCGATCCGCAGAATTACAAGATATATGCCCGTCGCGGTGGCCGACTCGCTACGGAGAAGAACTCGAACGGGCGATGAACAGTAACAGGACAAAGATTATGACCCAAGAAACAAAACCAGTTGCGATCATCGGAGCAGGCCTTGCCGGTTTGACGGCGGCGGATTATCTGCGCGAACAACGCGTGCCGTTCGTTTTGTTCGAAGCGGGCAAAAAGATCGCAGGACTCGCCGCGAGCTTTAAGGACGACCAGGGGTTTAGCTACGACTTTGGAGCGCATTTTGTGACAAATCGGTTGGCGGATGCGATCGGTGTCGGCGACGAATGTCTTACCGTGAAGCATTACGGCGAACGCGTTTGGCTCGGCGGAAAGAGTTATTCTTACCCGTTTGGCCTCATGGCGATCCCCCGCATGACACTAAGCGGCATCAAGGCAAAATTATCGCGCAACGGAAAATCGCACGAGTCGGCTGCCGGATGGTTTCGCAACGCATTTGGCACCGCTCTGGCCGACGAGGTTGCCCTGCCGCTCATCGAAGCGTGGTCCGGTGCAAAGGCGACCGACCTTTCCGCGGCTGTCGGAGACAGTTTACCCGGTGGCATCGCAAAAACCATTTTTCTAAAAGCCGCGAGCATAGTTACGCGGCGAGCCGTCGCATGCGGTTACAGCCGCGAGCTAGACGAATCGGCGAGCGTCTATCATGTCTATCCGAAGGCCGGTGTTTCCACCTTGTGCGAGAAACTCGCCGAGCAGCTCAACGGCCAACTCAGATTAGAGTCGCCCGTTGAAGAGATCCTCGTGGAAAACGAACAGGTTACAGCCGTAAGATCGAATGGCAAGCTTTACGAAGTTTCGGCCGTCATCAGCACGGCGCCGGCGAACGTGCTTGCAAATCTGGTCAAGGGGACAAATAGTCTCGATGAGGTAGCAAAGTTTCGTTTTCGCCCGATGATCTTTGTAAATCTGAAACTAAAGGGCCGAGGTCTGCTCCCCGATACGGTTTTGTGGTTCCCTGAGGGCAAGTTCCCGTTCTTTCGCCTAACCGAGGCCACACTCTCGATGCCGTGGCTCGCGCCTGACGGCCATACCGTTATCACTGTAGACATTGGCGCGGAGAAAACAGATGCGGTCTGGAAAATGAGTGACGATGAACTCGTCGAGCTGTGCCTCAATTCGATGAGCGAGGTTGTTCCCGACATTCGCGAGAGACATTTCGGCCAGAACATTCTAAAGACCGGCATCTCGTATCCTGTGTTTTTGAAAGAATACGAACAGGCGCGAAAAGATTTTGAGCGATCAACGAACATCCCAAACCTGCTAAGCATTGGGCGTAACGGCGAGTTTTCGCATATATTTATGGAAGACGTTTATTTTCGAACCCGAAAGAAAGTCGCCGAATTAGCCGCTATTTTGGCCAAACCTGACAATGCAACAGCCGCAAGCCATCAGTAACAAGACGATCGTCGGACTTGTCATCGTTCATCTTGCGATCGCGCTTCCGCTGGCTCTCTCACTTAACATTTGGGTCGACGAGGCCTCGTCGCTTTACACGACACAGAATGGTTTTCTTTCCGCGTTTCAGAACGCAGCCATAAACGAAAAGCAGGCTCCGCTGTACTTTTGGATATTGAGTTTGTGGCGGCTCGTTAATGACTCGATCTTTTTTGCACGTTTACTTTCAATAATTTGCAGCGTTGCAGCAATAGTAGTTTTTGCTCGATTCGCAGGCCGCATTTTCGAGTCGCGCGTCGCTCTGCTCGCAAGCGCATTCTTCGCCCTGCATCCATTTTTGATCTTGGCAAGTCTGGAGATTCGGGGCTACTCGATGGTGATCCTCGTATCGATCATTCTGATCAAACTATTTTTTGATGGGTTTGCAAACGATATCGAGAATGGACGACGCTCATCGCAGATCGCATTTGCGTTTATGGCGACCGTTGCGCTTTATACGCATTACTATCTTGGATTTTTGCTCGCCGGCTGTCTGGCAGCACTGATCGTTTTAAGAAAATGGCGAGCAGCGCTCTCCTACGTCCTCTTCATGGCGATGACGGCCATCGCATTCTTGCCGCTTGTCGCGACAAGTGCCCGGTCGCAATTTTTGGCAAGGGCCAACGTTTATCTTGAGAAGATATCTGCTCTCGATTCGATGCAGATCTTATGGCATCATGCCATTACGTTTTTATTGCCGGCTGAGCTGTTGCGCGGTGACGAGGGCTCGACCTTTGCAGTTTTTCGGCTCTGGGTATTCAGACTGGCCCTAGTCGCACTGGCAGTTTTGGTTTTCAAATTTCGCGACAATGTGCGCGAGCGCACAAAGATCCTGGCTGTGGTAACTATCGTCGCGTTCGGCTTTTTTTTCGCGGTAGCCTTTCTTGTCAGCCCAGCTTATGTCGGGCTTCGCCACGCGACGCCCCTTCTTGTGCCGTGCGTATTGTTCGTCGCGTCACTCTGCTCAGATGTGTTCGTCGAGGTTCGCGAGAGCATAACAAAATCGGTTATTTTCGTTGGCGGTTTGATCGTGCTCGCGTCATTCTCGTATTCGCTCACGACGTTGTATCCAAATACAACGAAACGTGGCGATTGGGCTCGTGTCGGAGCCTTTTTAGAGCAAAACGAATCGCCCGGCCAGCCGATCATTGTTTTTACAACGTTCGACGCTCTGGCGTTGCCGTATTACTATCGAGGCGTCAACAAAATTCTGCCTGACGACAGGTTTTTTGCTTTCGATCAGGAAGCTCCTTTTGGGACGCAGGGTAGCTTAAGCAGACAGACTGAGTTTGTCATTTCGGAAATTCCGCCCGACGGGGAACAGATCTGGCTCGCGGTTAATGAAAAGTGTCTCATCACCGAGGCATGCGTGCCATTGGAAAATTTCATCCGAGCCAATTACACTATTGAAATAGAAAAAGAATTTTATCTGGAAAAGTTATTTCTGTTAAAAAAACGCCGATGACCGAAAAACAAGACAAGCCAAGGGCAGTGTGTGCCGAATGCGACCGTGAAACCGACAATTACAATACGTTCTTGTCGCCGACCGGTGAATTGCGGATCGTATGTTGGCAGTGCACGAGCCGCGAAGAAAAAGGTTTTAACGCAAAACGTGATTTTCGCCGCGATGCGCGATCCGGCGTGATCCCAAGATAGTGATGCCGGTCAGACGAATCACGGAGTATCCCGAAAAGGTTCTCGCAGAAGCTGGTCAGCCGGTAACAAAGTTTGACGACGAACTAGCCGCGTTGTGCACGGACATGTTCGATACGATGTATGCAGCCGAGGGCGTCGGTCTCGCCGCACCGCAGATCGGACTGAATTTAAGGCTCTTTGTGATGGATTGCGACGGTGTAAAACTGATCGCCGCAAACCCCGAGATCGTAGAAACCAGCGGCGAACAGTCAGGCCAGGAAGGCTGTCTTTCGGTTGGCAAGGTGCCGGCGGTTCTCGCAAGGGCAGAGAAAGCTCGCCTTCGCGCGCAGGATGAGAAGGGCGAATGGTACGAGCGCGAAGCTGATGGCTACGCCGCTCGTGCGTTTCAACACGAGACCGATCACTGCGATGGCAAGTTGTTTATCGATCATTTGCCAAAGCTGCGCCGCGAAATGGTGCTCAAAAGGTTTAAGAAAGAGAAAAGGTGGGATTGATAAGAATATTCGTTGCATCGCGTTTCACTGGTTCGTTCATCTCAGCCGCGGTGATTTGTGACAACGAATCTGGAGGATGGTTATGAAAAAGATAATTTTATTAAGTTTTGTTTCTTGCTTGGTCGCGTTCGGAGGCGTTACGGCGTCGGCCCAGTGCGACCCGAATACGCAGGGCACGATCAAGTGTAGCTATTACAACGAAGGCTATCAGGACGGCTCGAACGACGCTCGCAACAATCGCAGCAACGACTATAGGCGCTACCGCGACAAGTATGAGCGCAAGTACGAGGATTTTTTCCGCGATGGGTATAACGCAGGCTACGATAGCGTGCGCCCCACCACACGCTGGACAAACTCACAGCGAAGTGCGTACGACTCAGGTTACTCGATCGGGCAGAGCGATCGCCGCCGCGGAACATCCAATCGCGAGAGCGAAGGCGCTCGGGGCGGATACGACTCGAATATCGCCGCGTATTTTCAGCAGGGTTACGACGACGGTTACAACAACCGCTCGCGCCAATATGACGTGCCGCTCGGCAACACACCCCCAACTTATCCGCCGTATCCGGGCCAGGGCAACACAACCGGCACGGCCTACTGGAACGGGCGGGTCGACGATCGCGCAAATATCATAATTCGCGGTAGCACGATCTACGCCGAGAACGTGAGCGGCAATCAAACAACGACTTCGTCACAGAATATCACCGGCTCTTTGTCGCGACGCGCGACGAACCTGACCGTTCGTAAACGCGAGGGACGAGGGAGCGTCTCCATCATCCAACAGCCAAATCGCTCGAATAATTTTACGGCGATCATTCAGATTTACGATCCGAAGGGCGGCGCTAGTAACTATAAGATCGAAGCCTCGTGGGCCGGCGGAGCTAATGTCGAAGAGCCGTATCAATCCGGCAGCGTTAGTTGGCGAGGCCGCGTAGATCAGACGGCAAATATCGTCATTTCGGGCAGCGATGTTCAATCGCTGGACGTAGCCGCCACCGGCCTTTGGAGCGTTTCGCACAACATCACCGGCTATCTCGCACGCCGTCCCGGTTCGGTCTCTGCCTCTAAACGAAGAGGCCGCGGCACGGTCACCGTTCTGCAGCAGCCGACGTGGGAAAACGACTTCACGGCGATCATCCAGGTCTTTGACCCGAATGGCGGCGCCGATAATTACGAAGTCGATATCTCGTGGTAATCGTCAGGATGTAACGCCGCGATCTTCGCGGCGTTACGTCTCACCTTCTTCTAAACATCCCTCGGTATACCGGCAGGCCTTTCACCTCAACAGCAATTTCGCGTTCCGTCTTAACCGCAAACGGCTTAACGTCAGTCTCGTTCAACGCATCCTCGGCTCGAAACAACTCAAACATCTCTTCGGCCAAAAACTCGATATCGGTCTGCACAAAGATCTCGCCGCCTACGGCAAGTTTGCCGACGATCGTTTCGACGAGTTCGTGATTTACCATTCGCCGCTTTGCGTGTCTCTTCTTAAACCATGGATCGGGAAACTGGATCGTCACCGTTTGCAAGATGCCGTCGGGAATGTCGGCAAGAAGTCGCTCAAGCCAGAGCATCGCATTGCAAAACTCGTAGTGTAGATTTGTGAGGCCGGCTTCGCCCGCAAGACGATTTGCTTCCGTCACTAGTGGTTCGCGTATCTCGACGCCAAGATAATTCCACTCAGGCTGTGCCTCGGCCATCCGCAGCAGGAAACGGCCGCGTGCGCAGCCGATATCGAGCAGCAGAGGTTTTGCGGCGTCGGCGAACACACTCCGCAAATCCACGGGCTGCGGTTCCTGCCGATAATATGGCGAGAGCGGATTTACGTGTTGATGAACGCGAACGCGGGCCATTGATCAGACGAGTCGCAAGATTACCAAGATACTAAAAATACAGGTCGCCACGTAAACACCGACCGCACCAATGCCGACTGCCTCGACGACAGAACTCGCTTCACGCGGGTCGGCGTATTCATCGGCTGGGATCTGAATCAGACCATAGACGGCACCCGTGACGAGGCCGCCGATGTGGCCAAAATTGTCGATGACGTCATATAGCACAAGGCCGAAGATCAGTATGAAACCGATGTTCATAAGCAGACTCTTTCGAAATTCGGGTGAGATAAATCTTCTGCGGCGAAATGCGTAGGTCAGTAGATATCCAATGAGCCCAACGATGCCGCCCGAGGCTCCTACAGAGAGACCATCGGGCATGAAGATCAAGCTCAACACGCCGCCGCCGAGAGCCGACAACAAAAACACGATCGCCAGATGCGCGCGATTTGAGAGCATCTCGACAATGCGCCCAAAACTGTAAAAGGCGTAGCAGTTCATCGCGACGTGCAGAACACTGCCGTGCAGCGCGGCGCCGGTCAATATTCGCCAATACTCGCGGCTGTTGATAAAGGCCTGTTTGTCAAAACCTGCGTTATCGGTCGAAGCTCTGAGGCCGGTTCCCAACTGAACGAGTGCCACGGCGATGATCGCGCCGATCAAAATGTACGTGTACAAAGGTGGATTTGGGGTGGCGATCTCGCCGCTTACTTCGTCGGCCGGTTCCGACTGGGCTTCGTCGTCAGTTTGATATTGAAGTGACATTGATCGATCACATCGCGAGGCCGCCGTCGGCCTGAATGACTTGTCCGGTAATGTAGCGAGCGGAGTCCGAAAGCAGAAAACACGCGATGTCCGCGATCTCCTGAACGCTTCCAAGTCGGGCGAGCGGTATCGCCGCGACGATCTTTTCACGAAATTCGGCGTTCATATCCTGTGTCATTTCCGTCTCGATCATTCCCGGTGCAAGCGCGTTGACCGTGATGTTGCGGCTTGCGACTTCTTTTGCAAGCGATTTTGTAAGGCCGATCATACCGGCCTTTGATGCGGAATAATTTGACTGGCCAAGCATGCCGACGACGCCCGAGATCGATGAAATATTCAGTATCGAGCCGCCGTTTTCGTTTTTCATCATCGGGCGAAGAACGGCTTTGCTGAAATTCCACGCACCCTTGAGGTTCGTATCGATTACCGCGTCCCAATCTTCTTCCTTCATCCGCAAGACAAGTTGGTCACGCGTGATTCCGGCGTTGTTTACGAGGTAGTCGACCGTGCCAAAGGCATCTTTCACCGCAGCGACAAACTCGGCGGCTGCCTCTGTGTTTGCGACGTCGCATTGCGCGGCGAGAGCCTTGACGCCAAGAGCCTCGACATCGGACTTTAGAGCCTCGGCCTCCTCCAAGCTCTTTGAATAATTAAACGCCACGTTTGCGCCTCGACGCGCGAGCTCTAAAACTATAGCCTTTCCGATACCACGCGTCCCGCCGGTGACGATAGCGGATTTTGCTTCAAACTGTTTCTCACTCATTGTTGTATTGATTCTAGTTTTGCTCAGCCGCACAGTCAAAAGAGGCTGTGAATTGGACTCGAAAACGGTTTTTTCTTAACATCCAAGTCATGAAACAACTTGCCGCTGCTTTGTTACTCGTTTGTGTCGTTACAACGTCCGTTGCCGCTCAGTCTGCATCGTTCGTGGTCAGGAACGCCACTATCATCGACGGCAGCGGAAAGGCCGCGTTTGTCGGGGACATTCGCGTTAAAGGCGACAGGATCGTAAAGATCGGCAAACTCAAGGCCAAAAAGGACGAAACCGTGATCGATGCTAGCGGCCTCGTGCTTGCGCCCGGTTTTATCGATATTCACAATCACAGCGAATCGGGTTTGCTCCGCGAGGGCACGGCGGCAAATCAGGTTTCACAGGGAATCACGACGATCCTTGTCGGGCCCGATGGCGGTGGGCCGTGGCCGATAAGTGATTATTTTGCAAAACTCGACGGAAAGATCGCGGTGAATGTCGGTGCGTTTGTTGGTCACGCAACCGTGCGTGAGGAAGTTTTGAAAACGGACTATCAGCGTCCTGCGACCGACAACGAAATCGGTGCGATGATCAAGCTTGTCGAACAAGGCATGAAAGACGGCGCATTCGGCCTTTCGAGCGGGCTCGAATACGACGTAGGTTACAAGGCGACGATCGAAGAGATGATCGCTCTTTCGCGCGTCGCGGCAAAACGAAAAGGTATCTACATGAGCCACATCCGCGACGAGGAAGAAGGGTTCAGAGCGGCGATGGAAGAAGCGATTCGCATCGGCCGCGAGG
Source organism: Pyrinomonadaceae bacterium (assembly GCA_046154245.1). Lineage (GTDB taxonomy): Bacteria > Acidobacteriota > Blastocatellia > Pyrinomonadales > Pyrinomonadaceae > OLB17. Next base: position 57,618 of record JBJXFZ010000142.1, read on the forward strand.
CAAAGCTGCCCGTGCAGATCTCGCACATAAAGATGGGTAATCGCAACGTTTGGGGCAAATCCACCGAGGCGATCGCTCTCATCGAAGCCGCGCAAAAAGCAGGGCAGGACGTAACCGCCGACGCCTATCCATACACCGCGTGGGCATCGACGATCACCGTTCTTGTCCCATCACGCCGTCACGAGGATCGCGTCGAGATCGAAAAAGGCCTTGCAAACGTCGGCGGCGCCGACAAGGTCTTGATCACGAGCCATGCCGCAAACCGCTCGTACGAGATGAAGACGATGGCCGAGATAGCCGCGTCGAAAAACATCTCGCCGGTTGATCTGTATATCGAGATCGTAAAGAGCGGCGGCGCGGGCGTTGTTTGTAATTCAATGAGCGAGGAGGACGTAAAGGCGTTCTACACGCGGCGGTGGATCATGGTCTCAAGCGACGGCGGCATCGGCAGCCGGCATCCACGCGGCACGGGCACATTCACGCGCGTACTCGGACGTTTTGTTCGCGATGACAAGTGGTTAACGCTCGAAGAAGCTGTTCGCAAAATGACCTCGATGCCGGCGAAGAGATTGGGCTTGAAGGATCGCGGCCTGATCAAAAAGGGCATGAAAGCCGACCTGGTTTTGCTTGATCCGGCGACCGTCATCGACAACGCCACATTCGCCGACCCGCAGAAGATCTCGAACGGCATCAAGTCAGTCTTTGTAAACGGCGTAAAGGTTTGGGACGGTGAAAAGGTCACGAACACCTTACCGGGAAAAATTCTAAGACGATAAGGTGCGAAAACCACAAGAGAGAATACCCAGCGCCCGTTGACGCCAGCGGCGTCAGGTAAATTAGCCTGGGGTGAGCGAAAGCGAAACCCCAGGGAAAGAAGCAACACAAATTCGCTCCCTGTAGGGGAGCAGCCGTCGACATTCGCCTTCGACCCCTTCAGGGTCGGCTCGATCGTGGGTCATGTCCTGGGGTTATACTCGCTGCGCTCATTCCACCCCAGGCTAATTTCCGTATCGCCTTCAGCGACAAGAAACAACTCTCGGGCCACAAAACTTTTTAGCTGCTCAAAACATTTCTCTGAATCTCAAATAACTTGTTGATGCCGCTGTCTGCAAGGACCAGCATCTCATCCATTTGCTCGCGTGAGAACGGTTCGCGTTCGGCGGTGCCTTGGAGCTCGATGAATTTGCCGGTGCCGGTGCAGACGACATTCATATCGACGTCGGCCTCTGAGTCTTCGGCGTAGGCGAGATCGAGGATCGGCGTGTTCTCGATAATGCCGACGCTGACGGCGGCGACCTCGCTAAGGATCGGGTTTTGCTTTATGGTGCGGTTGTTTACAAGCTTTCGACACGCGAGAGCGAGCGCGACGTACGCGCCCGTGATCGAAGCGCAGCGGGTGCCGCCGTCGGCCTGGATCACGTCGCAGTCGAGATATATTTGCCGCTCACCGAGAAGTTTGTTATCTACAACGGCACGCAGGCTGCGGCCTATCAGCCGTTGGATCTCGGCCGTGCGTCCCGAGGGCTTTTGCGTTTCACGCTGCGTACGCGTGTTCGTCGCACGCGGCAGCATCGCATACTCGGCCGTCACCCAGCCGAGGCCTTTGTTTCGCATGAACATCGGCACGCGATCTTCGACGCTCGCGGTGCAAATTACCTTTGTGCCGCCGACCTCGATCAGGGCTGAGCCCTCGGCATATGGCGAGATGTTCGGCGTGATCTTCACGTTTCGAAGCTGATCGTGCGCTCTCTTATCAATTCTCTCGTAGTTCATTTTTTAACAACTATTCAAACAGGATAGACAGGATGAACGGGATGGCCAGATCTAAGGATTACGTTTGTGTACCGAACCAAGACTCTGTAGTAGGGTTCTGCCCAATCCTGACCATCCTGTCCATCCTGTTAATTCTCAAGTTTATCAACCCCAAACACCTCAATTGCCTCGAGCTTTGACGGCTGTGTGCCCAAAAACCGCTCAGCGACGCGGGCGAACCTATCGGCAGCGTCAGTTACGTAAAAATGGTCGAGGTCGTCGCACAAACGCCGCTCGCCGCTGACGGCGTTCGGGTTTGCAAGACCCTTTTGCTCTAACAGATGAGCTACTTCTTCCGCCGTCGCCTCACCTGAATCTACAAGCTTAACATCCGCACCGACGGTTTGCTGAATCACGTCTCTGAGGATCGGGTAATGCGTGCAGCCGAGCACAAGCGCGTCGGGAGCAAACCCGCGCATCTTGGCTAGATACTTTTCAGCGATCGAGTACGTCTCAGCCTCGTGCGTCCAGCCTTCTTCGGCGAGCGGTACGAAGAGCGGACAGCCGGCTTGCATAACTTCAGCCGTAGCGGATGCACGGCGAATCGCGTCAAGATAGGCGTTGCTCTGAACGGTTGCTTCGGTCGCGATGACGCCGACCTTTGGATGAGGTTTATCTTTTGTAATTTCGACCGCTTTTCGCCCGCCGGGGCCGATCACGCCGACAACATCGAGGCCGATCTTTTCACGAATCTTCGGCAACGCAAGCGCCGACGCCGTGTTGCACGCGACCACAAGCATCTTTATGCCGCGGGACGCCAGAAACTGCGAGTTCTCTATAGCATATCGCTCGACCGTGGCGAGCGATTTTGTCCCGTACGGCACACGCGCCGTGTCACCGAGATAAACGAAATGTTCATTCGGCAGCCGGTCATGCAACGCGCGATAAACCGTCAGCCCGCCAACGCCGGAGTCGAATATGCCAATGGGTAACGAGGAAATCACAGTTACGCAAAGTGGTCTTTAGCGGCGATCACTTTGACCGCGCAGTAGTTTTGAATACGCCCGAAATCCCGCAAGTTGTCGGTGACAACGGCTGCATTTGCACGCTTAGAAATACGAGCAATGAGTACGTCTCGGATAATTCGCTGTTTTTCGTCTGGGCTCAGTTTTGGCGTTTTGCCCTTGTTCCTTCTCCGTTGACCGCGCAGAAGCGAGTTGAGAACTTTTCCGGCCATCCACCAATCTTCACCAGTCGGAACAAGTAATGTGCCGGCCTTTTCATGCGCTCGCCTCACGTCGTTCCAGAACTTGACGATCGAATCGTCGCGAGAACCGGCTGTTAATTCCTGCAAAACAATAGCCGTCATTCTAAACCCTTTAGGAAAAAACGACGGCATTCTCGATACAAAGATACAGGTGTCGTAGGTGACTATCACATCAAGATTTAATGAGTTCTAAATAGAATTCGCGGTTTTCGTAAGTTTTCTTCCAGGCTTTCAGCGTTGTGCGATCTGCCTTGGACATTTTTTCGCCCGGAGCGTAGAACTTCGAATCAGCTTTAGCTTTATGTCCGTTCTTCGATCCGTTTTGAGACCGTTTTCCAGGCAGTGTTTTTCGTTCGGCTGATTTCATATCGATAACATTTTAACACAAAAAACAGTGGTGGAGGCGGCGGGAATCGAACCCGCATCCAAAGGTTGCGACCAGTGAAATCTACACGTTTAGTCAATTCACTTAAAGTTCGCTAATCGAGAGCAGATGAACTGACAAGACCTCTCGAAAAGCTAACCTGACTAACTTTAACCGGACGCCGCAGATGGAAGCGCCAAGCGAGTCTGAACTGAGTTATGCCAACATGGGTCGCATCAGACTGACTTCCCCGTTGACATTGCTGAGCGCTAAAGTTAATTAGGCAGCAAGAGCTAATTCTTGATTAGCATTTGTGTTTGTATAGTCGTTTTAACGAGCTAACCATACAAGCCCGACGTGCATTCAAAGATCTATACAAGCCCCTGTCGAAGCCT
>JBJXFZ010000159.1:0-17646 GCA_046154245.1 Pyrinomonadaceae bacterium
GATCGGCTGGACATGATCGGGAGCGTGAACCGTGGGATAGAAGACATGAAGGCAGGCAGAGTCACTCCTGCGGGGAAGGTCTTTCGTGACTTTGAAAAGAAATACAAGATCTCACGTGAAAAATGAACAGATATGACGTTGTTTTTTCAGACCAGGCACGGGCTGACTTGGAATCGTCATTTGAATGGGGCCGTGAAAATTGGGGGCTGACTGAGGCAACAAACTGGTATTTCAGAATCGAGGACGCGATAAACGAACGACTGGCTGTCATTCCGCTGGGCTCCCCATTGGCTCCGGACCAGCATCTATTCATTGCCGAAACACGCGTTCTGGTAATTGGTCGATACAATGTTTTATTTCACGTGAATCGAAAGACGGTCACAATAACACACATCCCGGGCCCATTTACTTAAGAATAATATGAACGAAAACGACAAACAAAACGCAATCGCGGTCTTGAATAAGATCCTTGAACTCGAACTCGCGGGCGTTGTGCGTTATACGCATTACAGCCTGATGGTTTATGGCTACAACCGAATACCGATCGTGTCGTGGCTAAAAGCCAACGGAGACGAGTCGCTCATGCACGCGAGCAAGGCGGGTGAGTTTGTCACGATGCTCGGCGGCCATCCCAGCTTAAAGATCGGGCCTCTGCTCGAGACCGAGCAGCACGACATCGGCGACATCCTGCGCGAAAGCCTCGAGCAAGAAAAGTCCACGCTCGCGGCCTACCGTGAACTGCTCGCACTCACCGAGGGCAAGTCAGTCTCGCTCGAAGAATATTCGCGCGAAATGATCTTACTCGAAGAGATGCATCTAGATGAAGTGAACAAGATGCTCCGCAAGCCGGGCGAGATCGAACCGTTTCAGGAATAGTGGCGTCGGTTTTAGAAACGCCGCGACTTGCCTTGCGAGAACTCGACTCCGCCGCGGACGCGGAGTTTATTTTTGAGCTCCTCAACTCGCCAAAGTTCATAAAATACATCGGCGACCGCGGCGTGCGTTCCGTCGAACAAGCTCGCGAGTTTATCGATGATCGCTATCGTGCGAGTTATCGGGAACACGGCTATGGACTGTATGCGGTCGACCAAAGATCCGACGGCTCGGCAGTTGGTATTTGCGGCTTTGTAAAGCGGGATTACCTTGAGCACGCTGACATAGGCTTTGCGTTTTTGCCGGAGTTTGAGCGACGCGGTTACGGGTTTGAATCTGCGTCGGCCGCGCTGCGTTATGGGAGAGATTCGCTCGGTTTTCAGCGCGTGTTCGCGATAACTTCCCAGGACAATGACGTTTCAGGTAAACTGCTTTCAAAGCTCGGGTTCGCTCGTAACGGCATCGTCGCAACGCCGGATGGCGAAGAACTAAACCTCCACGAAATTACCTTATGAAGTTCGGTCTCATCGCCGGCAACGGCAAATTTCCTTTTCTCGTCGCCGACGGCGCTCGGGCGGCAGGAACTCCGTTAACCGTTGTCGCGATCAAGGAGGAGACCGATCCGCGCATTGACGACGTCGCCGAGAGTGTAACTTGGGTCGGGATCGGTCAGCTTGGCAAGATGATCTCGTTCTTCAAAAAACACGGCGTGGAAAAGGTAATGATGGCCGGCCAGGTGAAGCACGTTCAGATATTTTCGGGCGCAATGCCAGACGTGCGGATGGTAAAGATGTTGTGGCGCCTCCCGCGTCGAAACACCGACGCCCTGATCGGCGGCGTCGCCGACGAACTCGCCAAAGAAGGTATCGAACTCATTGACTCAACACACTTCGTTAAAGATCAACTCGCCACTGAAGGCGTTCTGACAAAACGAAAACCAACCGAGGCCGAGCTTGAGAATATTGAGTATGGCATCTACATTGCCAACGAACTCGGACGGCTCGATCTCGGACAAACCGTCGTCGTTCGGGCAAAGGCGTGCGTCGCGATCGAAGCGATGGAAGGAACCGACGAAACGATCAAACGGGCGGGTGAGCTCGCAAACGGCAAGCTGACCGTCGTTAAAATCGCAAAGCCCGACCAGGATATGCGCTTCGACGTACCGGTTGTTGGCGTCCCGACCATTAATGCGATGATCGACGCAGGAGCGACATGTCTTTCGGTCACTGCGGGCAAAACCTTGATCTTCGATCGGGATGAGATGTTTGCGCTTGCCGACAAGAACAAGATCGCAATCGTCGGATCGCGGCTAGAAACAATATCGCCCGCCGGCTCGTAAGACACACAAACTTTTGGAGAATAAAATGAAGAAAAACCTGATTGCCACACTGACTATCTTTGCGTTTGTCATTTCGTCGTTTTCGCAGGCGACGGTAGTGAGGATCACGCCGGCCGAAAAGAAAATAGCCGAGGGCGTGACGGCGAAACAACTTAGCGACTACTTATATTTTGTCGCTTCCGACGAGATGGAGGGTCGTGATACGCCCTCGCGTGGGCTGGACACGACCGCAAAATTTATCGGCATGAACCTTTCACGTTGGGGCTTTAAGCCGGCGGGCGACAACGGCACGTTTTATCAAAAGATGCCGATGACGCGTGAATCGCTCGACACGGCCGCAACAACACTCGAGATCGGCGCCCAGAGTTTTGTCTTAAACGAAGATTTTTATCGTGTCAGTGGAACGGGCACGGCGAGCGGTGCTCTCGTGTTTGGCAGAGACGGTTGGATGGTCAAGTCGAAAGGCATCGACGCGTTTGCGGGCGTTGACGTTAAAGGCAAGATCGTCGTTCTCTCGAGCCCCGGTTTTAGCCAATCGACGCTTATCCCTCGGCCAACCGGCGTCACCGACGACGATCTCAAAGGCGAAGAAGGCGTCGATTGGGCAAACCCGCTTGAATATGTCCGCCGGAAAGGCGCCGCCGCTGTGATCGTCGTCGCCCCGCCGCAACTACAGGCAAATTGGGGGAGGTTGCGGAACTTCCTCGGTCGCGGCAGTTTGTATGTCGATAAGCTGCGGAATCCCTCGGCCCAAGCGTCGGGTCCGAGTGTTCCGGCATTTTTGGTTTCTGAAAAAGTCGCCAGTGCAATCTTCGCCGGTGAGGCCGCTGACAAGAGTTCGGCGATCGCATTTGAAACAAAAAAGAACGCAAAAGCAAGCTCCGCAACAAAGGTTGAAAAGCTGATGACGCAAAACGTTGTCGCGGTTTGGGAAGGGAGCGATCCGGTTTTGAAACAAGAGCTGGTCGCAATCGGTGCGCATTACGATCACGTCGGCGTAAATCCAAATGCCCCGGGCGCGGACAAAATCTTCAACGGTGCCGATGATGACGGATCAGGAACGGTCGCAGTTTTAGCTATCGCCGAGGCCCTGGCCAAGGCACCAAAGCGTCCGAAGCGGTCTGTTTTGTTCGTCTGGCACGCGGGTGAAGAAAAAGGTTTGTGGGGCAGCGAATATTTTAATAAGTTTCCCACGGTCGACATCAAGCAGGTCATCGCGGCACTTAATATCGACATGATCGGCCGCTCACAGGACCCGAATAAGATCATCAAGTGCGACCCATCCGGCAAACCGTGTAACGAAGAGCTCTCAAAAGCGAACGAAATTTATGTGATCGGAAAAGATATGATGAGTTCGACAATGGGAGTGATCGTCGACGGTGCGAACAAGGGCTATCTCAAGCTCGCCTACAACACAAAATACGACGACCCGAAAGATCCAAATCGATTTTTCTTCCGCTCGGATCATTTTAACTATGCACTGAACGGCATTCCGATCGCCTTTTGGTTTGATGGCGAGCACGAGGACTATCACGGAGCCGGCGACCACGCGGACAAGATCGATTATGCGAAGATGGAGAAAGTCACCCGTACGATCCTATTGACGCTCTGGGAGCTGACCGATCTGAAGGCCCGGCCCAAAGTAGATAAGACGCTGCCGAAAGAGTTGACCCAGCGGTAAAAACAAGTCAAAAGTAAAAGGTCAAAGGGCAAAACTCACGGAAGAACATCCGCGGTTTTGCCTTTTTACTTTTGCTGTTTTACTTGCGTTAGCCGATACGCGTCAGACTTGCTCAATCCAAATTCCTTTGCGGCTTTTTTTAGTGCAGCCTTGTGATCCACACCTTCTTTTTCCAATGCCTTGACGCGCTTGGAAAGTGATTTTTCGGTTGGTTGTTCGAGTATCTTCTTGGTCGCAACTCGGTTAATAACAAGCACTATCTCGCCCTTTACATTTTTTACCGCAAATCTTGCGGCAAGATCGGCGAGCGAACCCCGAGCGATCTCTTCATGCAGTTTTGTCAGCTCACGCGCGACGGCGGCGTTGCGCTCGCCCAGGATCTCGGCGCAGTCAGCAAGCGATTTGCCAAGACGATGCGGAGCTTCGTAAAAAACCAACGTTGCCGGAGTGTCGCGCACTTCTTCGAGACGCCGCCGCCGCTCGCCCTTTTTCGCAGGTAGAAAACCGCCGAAGAATATCGAGTCGGTCGCCAACCCAGACGCCGTGGCGGCAGTCACGAACGCGGCCGCGCCGGGTATCGCAACGACATCGGCGCCGATCTCGATCGCACGCTGCACTATACGAAAACCCGGATCGCAAATGCCCGGTGTTCCGGCGTCGGACACAACAGCGACCGATTCACCCTTGAGCAGGCGGTCGGCAAGTTCGTCGGCGCGCTCATATTCGTTGTGCTCGTGATAGCTCAACAATCGATTTGAGATTCGAAAATGGTTCAGCAGCTTTATCGTATGACGGGTGTCTTCGCAAGCGATCACGTCCACGCTGCGCAGCACGTCGAGAGCTCGAAACGTGATGTCCTGTAGGTTGCCGATCGGCGTAGCGACGAGATATAGCGTTCCGGGCATTGTCTAAATGTAAACCCCGTATCGCCATAACACAAACAAAAAAGGCCCGAATCACACAGACCCGGGCCGCGAAAAGTTTTTACCTCGTTTACTTAGAAGGGCCACCAGGTAGGCTTGTTGATCCCGCCCTTACCCCACCGACCGTTACCGTTGCGATTACGACGGTTGCGATTATCGTAGCCGTTGTAATCGAGCGCATCGAGGTCGCGACGAATTGCCTGCCAGAGATTTTCGGTGTTGTAACCGAGTCTCAAACGATTCATCACGCGGTCAGTTTGTCGGCCGAGATCGAGAACGCGATTGATCTCGTTAGAATTCTGCCGATCATTGTTGTCGAGATCATTAACAGCGTCTCTAAAATCTCTTACAAGATCGTTGATCTCGTCTTCCTGATATGTACCGTTGTAGCGGCTGCGATCGAGGTCGCGATCGAGTTCACGCTGAAAATCTTTTGTGCGATTTTTTAGATTGCGAACTATGCTGCGCATGTCGCCGGATTGACCATACTGCCCGTTACCATATCCGCCGTTGCGACGGTTGTAGTCATCGTCGTCGCGATCACGATACTGTGCGGAGGCAATGGCCGGCAACGCTAAGACCATTAGAGATAATGCCGCGATTGCTAAATAAGTTCTGATTCTGTTCATTGTTGTCTCCTAATTAAATTACTTAGGGCAATGAGTCCCGACCAGTCGGGATTGCTCCGTTCGGGAGAAAAGCAACGACCGTGCCAAAACAGGAAAGCCCTGTTTTTACAGGGCTTTCGTTTGAATCGTACTGACAGCGTGAATTAGATTTCAACCATGTGGTTTAGAGCACATTCCATTACGTCGCGTTAGTTATGCACGTTCGATTTGACGATATTGCCAAGTGCGTTCGCCGCGCAGATGCGCCCGGCTGATACGACCTTACCATCGAGCGAATCGATCTTGTCGGCTGTTTTAACAATGCGCGTCCGTAAATTTTTCATCGTTATGTTCGGTTCGTTTGCGATGATAAGTGCGGCCACGCCAGAGACATACGGCGCCGCCATTGACGTACCCGACGCTTCACGATAATCGTTGCCAAGCCAGGTCGAGACGATCGCCTTGCCCGGCGCCGCGACGTGAACAGCTTTTACGCCGTAGTTCGAGAACGACGCGAGATTATCCGTGCGGTCTAGTGCGGCGACGCTGATAACATTTGGCAGGTCGTAGCCTGAAGGATAATACGGTCTACGGTCGTTATCCGAACCGTCGTTACCGGCAGCGGCGACAAACAAGATCCCGGCGTCACCGGCGGCACGGATCGTGTCTTCGAGCGCTTTCGATTTCGACGTCGAGCCCCAACTTGCGCTTATGACGCGTACGTTAACGCCGTTTTTCTTTCGATCGATCGCGTAATTTATCGCCTCGATAGCATCGTTGGCCGAGCCCATTCCGCCACGACCGAGGAACTTGAGCGGCATAATTTTGACGTTCCAATTTATCCCCGCGATGCCCTCGCCATTATCGCCCTCGGCACCGATGATGCCCGCGCAATGTGTGCCATGACCGTTATCGTCCATCGGATCGCGAATCTCAGCGTTTGCGTCGTAACCGTTTATGTCGTTGAAGGCACCGAGCTCGTCATCCAAGTAGGCCGGGACATTCGCGGGCCGGGTCCACATATTGCTCATGAGATCGACATGGTTGTAATCGACGCCGCTGTCGAGTACCGCGACGACAACGTCTTCGCTGCCCTTTGTCGTTTCCCATGCATGAAGAGCATCTAGGTCCGCTCCTTGTTTGCCGCTGTTCTCACCCAAGTTCTGAAGTGCCCATTGCTGACCAAAAAGCGGATCACTTGGAACCCCAATCGCTTGTTTGGAATTGAATAGGTGACCGTGAAGGTCATACATTTCCTGCTCGTCTAACCTAATCTGAAAATTCGGTTCAGCGTATGCGACGTGGCTCATCAAAGAGTATTGAGCAGCAACTGTTTGCGCCGGCGCATTGTCGAGATCGTCAACTACCGTCAACCCGTTCACAGCTTCGATCTCATCGATCAAAGCGTCGTTATTCGCAGTCGCGATCGCGCGAATCTGCTCGAGGGTAACGCCGGGTTTGAACCGCACGAGCACCTCTGGCGCGGAGCTAACCCTCGTCGTCGGCTCAATTTCTTGCTCTACCTTTCGAATCGAGCGCGTTGTGTCAGGCGTATTCAGCGCCGTCTTCCACCGCTCGATCTGCCCCAGAACCGCCGCGAAAACGATAAGTACCGTTGCGAGCCCTATGTGTATCCAGATATTATTGCGATTCATGATGATACCTCTCATGCGGACATGAGTGTCCGCGTTCCGTTACGTTACGTTTTTATGACGTAATTCTCACCCTTAAAGTTGTGCAGCCGCAGTTGATATTTGTCACCGCGATATTCGTAGAGTTTGCCGCCCGCTTCGAGCTTGATCTGCCAGCCATCGGCGATCATTTGAGCCGCCATCTCGTCCTTTACCGGAGCGCCGAGCGACATATCCGCAAACTCTTGATCGACAACACCTTTTTCAGCGATATCGTTATTATCGACCCTTAATCGCTTGGCAAGGTCTCGTTTTGCGTGCTCGACGGAAGATTCCTTAGTAAAACGCATATTTTCGATATTGCTCTGTTTACGTACCTGAGTCAACTAAAGTTCGGTTGGCTTTCTTTGCGTTCGCGGCGGCTTGGCGCGAAACAAATCTTTTCACGCAAAGTCGCTAAGGACGCAAAGAAGCCAGTTTCCTCGTAGCGAGGTTACGAGCGATCTCAACCAACGCGGGAACAATGAACGTTGCGCACGCGAAGCCCAAGACTAGTCCCGTTACAAACCGCGTCAGGTGCGTGTTTTCCCAAATCCCGAAGATCGTCAACGCCCAATCGATCGTTATCGGGATCAGCGACAAAAACAACCAAACGCGCGGCAGCGGCTCGACCTCGCCAACGTTTCGCAATAGAGGATAGAGCAAAAACCCGAGCAGCAAACCAAAATAGACGCCGAAACAACGCGAGCAAACGCCAAACTGTTCGCCCACGATGTGGAACGACCGCTCGGCTTGCTGATGACAGATAAAGCTGAAGAAATTATAGAGCGGCGAAGAGAGGGTGGCGAGACCGTTAGCTTTCGCGATCGGGGCGAGCAGGATCGCGGACACCCAAACGAGGACGACCGCAAGGGCGATCGCCCAGACTCTCCAAGCTTGCCGCCGCATCGCGGCAATAACGGTTTGGGGGTTGTACCCATCGACGCTCGCGCTCATAATTAATCGTTAGTATTGTTTTATAGCCCTCGGGTCGGCTTGTCCAGCGATAGATTGTACGGCGGCGAGAACCTTTGGCTGAGTACCCGCGTATAAAAACGGGATTGTACAGCGAAAACCTATAGTAGAAAGGTAAATTTTATGCGAACTTTTATCAGTAAGAGTGTGGCTTGGTTGGTGCTTTTGGCGACCGTGCTGTCGCTAGGCATCGCGACTCAAGCGCAGAAGTCGAAAGCGCAGGCCGGTATCAATGTGCCGGTAAGCTATTACAAATTGGGCAACGGCCTCAAGGTCGTCCTTTCGCCCGAACGCAGCGCCCCGATTGCGACCATCGCGGTCTATTACAACATCGGTTTCCGGATCGAACCGCGCGAGCGCACGGGTTTTGCCCACCTCTTTGAGCATTTGATGTTTCAGGGCTCAAAGAACCTCGGCAAGATGGAGTACATCCGTCTCGTTGAGAGCAATGGTGGTGTGCTGAACGGCTCGACGCGTTTCGATTTTACAAATTATTTTGCAGTCGTCCCGTCGCACAAGGTCGAGACCCTTCTCTGGGCCGAGGCCGATCGCATGCGCGGCCTCGACATAACCGACGAAAATCTCAAGAACCAGCAAGGCGTTGTCGGCAACGAGGTAAAGGTCAACGTGCTAAATCAACCGTATGGCGGTTTTCCGTGGATCGATCTACCGATGGCGGCATTTACGAACTGGTACAACGCGCACAATTTCTATGGCGAGCTCGAGGACATCGAGGCCGCCACGATGGCCGACGCCAAGACCTTTTTTGACAAGTATTATTCGCCAAAGAATGCGGTGCTGGTCGTCACCGGGGACTTTAATGAACGTGAGGCTCGTGGTTGGATACAAAAGTATTTCGCCGACCTCCCGGCGCAGACACCCGACAAAATCCCCGATATCAGCGAACCGCGGCAGACCGAAGAAAAGACAGTTACAAAAACCGACAAACTCGCTAATAAACCCGGCGTCGCATTCGGTTACAAGATGCCCGATCGCGGCACGCCCGAATATTACGCGATGGGTCTGATCGACCAGATAATGCTGCAGGGCGAGGACAGTTTGCTTTACAAAGAGTTTGTAAAAGATAAGGGCTTTGCAGGCGGCGTTGGCGGCGGCATAAACTCGGGTCTCGGCAATATGTTCAACTACAACGGCCCGATGCTATTCGATATCAGCGTGATCCATGACGACAAATTCAGTGCGGCCGATATCACAAAATCACTCGATTCAGTCGTCGCGAATTTGCAGGAAAACGGAGTTACGCAAAAGGATATCGATCGAGGACTGGTGAAGCTTCGCTCGGGCCTCTATGACACAATGACGCAGTTCGGCGGCTTTGGACGGGCCGACTTGCTCGCGTGCTTTGCGATATTTGACGACAATCCACAGAAAATAAACCAGATCGAGGCAAATTTCCGCCGCGTTACGCCGGCACTTATCAAGAAAACCGCGAAAGAGTACCTTCGCAGCACAAACCGGACGACGGTGATCTTGAAAGCGGAGGGCAAATAATATGTTTCAACTAAACGGTAAGAACTCAAAAGTAAAAAGCTTGCTGATAACGGCCGCGGCTCTTTTAGTGTGTTTCGCGAGCACCACTGGTGCACAGAAACAAAAGCCGCCCGCCGGTGGACAGCCAAAGCCCTTCGTGTTCCCTAAACAGGAAGTTTATACGCTCGCGAACGGCATGAAAGTCACGCTTGTGCCTTACGGCTCGGTTCCGAAAGTCGCGTTTCAGGCCGTGATATACGCTGGGACGAAAGATGACGCCAAGGGCAAAAAGGCGCTTTCCGAAATGGTTGGCATTATGTTGAAGGAGGGAACACAAACGCGTGCAGCCGACGTGATCGCACGCGAAACGGCTGAGATGGGCGGCGGGCTCTTTATCAACACCGGCACCGACAGCACAAACATATCGGGCGAAGTTTTGACCGAGTTCGGGCCGCGATTTGTCGCTCTAATGGCTGACTTAATGCAAAACCCAAACTTCAAGGCCGAAGATCTCGAACGCCTGCGCGCAAACAAGCTTCGCTCTCTTGCAGTTGCCCGAACGCAGGCCGGTAATCAAGCGTGGTCCAAGTTTCGCGAAGTCATCTTCGCCGGACATCCGTACGGACAGATCAACCCGACCGAGGACGAGGTGAAAGGCTATACGCTCGACGACGCGCGCAACTTCTACGCGCAGTTTTACGGCGGGGCTCGGACTCATCTGTATGTCGTCGGCAAGTTCGACACGATCGCTGTTAAGAATGCGATCAACAAAAGCTTCAGTAGCTGGAAGCGCGGCACGGCAGCGACGCGAAACGTCCCGACGATAAACGCGAAACGGACGTTCGCCCTCGTTGAACGCCCCGACTCACCGCAGTCGACGATCTATCTCGGCATGCCGGGACCGGCGGTGTCGGATCCGGACTATCCAAAGTTTGTTGTGATGGACTCGATACTTGGCGGCGCGTTCGGCTCGCGCATCACAGCCAACATTCGCGAGAATAAAGGTTACACATATTCGCCGGGCAGCTTCGTGTGGAATCGCTACAAAACCGGCTACTGGGTTCAAAACGCTGACGTGACGACGGAATTTACCGGGGCATCGATCAAGGAGATCCTTTTTGAAATCAATCGAATGCGGAACGAACCGGTCGGCGAAGCTGAGTTGAACGGCATAAAAAGTTATCTCATCGGGCTCTATGTTCTGCAGAATTCGGCACGCACCGGTGTCATCGGCCAACTTGAAAGTATGAATTACAACGAACTGGGCAAGGATTATCTCGACAGCTATGTTCAGAAGCTTTCCGCGGTAACGGCGGCTGATGTGCAAGAGATGGCGAAAAAATATCTGGTCGAAGATAAGATGGCTCTGGTCGTCGTCGGTGACAAAGCGAAGATCTCCGAGCAGCTCAAACCATATGAAAAGTAGGTAGAGGCAGGCTACTGAACGGCGCGAAGCTTCTGCGTCGCATCTTGACGGCCTATGCCGAGTGACTTTTCGGTTTCAAGAATGTGGGCCGTTGTCTGCAAAACGGTGTCAGGATTGAGCGAGATCGAGTTGATCCCCTTTTGGACCAGAAAGTCGGCAAATTCCGGATAATCGGACGGTGCCTGGCCGCAGATGCCGATCTTCTTACCGTTGCGAATTGCCGCTTCGATCGCCATCGCAACCATCTTCTCCACAGCACCGTTCCGCTCGTCAAAAAGATGCGCGACCATTTCGCTATCTCTATCGAGCCCGAGCGCAAGCTGCGTAAGATCATTCGAACCGATCGAGTAACCGTCGAAAACCTTGAGGAACTCGTCCGCAAACACGACGTTTGCCGGCAGCTCGCACATGGCATAGATCTCGAGATCTTTCTCGCCTTGAACCAGGCCGTACTCGGCCATGAGTGCTATCACGCGCTCGCCCTCTTCGACCGTGCGACAGAACGGGATCATCGGTTTGATGTTGGTCAACCCCATATCGTCGCGGGCTCGACAGAGGGCTAGGCACTCGAGACGAAAACCCGCTTTGTACCGGTCGTCATAATATCTGGAAGCCCCGCGGAAACCGATCATCGGATTCTCTTCGACAGGTTCAAATTCCACGCCACCGACCAGCATCGCGTACTCGTTCGATTTAAAGTCCGACATTCGTACGATCACGGGTTTTGGGTAAAATGCCGCAGCGATGCGGCCTACGCCCTCGGCCAGTGAGCGGACAAAAAACTCTTTCGGTTCCTCCTCGCCGATGCGACGTGAGATGAGTTCAACATCAGACGGTTTCTTGAGATCTGGATAATTTACCAGAGCCATCGGGTGAATACCGATGTGATTGTTGATAATGAACTCGAGCCGGGCGAGGCCGACGCCGTCATTGGGAAGTCGCGAGACGGCGAACGCGTGGTCGGGGTCACCGACGTTCATCATTATTTGCGTCTGCGGGCGCGTCTTGTGCGTGATCTTCTGCTTTGCGACCTTAAAATCGATCTTGCCGTAATAGATATTTCCGCGTTCGCCTTCCGCGCAGCTTACGGTTATATCAGTTCCATTCTTAACCTTTTCCGTCGCATCGCCCGTTCCGACGATGCAGGGAATGCCGAGTTCGCGGCTGATGATCGCGCTGTGACAGGTTCGACCGCCGCGTTCGGTAACGATGGCAGCGGCTCGTTTCATTATCGGTTCCCAGGCCGGGTCGGTCATCGATGTAACAAGTATCTCGCCTTGCTGAAATGCCTTCAGCTTCGACGCATCCATCATGACATGCGCCTTGCCGTGACCGATCTTTTCGCCGACGGCGACACCCGAGGCCAGCGGAGCTCCGTGGGTGCCGGTGAGTTTGTACGTCTCGATATAATTCTGCGTGTTTTGAGCGTGAACCGTCTCGGGCCGCGCCTGCAGGATAAAGAGTTCGCCAGTGACGCCGTCTTTCGCCCATTCAATATCCATCGGCTGACTTTGCCCGGCTCGTTTTGAATAGTGGTCTTCGATCGCGCATGCCCACTCGGCCAGTTGTAGAATCTCGAACCCGGCGAGACAAAAACGGTTTCGCTGCGATTCGACCACCGGTCTAACGACCGTGCCCATGCCGTCGTCGTTAAAGACCATCTTGACCTCTTTTACCCCGAGTTTTCGCGTGACGATCGGCCGAAAACCTAACTTCAGCGTTGGCTTGAATACGATCCACTCGTCGGGCGTAGCCATTCCTTGCACGACCGCCTCGCCGAGCCCCCAGGCGCCATTTATCACCACCACATCGCGAAAACCGCTCTCGGTGTCGAGCGTGAACATCACGCCGCTTGCCGCGATATCGCTGCGAACCATCGGTTGAATTCCGATCGAAAGCGCCACGTCGAAATGATCAAAACCTTTCGCCGTACGGTATGAGATCGCACGGTCGGTCCAAAGCGACGCATAGCACTGATGACAAGCCTCGATCAGGTTTGTCTCGCCTCTCACATTTAGGATCGTGTCCTGCTGACCCGCAAAACTGGCGTCCGGCAGATCTTCCGCGGTCGCCGAGGAACGCACGGCTACCTCGAACGACTTCTTACCAATGCGCTCGCCAAGACGCTCATAAGCAGCGAATATCGCAGACTGAACGTCGGCGGGAAAGGGCGTTTCGAGCATGAGACGGCGAGCTTCGGCACCGACGCGCGCAAGCTCATCGAGATTATTAACATCGAGGCCTTTAAGTAGAGATCTTAATCTGTTGCGAAGATTGTCCGTTTCGAGCAAAAGTTCGTAGGCATGACTGGTAGTCGAAAAACCGTCAACGGCGCGCACGCCCTCGGATTTAAGTTCGCGGAAAAGCTCGCCAAGCGACGCACATTTGCCGCCTACAAGAGCGACATCATCCGCGCTTATCCGATCAAAATCAAGGACATACGGCTTGGATTCGGACATAAAAGTAAAAACCCGTAAAGAGGCCGAAAACCCAAAAAAAACTTGTCGCCACAAACGTGATAGTGGCAAAAAATTCAATTTTCCGACCGCACGTCTGGAGCACTAGAACCTGATCACCGCATCCGGACCGCCTTCTACATGGACGGTATCGACGAAGCGAATGCTCTTCGAGTCAGTTGTCATCACAACGGAATGCGTACGTTTGCCCGCACCGAAGAACCTCACACCACGCAGCAAAGCACCGTCGGTAACGCCCGTCGCGGCAAAGATTATCTTCTTGCCGGGAGCGAGGTCATTCGTGTCGTAGATCTTATGAGGGTCGGTGATGCCCATTTCGCCAAGGCGTTCCATAACCTTTTCCACGGGCGGGACCTTTGACCTGTCGACGCCTAAACGCTCGGGATCAAAAACCAGCTTGGCTTGAATTTCGCCATTGAGGCACTTCATCGCCGCAGCCGTAATAACGCCTTCGGGGGCACCGCCGATGCCCATTAGGGCATGGATGTTTGTTCCCGCCACGGCCGCAGAGATTCCAGCCGAAAGATCGCCGTCGGAAATAAGTCGAATTCGCGCGCCTGTGGCCCGAACATCATCGATCAGCTTTTTGTGCCGCGAACGATCGAGGCATATCACAGTCAGATCGTCGACGTCGCGACCGAGTCTTCGCGCGATGTTCTTAAGGTTTTCCTCAACCGGCGCATCGATATCGACCACGCCGCGGCACGACGGGCCAACGACGATCTTGTCCATGTAGATGTCCGGTGCGTAAAGTAACCCCCCGCGTTCAGCCGCAGCGAGCACGGCGATCGCATTGTTCGCCCCGAGTGCGCACAAGTTTGTACCTTCTAGCGGATCGACGGCGATATCGACCTCGGGAAACTCAGCCCGGGCCTCGTCCGAAAAGATGCCGCCACCCAGTTCCTCGCCAATGTAGAGCATCGGCGCCTCGTCGCGTTCGCCCTCGCCGATAACGATGCGTCCGCGCATCGGCACCGTGTCCATGACCTCGCGCATAGCTTCAACGGCTACATGGTCGCTGTGCTTTCGATCGCCCTGGCCCATCGTTTTGGCCGACTCGATCGCGGCGGCCTCGGTTACGCGCAAAAAATCGAGCGCCAATTCACGTTCAGCTTTAATGTTTTTCATTCAATTCCTATGACCCAGAATACACGTCTAACTTGATTTTAATGGCATTTTATCACTTGCGAGCCGTGATTTGACAACCAGCCGTCCGAATATTACGGTTTTAGTTTGGCTTTTTTGCTAAAGCCCGAAAACGTATGACCTATATTGTTACGACCCCGTGCATCGAATGTAAGTACACAGACTGCGCCGCCGTTTGTCCCGTCGAGGCCTTTCACGAAACGCCCGACCGGCTGCTGATCAACCCTGACACGTGTATCGATTGCGACGCGTGTCTGCCAGAGTGCCCTGTCGAGGCGATATTCTCGGACATGTCCGTGCCCGAGGAATACATGGAATGGCTCGAGAAAAATGCAGAAGCCGAGAATTTTCCGATCATCAGCACAAAGCAACCCGCGCTGATGGGCCCGGGCTGTTCAGGCCCGCCGGAGGCGTGAAGTATCCGTAGCCCGCACGTATTTAAGGGCTCACTGCGGGCATGTCATTTTTTTGAAAAGAAGTACACTACGGCCAATATTCCCCAGTAGTTCATCAACGCCATTAGGCCGATTGAAATCAATCCAGGTGGAAGTTCAAACGGATCGAGTATAAAGAACAAGGGTAGTCCGGCAAAAAAACCGAACGGCACACCTGGGTAAACACGAACGGCATCGGCGGGGTCACCGAGAATTCCATCGCCGGCCGATAACAGCCCAAGAATAAGGACCGCTGAAAAGATCGCAGTTTGCACGTAAAGGCTGTTCAACAATACGCGAGTAGTCGATCGTCCCGTCGCGTGAATAAAAACGCCTCTTAATACAAGAACCACGGAGCCCAAAAAGAACAATAGCAATAGTAATGCTGTCGGGCCGTCGATGAGGGCGTGTAAGAAGAGAAAAATCATCATCGAACCGTGAGCGTTGTATTTATTCTGCCCGGAGCCCTTACTTGGGTGTTCGCTACGGACACGAAATCAGTTTTTAGATCTTAAATCCGCCGCGCGTGAGCATCGTTTCAAAACCGGTCTTATCGACGGCCTTGATGTATGCATCCTTTGGTTCGACTGTGCCGTTTTTAACAAGTTCGAACAGAGCGTCGTTGAGGACGACCATTCCGTGGTTCTTGCCGGTTTGCATCGCTGACGGGATCTGGAACGTTTTGCCTTCGCGGATCAGGTTAGAGATCGCCGGCGTTACGATCAAGATCTCTAGTGCCGCGACCCTGCCGCCGCCTTTTTTCGGAATTAGCGTCTGCGCGATCACCCCTTTTAGCGACTCGGATAACATCACACGGATCTGCTGCTGACGATCCGCTGGGAACTGATCAATGATGCGATCAACCGTCGAAGCGGCGGTCGTCGTGTGCAAAGTGCCAAACACAAGATGGCCGGTCTCGGCGGTTTCGATCGCGATAGAGATCGTTTCGAGATCGCGCATTTCGCCGACGAGCAGAATATCGGGGTCTTCGCGAAGCGCGGCACGCAGGGCGTCCTTGAACGAATCAGTGTGATTGTGAACCTCACGTTGATTTACGAGACACTTGTGATTGTCATGGACGAACTCGATCGGATCCTCGATGGTAATGATGTGGTCCTCGCGCACCTTGTTGATCGAATCGACCATTGCGCACAGGGTTGTAGATTTGCCCGAACCTGTTGGGCCGGTGACGACGACGAGGCCCTTCGAGAGCGAGCAAAGATCCATGATCGCTTTCGACAAGCCAAGCTGTTCGGCGGTCAGTATCTTGCTTGGAATGATGCGGAACACGCCGCCCATTCCCTTTCGATCCATAAACACGTTGCATCGAAAGCGCGCTAAGTCCGCGATCTCGTACGCAAAGTCCGTGTCGTGACGGCTGTCAAACTCCTCTTGATTTTTCGCCGGCATGATCGAATGCAAAAGATCGCGCATCATCTCTGCCGACAGGACATCGCCGTGACCGAGATTCTGCATTTTGCCATCCTTTCGAACCATCGGCGGCATTGACACCGAGAGGTGCAGATCCGACGCTCCCATCTCGGCCATCTGTTTGAAGTATCCGTCCATCATTGCCGCCATTGCCGGACTGGAGGGCGCGGCCCGAAAAGCTGAGGTAGCAGGCGACGTAGAAGTTTGTTGATAGGCGTTCATATTATTTGCTGGAGCGTCGGGGATAAAATCACTTTTTCGGCGAAGCGGATAGTCGATCTTTGGCTCTGTCACGACTGGCGGGTTCGTAGGCTCGTCGTGAGAGGCAAGGCGTTCGAGCTGAGGCACTTCGGACGGAGCGACGTACTCGGCTGCGGGCTCTCCGGTAGCCTCATCGGACAACGTGTCAAGTGCGCCGGCCGCGGTCAGATCCTGAACGCCCGCCGAACTTCCAAAACTGTAGGCTGGCGGTTCGTAATTCGATGCCGGAGGAGCGCTTTCGGCGACAGGCGAATAATCGAGCGCAGGCGGTGGCTCAACCACCTTCTCGGGTTTTGCGACTGACGGCGCGGCGTCAGCCTCGGGCTGCTCGACCGTTATTGAACCGGCCGATGTCTCGCCAATTGCGGTGCGAACCGCAACGATAAAACCGTTGGGCGATTTCTGTACTGTGAAGTGAAAATTGCCGAGTTCGTGAGCATGGGTGAAGTCGATCTCGTCGCTATTCGGCAGCTTTACTTTCGCTTCGTCCGGTATCAGCGGAAAGATAATGGCGCTGATCTGGGTGCCAAGCAGGGCGACATTGCCGACATCTTCTTTACGGTTGTTCGCGATGAGATACGGAATCTTGTCCGGCTCGATGCGAAGTTCCTCGCTGCAAGACGACAGAAGCTGCTTGAGAAAATAGTTTAGCTTTTCCATTGAGGACTTTGAATTGTTTAACTTGAGAAAGTCTTAGGACTGTGAGCAGGCCGGAACCGGCCCAAATAGAAGATAACACGGTAAAATGTTGTTTGTCATCTACTTTTTTTGCGTCAGGCACGGATGTTTCTGCGCATATATTGGCCCAAGAGCCGATCGTATTCATCGGAAACGACTTTATAGCATTCGCAACAAACTCGTTCAAGGCCCTTGCGATCAAGAATCGTGACTGTACCGCGTGAATATCGGAT
>JBJXFZ010000094.1:0-4110 GCA_046154245.1 Pyrinomonadaceae bacterium
CCATGCGGCTCCAGAGTAAAGTCTCATAGCAGTTCATTTGTCTCCTGCTACCCATCTTCTACCCCTTGCCCCTAAAAGCGGACATATCACCTGCTACTACCACCGGACATATGATGTGCTAACTACAATAACAAGAAAAAACTCTTGACAGCGATTCAAATCCGTATTACATTCACTGCCGTTTTGAATAAAAACAGGTTGCGGCAGCGGCCGCAGCTTAACTGGTCCGGAGAGGGCCGGGTCGTTGGTAAAATGTGTAAGTTACGCAGGGTTTTTGTAGGCTGATCTGTTTGTGTACTGCCGTGCTTTACAACCCATGTTTTGTTGGCGACGACCGCTCGCGGCTCGCGAGCTTTTACGGTTCACTCCTGACTTCTCACAACCCTCTAATTCCACAAACTCAGTACAAATAAAATGACAAACGAGACGGGACACGCCCGGAATATTCAACTTTTTCAGGAACTGATCTCAGCGGTCAAGGGTCACGGCGGTGCATACAAACCGACCAATCCACTGATCGGGCTTGGGGCACTCGAGGCAAAGCTCGACGCGGCGAATAACGCGCTGGACGACCTTTCGACAAAGCGCTCGGCTGAGAGCATGGCCGACACGGCTCGCGAAAATCTGTTCGCACCGATCGGACGGCTCTCGACGCGTTCGATCAACTATTATTCATCTACGGGAGCGCCCGAGAATCGCGTCGCGGACGCTAAGGGTTTTAAGCGCAAGCTCGAGGGCAGACGTGCGAGGGCGGTTGTCGAGGCCGCTGCAACGACGACAACGGGAGCGGCGGCGGCGGGACCCGACACCGACCCCGCGGTGCGCCACTCGGTCTCGCAGCAGAGCTATATGCAAAAGGTCGAGCATCTCGACGGTTTGATCGACCTGTTTGAGGGCGACCCGGTCTATGCCCCGAATGAGGTCGAGCTGACCACCTCTGAGCTTGTGAACTATTCCGCACAGTTAAAGGCGGCGAACACGGCCTCGATCGAGGCCGGGACGGCCATCTCAAACGCCCGCTTCACTCGGGACGTTGTCCTATATGACCTCGACACCGGTCTCGTCACTTTGGCCGTACTTGTCAAAAAGTACGTCAAGGCTCTGTTTGGAGCAGCCTCGCCACAGTACAGACAGATCAGCGCTCTTAGGTTTAGATACTTAGACAAGTAAACCGGCATCAGTCGGCGTTTCTTACGGCTCGGGAAGATGGCTTTCCCGGGCCGTATTTTTGTGTTCCTGGTCCGTCACTTTGTGTTATTGCTCCTGTCAGTTGCGTTTTTGCTCCGGTCAGTTGCGTTTTTGCTCCGGTCAGTTACGTTATTGCTCCGGTCAGTTGCGTTATCGCTCCGGTCAGTTGCGTTATCGCTTCTGTCAGTTGCGTTATTGCTTCTGTCAGTTGGGTTATTGCTCCTGTCAAGAGCTTTTTCGCGTACGCACGGGGGTTTCCGGCTCCCGGCAACACGCTTCCAGCACCGGCTTATCCAAAACCCGAACTTTAGGCTAGAATGTGCGTATGCGCCTTTTGTAAGTTTTTTAAGGAGTTTTGAGTTATGAGATACACGCTTCGCCCGGATGCAAAACCACAAGTAAAACTGCTGCTCATCGCCACGTTTGCGACCATCGCACTGTGGTTTATTCCCTTCGCCGAATATCTTGTTTACCCGATACGTCTGTTTGTGACGTTTGTGCATGAGAGCGGGCACGCGATCATGGCGTTTGTCACCGGCGGCGCGGTGCAGAGTCTGACGATATCGGCGGACGGCAGCGGCGTCGTGTATAGCGCTCCGTCGGGCCTGATCGGAGCGTTGATCACCTCGAGTGCGGGCTATCTGAGCACGACGCTCTTTGGCGTGTTGATGCTTTATCTCATGCGGCGAAACTTCTCTGCGCATAAGATCTTGCTCATCTCGGGCGGGTTTGTCGCCGTTGTGACGATAGTGTTTGGCATTATCAGTCCGCTGTTCAATTTTCTCTCGCTCAATGTGCCGTTCTCAAGCGTGGCATTTACGCTTGTTGTCGGCTTGCTTCTCGCCGCGGGTATGATCGCGCTGGCGCTGTATTCGAGTCCTAAGGTCGCGAACTTCGCCGTCGCGTTCCTCGCCGTGCAATGCCTGCTGAACGCGCTGTCCGATCTCAAGACCGTGTTGTTCATCAACGCGCCGCTCGTCGGCGATAATATTGCAAACGACGCCGGCAACATGGCCGCGGCGACCGGCATTCCGGCGTTTTTGTGGGTCGTCGTGTGGATCGCGATCTCGCTGCTCATGATCGTCGTCGGCATGCGTTTTTATGCGATCAGAAAGGCGTCGCCGGCGGCTGATTCGGTGTTTGAGGACTAGAACTTTTTAGTATCGATTGCGACGCGCACAAGAGCCCGGTTGAAAATGAACTTCTTCGGGCTTGCCCGTCTATTTGCGGAAAAGTTTACTTTTCCTACCGTGGGTATGACGAGGGATGCGGCTTGCCGCCGCCAAAACGTCGGGCTGTTCAAGCAGTTCATTGATAACCGTTGGGCGGCGGCAAGCCGCGAACAGAGTTCGGTTTAATCGGAGGAGCAAAGCACCTCCGCAAATAGAGCGGCAAGCCGCCGTTGTTATAGATCCAGCCATTAATCAAAGTTGGAGACAATTGAAACCATGAAAACCTCTTTTTTGCTTGTTCTGATAGCCTTGCTCGCCGGTGTATGTGTGGCTCAGGTTAAAAAACCCGAACCGCCCGCGGTCAAAGTTCCCTTCGAAAAATCGCTGCAAGCTTTTGTTGTGACGACAAATGATTGGGACGCGACGACAGGCACGGGAGCGATCTTTGAACGCAAGAATACCGGCAGCGGTTGGAAGCAAGTCGGCGACACATTCGCGGTCGTGTTGGGGCGCAGCGGGCTCGCGTGGGCCGAGCTTTTGAACGGCGATATCGACATGAAAAAGATCAAGCAAGAAGGCGACGGCAACGCTCCGGCAGGCCTGTTCCCGCTCACGGCCGCCTTTGGCAATGGAACGAAACCCGAGGCCGTCGATATGCCCTACACAAAGCTCGACGCTAATACCGAGTGCGTCGATGACCCGAAATCGCATTTCTATAATCGCATCGCGAACCGCATGCACGTCGGGAACTTCGATTGGAAATCGTCTGAAAAGATGTTCACGATCGAGCAATACGAACTCGGCGTTTTTGTCGCGTACAACTCGTACCCGGTCGAGAAAGGCCGTGGCTCGTGCATCTTTCTTCACGTTTGGAAGGACGCCGCGACCGCGACCGAGGGCTGCACGGCGATGGAGAGACGCAGCCTCGAACGGATCGTCGGGTGGGCATCGCCCGCAAAGAACCCATACCTCGTGCAGATGCCAAAAGAGATATACGCAAAACGCCAAAAATCGTGGAAGCTGCCGAAACTAAAATAAAACTCGAAGAGCTTTCTATAGGTTCGCGCCTTCTCGTGCGTTCCCGAACGGACTGGCGTCACGCCGCCGTGTCAAAGATCGCGGACGAGCGCGTCGTGCTGACAGTATGCTCACCCACGGGGCGGACCTACCGTCTGCGGCGCGAATTCGACAGTGAAGTTGTCATTAGAGGCACTGTACACATCCTCGCCCACGACCAGAGTGACGACTGGCGCGAAAACTTTTCTCGCTACGACCTACGCTGGTAATCGCTAGGGCAAGCAAGCCCCGCCGCCCGGCTTACACTGATTGACGCCGCCGCCAACATCTTTACAGCAATTACTACAGCATTGAGCGCTTGCAGTACATGGAGCGTCGTTTGCACGACACGACTGAGCGTTTATCGCTGGCGGGGCAACAATCGACGCTACGATCGGAAGCGCGGTCGCTGAAGAAAGACCAAGTCTGCGAATCATCTGTCGTCGCGAAATACCTGGCTCGATCGGTTGAAAAAGTTCTTTCGATTCGAGCAGATTTTCAGTCTCAAGCTGCGTTAAGGCAAATTCCACTAGCTCGATGTTGAAATCGCATTCGACACTATTCGTCATCACCGAAAGTATCTCTTCCACCGATTTCCTGCCGTCGCAATTCTGCCATACAAGTGCCGCCGATCGGTTAAGACAAAGCGCTTTGTCTGTGTTCAGATCATAGACGAGAGTTTCGTCTTTAAATT
>JBJXFZ010000096.1:0-4641 GCA_046154245.1 Pyrinomonadaceae bacterium
ATGAGCGACGCTTCGTCGCGAACAGAAGTTGAAGACAATTCAAGGTTGTTTGCCGCAAGCGGCATTGCGGACGAGGGCGTCCGCGTTCCGTCGATGAGCGACGCTTCGTCGCGAACAGAAGTTGAAGACAATTCAAGGTTGTTTGCCGCAAGCGGCATTGCGGACGAGGGCGTCCGCGTTCCGTCGATCAGGAATTCAAAATCTCTCGGCACTAATGTTCCCGGCCCAGCGACGCGCACGCGCGCACCGAGTTTTGTCAGCAGATGAATATTCGAGCGAGCGACGCGGCTGTGAAGAATGTCGCCGACGATCGCGACCTCAAGGCCCTCGATCTGTTTTTTGTGTTCGCGGATCGTCATCGCGTCGAGCAGTGCTTGGGTCGGATGTTCGTTTGCGCCGTCACCGGCGTTTACGATGGCTGCTCGCGAAACTTTTGCAAGCTGATGCGGGACGCCCGCGCTCGAATGTCGCACGACGATACAGTCCGGCGCCATCGCGTCGAGGTTCAGTGCCGTGTCGAGCAAAGTTTCGCCCTTGGATAGACTAGATGAGGAAACGCTGATGTTGACGGCGTCGGCAGAAAGGCGTTTTGCAGCGAGCTCAAAGGACGTTCTCGTTCGGGTCGAGGCCTCAAAAAACAGATTTATTATCGTCTTGCCGCGAAGTGCCGGAACCTTTTTAACCTCGCGAGTTGAGATCTCGCTGAAGTTTTCGGCCGTATCGAGAATGCCGATGATATCCGCGGGCGTCAGGTCGCGGATGCCGAGTAAATCTCTTCTGCGAAATGGCTTCTCTGGATTGCGGAATGCGGATTGCGGATTGCGGATTCGATTTTCCAACGTCATCGCTTTCGTCCCCTAGCCGTGTTAATTGACGTAACAAATATGGCGGTAAGTTGATTAGCTTCATCGAGGAGATCAGAAACGCGAGTTAACTTCACCAGATTTGTGTCAATAGCAAACTCGATCCAAAAAATAGATTCATCACATTCTTCTTCTACAGTCCCCATCTTGGCGATAAAGTCGGGTTTAGATTTCGCTCTACATGACGCCCGATAATTTGCAGCAACAGAAGTGCCGCATCGGATCAATTGTCCGCCGACGTGTCGTCCAAGAAATGTACTTGGGAAAGTTTCAACTAAGTTAATGACCCTTAACGCGAAATCTCGAGTTCTTTTTTTTAACTCGTCTTGTGTCATTCTGAAGAAATCCGCAATCCGCAATCCGCAATTTCATGTTCTCTCAAAAACGCCGACGGCCTCGACTTCGTCGAACTCTTTCAACATTACCTTAATTATCTCCTCCGGCGTTGTCTGTACGTGCTTGCCGACAAAATCAGCCTGGATCGGCAATTCGCGATGCTCGCGTCCGCGGTCGATGAGGACGGCGAGCTGCACCTTTTTCGGGCGGCCAAAATCCATTACCTGATCGAGTGCGGCACGGATCGTCCGCCCCGTGTACAGCACGTCGTCGATCAGAACGATATTTTTTCCGTCGATGCCGTCCTCGAGTTCGGTGCGGTTTACGACCGGATTTGCACCGACGGTCGAGAGGTCGTCGCGATAAAGCGTGATATCAAGAATTCCGTAAAGCGGCCGAACGCCCTCGAGCTTTTCGATCTTCTCGCGGATGCGCGTCGCGAGCGGGACACCGCGCCGGCGGATACCCACCAGGTAAAGGCCATCGGCTCCATGATTTGTCTCGACGATCTCGGTTGCGAGCCGTCGTAGAGCACGATTAATCGACGTCGAGTCCATTATTCGCGACTTTTCGACCAAATTTATTTCGTCACCCATTAGAAACGCAATCGTAGCAAAGCGAAGTTGAAAGTTCAAAACGTGTCAGTAGCCCTCCGTTTGGTAAGGGTTACCATCGACTTAAGTTCAACGTTAGTTTCTAAGCTAGTCGGTTTTGGGACTCTAGTGATCTTTGTTATCAACGGTAGCCCTTACTCACGTGCGGGCTACGGACACATCGTTCCAATTCGTTTGTAATACACCGCGAGTTAACTAAAATCTAACGAGATGTCGTTTTGGGAAAAGATAGTGCGTCCGCTAATGTTTCGCCTCGATGCTGAGCGGGCTCACGAGGTCGGGATCACGGCGTTGAAATCAGGCCTTGCGGCGCCGTTCTATTGCGACAACGAGTTTGGTTTCGGCGAGATCGAGCGGTTTGGGTTGAAGTTTGCGAATCCGCTTGGCCTCGCAGCCGGGTTCGACAAGAACGGGGTTGTCGTTGATCAACTCGCGTCCCTCGGGTTTGGTTTTGTTGAGGTCGGGACGGTGACTTTGGAACCGCAATCCGGTAACCCGAAGCCGCGCCTGTTCCGTCTGCCTGATGATAACGCTCTTATTAATAGGCTTGGATTTAATAATGATGGAGCGCAGGTCATCTCGGAGCGCCTATCAAAACTAAGACGCCGCCCAGTCGTAGGCGTTAACATCGGTAAGAACAAAGATGTGTTAAACGACGAGGCCGTTGAGAATTATCTAGCCTGCTTCGAGATCGTTCACCCGAGCGCAGATTATGTCGCGGTCAATATCTCCTCACCGAACACGCCAAATCTGCGTGAACTACAACGATCTGAGAGTCTCGACGCTCTGCTCGCCCGGCTTCAAGGGCGGAATGCGGAATTGGGCAGAAAGCCGCTTCTGGTAAAGATCGCTCCCGATCTCACCGACGCAGAGGTCGAAGGGGTGGTCGATGTTTGCCTTTCGCACAACGTCGACGGCATGATCGCAACGAACACAACGATCAGGCGTGATGGGCTGAAAACACGCGGGGCTCGAGCGCTTGGCGACGGCGGATTGAGTGGCAAGCCGGTCGCGAAACGCTCGAGCGAGGTGATAGCCGCGATCCACCGCCATTCAAGAGGCAAGCTGCCAATCATTGGTGTCGGCGGAATATTCACTGCTGAGGATGCGTTTGCAAAGATCGAGGCCGGAGCGTCGCTCGTCCAAGCCTACACGGGTTTTGTCTATGGCGGGCCGACGTTCGCACGTGAGATCAACAACGGATTGGCAAAGATACTCACTGAGCGCGGTTTCAAAAGTATCGACGAAGCGGTCGGTTCCGCCCGTTTGACACACTAGACTCAGCGGCTATAATTACAACTTTGCCTTCTGAGGGCAATGATTTTGAAATGTTGATCGATCTCGCCAGTGTAGGAACTTCGCCCAAAAAGCTGAAGACCGAGTTCGCCGGCTCACTGATCGATCTTGATGGCGAGGGCGAAGTCGCCGGCGACGCAGCGTTTGACGGTCAGACCTTTCGTGATGGCCAGCGGGTTCATATTAGCGGTATGATCGCGGCTGAGGTTGCGGTGCAATGCACACGCTGCCTCGAACCCTTGAAACGCAAGATCGAGGTTGCTTTCGACGATGTTTTTGTCGATAGTGCCCACGAATCGCGTGGCTCCGAGACCGAACTGACGGTCGCGGACATGGACGAAGCTCTCGTGATAGGCGGCCGCATCGATCTGGCCGACGTTGTACGGGAACAGATACTGCTGGCGTTGCCGGAACAGGTATTCTGCCAAGAAGATTGTCGCGGCCTGTGCCCGAAATGCGGCGGCAACCGTAATTTGATAGATTGTAATTGTGAAAGGGAAGAGATAGACCCGCGCTGGGCGGCCCTGAAGAACTTAAATTAGTTATGCCAAATCCAAAACGAAGACATTCACACGCTCGTACTCGCACGCGCCGCGCGCACGACGCGCTAAAGACGCCGCAGTTCTACACGGATAAAGACACTGGCGAGGCAAAAGTGCCACACCGTATCGACGCCAAAACCGGCATGTATAAAGGCCGGAAGATAATTGACGTAAAAGACGCAGAGTAATTTGCCGCTTTCGAGTTTCAATTAGAGATTGATAATCCTCAATCGTTATCTAGCATCTGAAATCTGAGATGACACAAAACGCCGGCATCATCGGTATGGGACACGCTTATCCGGAAGGCATTCTGACGAATGCCGATCTGGAGAAGATGGTCGACACCAACGATGAGTGGATAACCACGCGCACCGGCATCAAGCAGCGCTACAAGGCTGCCGATAACGAGTACACCTCGCAGTTTGCCGTCAAATCCGGTCGCCAGGCTCTTGAGCGAGCGGGCATCGAACCGAAAGACGTCGATATCATTCTCTGCGCTACGACGACCCCCGATCAGATCTTGCCGTCGACCGGCTGCTTGATACAGGCTGAGCTTGGCTGTGAAAATGCTGCCGGAATGGACGTCTTTGCGGCGTGTTCGGGTTTTATTTACGGCATCTCGATGGTCGAATCGATGATTCGCACCGGGCAGATCCGCAATGCCCTCGTGATAGGTGCCGAGGTGTTGACGAAGTACGTTGATTATACCGACAGAACGACCTGCGTGATCTTCGGCGACGGTGCCGGTGCGGCGGTATTGGCTCCTGTCGCTGAGGGCAAGGGCGTTCTTTCGACAAAGATCCGCTCAGACGGGCGTTACGAAGAGTCGCTTTATGCTCGCGGAGGCGGAACAAAATTCGGCACGTCGCACGCAACCATCGACAATCGAATGCATTACTTTTCGATGAAGGGCAACGAGATATTCAAGCTCGCGGTCCGTTCGATGGCAGACATCTCGCTTGAAATGCTCGAAAAAGCCGGCCGCACCAT
>JBJXFZ010000011.1:0-20525 GCA_046154245.1 Pyrinomonadaceae bacterium
GAAATTCCCCATTGGACCTGGCGGAGTGAGTTGTTGCTGCCGGATTGGCGGATGTACCAAGTACCGTTTGCGTCGCGCCAGGTTGCTATATCGACTTTGCCGTCGCCGTCGTAGTCGTTCTGGACCGGTTTGTCAGTTGATTGTTCCCAGGCAATGGGGACTGGTGTCGTGGGGTTTGAAGAGTTACGAATTATCCAGTTGTTGCCGTTGCGGATCGCGTAATCAGCTTTACCGTCGCCGTCGTAGTCGGCGCTGACCGGCTCGGTGCTTGATTGAGTGAAATTAAACCCCGCGGGTGCGTTATTGCTGCTGTTTATTGAATAGAAAGTGTTGTTCGTGCTTCGCCAGACTGCGATGTCTGCACGGCCGTCGCCGTCATAGTCGGCTGGTGCGGGTTTGTCGCCGCTCATACCGTAGGTTGCGTATTGCACACCGCCGGTCGAGCTTTGCACGATGTACCAGACGCCGTCCGTCGCACGCCACACCGCAACATCCGTTTTACCGTCGCCGTCGTAATCGGCTTGTGCCGTAATGTCGGTGCCTACGCCAAACTGGTACGAATAGAATGTGTTGTCAGATGACTTTGTGACCCACCAGACACCGGTTGATGGACGGAACACAGAGAAGTCAGTCTTGCCGTCGCCATCGAAATCTCCGGGAACGGGAATATCGCCCGATGTTCCCCATTGATAATATGTCTGCTGCGAGCCCGGACCGCCTAAAACGTAAAACATTCCGTTCGATGGCCGCCACACCGCGAGATCGGCAGGTGGCGCGGCATTCGCATTTGCGTCTTCAACCGCGAGGAGGCGGCCACCTCCAGCGTAAATTAGTTCCTTTGAAAGTTGCGGCGTTGGACTCGGCAGCGGTGCACTCACGAATGGATTGATCGCAGAGAATGTCGAGCGATCTTTTACCGCAAGCTGATTCTGTCGCTTTGCATCTTCGTCGAGATATTTCAGGGCCATGACGGTCGTCGTGAACAACGCGAGCGCAACAATTGCACAAGCTAATCGATGCGCTCGCACATAGCTGACAAGCGAAGATTGAGGCGGTAAACCACCCACTATCGTTCCGACGGTTCGGGATTCTGACTCTTCGGACAGACCAAGACCGGCAACCGCAACGTTGTTTGCGGACGAGGGCGTCCGCCTTCCGTTGTGCTCTCTCTTTCTTCTGGACATAAAACCCTCCCGTTGTCCTATCAGATAAAGTTGTATTGTTTTGGCTGGGGTTTCGGGCGGGGGAATTCATGGAAGAATTTCGACGCGGGAAATCGAAGCCATATCTACCAATCCCGATGTATCGGGATTAGTTCAATTGTTGCAATCGGCCGAACTTTCGATCTAACAACCGCAATCGCACGGCCAATGTCTATTTGCGAAGCAGTATGCTCCTGTGAGAAAGAATTCGCAAGCGCCGCAAGCAAAAAATATTCTACGAACTACAAAGAGAATCTTTCGCCAAGATAAAGGCGACGGACTTCGGCGTCGTCGATCAGTTCTTGCGGCAGGCCGCTGCGAAGGATCTTGCCCTCGGAGAGAATGTATGCGCGGTCGGTGATGTCAAGCGTTTCGCGGACGTTGTGATCGGTTATGAGAATGCCGATGCCCTGTTTTTTTAAGTAAAGAATTATCTCGCGGATGTCGTCGATCGCTAGCGGGTCGATACCGGCGAAAGGTTCGTCGAGAAGGATGAATCGCGGCTCTGTTGCGAGACAACGAGCGATCTCGACGCGGCGGCGTTCACCGCCCGAGAGCGCATCGCCGCGAACCTTGCGAACATGTGCGATACCAAACTCCTCAAGCAGCTCTTCGAGACGTTGAAACCGCTCGCCACGCGACTTTTTCATCGTCTCTAAAACAGCGAGGATGTTCTGCTCGGCCGAAAGCTTTCTAAAAACCGAAGCCTCCTGCGGCAGATAACCGAGTCCGAGTCTGGCACGCAGATACATGGGTAAGCTCGTCACGTCCCGTCCCATGAGCGTCACACTGCCGTGTTCGGTATTTTCGAGCCCGACGAGCATGTAGAATGTCGTCGTCTTGCCGGCGCCGTTCGCCCCGAGCAGACCGACGATCTCACCCTCGCAAACACTGACGCTGACGTCATCGACGACGCGGCGCCGGCTGTAAGTTTTCTGCACGTTCAACGCCTGCAGACAGAGGTGTTGTCCCGACTCGTCGGGATTTGTAGATTCAGCAGATTGTCCGTTCGATTTTGACATCAGTTTGTGGGTTTCACCTTATAGACTGAGCGTGTACGGCCCGACGTGTTTTGCTTTGTCTTCCCGTCGCTCGTGATCTTATTTTCGCGCATATTGAACGTGATCGCAGCGCTCTGTGACGAACCGTTCTCGGCATCGGTGACCGTTGCAGGTTGCCCACGAATTATCGCGACTTCGTCAGCCGCGGTAAACTGCGCCCAGTCGCCGGCCGCTCGACGATTCGGCTGGGTGATAACGACATTTTGTTCGGCGACAGTTTTTGCGACCTCGTTGTTCTCGCTCAGGTAAACGTCGACAACGCCGGCGGTGATCCTATCCACGCCTTGCCTGATATCGACGGAGTTACGATATTGCAGCACGCGGCTGTCGCGGCTGTATGCCAGCGAACTCGCCGCCGCGTAAACAGGCTGCGCAGACTCTTTACCCTTTTGCCGCAGTCTCGCGTTATACAAAACGCTCTGCACATTGCCCTCCGCGGCAAACTTCCCCGCTTTTTGTTCGATCATCAACCGACTGCCGCGAACATAATTATTCTCTTGCCAGCCGCGAGCGTTGCCGGTGTAAACGGCCGTCTCAGCAACGTGGTCGAGCTCGGCCGATTCGGCGGTGACGAAAACAGGTTTGTCGCTGCTCGCAAACGGTGTCGAGTCACGCGTCGTTTTGCGGCTGTAATATGTCGTACTGACGGCGCCTCGCAAAGAAGATCTACTGTTACGCGTGTCCCAATCGATCTCACGCGCCTTGGCTCGTGCGCCTGCGTCCCAAACCGTCGGTTCGCCGCCGCGAAGCCTCACCGTCTGATCGTTCTGCGTAAATGTCATCTGCCGTGCAATGGCGTTGCGTTCGAGTTCGGTGAACTTTGCGTTGCCGTTTGCCGCGAGGCTATCGACATCATTCGAACCTTCGTTGAACTGGACCGTTAACTGATCGGCTGTCAGATACTGTGTTCCGCGACCCTCGGCCTGAACTGTTGGAACCCGTGCGACACGCGCCTTTTTGCCGCCGACGCACGATCTCACGGTGTTGCCGGTCGCAAAAAACTCGCAGTCAAATCGCGGAGCGTTTATCGTTGTGCGGTAATTTTCTTTGCCCACGTTGAGCGGCTCGACAAACAACTCAGCGTCGCCCGCGGCCTCGGCACGCGCGATGTCTTTGCCGTTCGCTCCAAAAATAGTTTTAACGGCATCGGCCGTTAGGCGCTTGTTTGCGGCATCGCTCTTGTTGTTCGGCACACCCAAGTTTATGGTCGTCCGTCCGTCGGTGCGCATCACGTCGATCAGACCTTCGCCCTTGAACAATACACCGATACCGCTCGCCGCCGTCATGACAACTCGCGAATAAGACGCGTTATTCACCGGCGTTACCTCAGCGGTGCTTTGCCCTATTGCATTTGCGTTAGTAAGCTGACGAGCATCGTTAAACGTTGCATTGAGTTCCGGCGCGTTGATAGACGTCGTCCTCTCGGCCGTCGTCTGCCGCGCCGACGCGTTACCGCGAATCACGGCGTGCTTGATCTTGTTATCGCGAAAGAGATCGGCAAAGATCGCATCACCCTTTAGATTGTCACCACCCTGCGTAACATCTGCGTTACCCGTGAGGGCGAGCTTGCCCGCAAGCTGTTCGAATATTGCCTCGCTCGCGCGTATGTCAGTCGGTTTTTCGTTCGTAGCGGTCGTGATGTGGGTGCCGTTCTTAAGCTCGTAACGGTCGGCGTCTTTGTCATAAAGAGCATAACCCGCGTCCAAAATTGTTGGTGTTTGACCGCTCTCCGAGCTTACGATATGCACGTTGTCAAAAAGCTCGACCTTCTTCAGACGCGGCGACTGGTTGTCGACGGGAACAAAATAAACTACGGCCCGAGCGGCCTGCACATCCGTCGTCTGCGCCTCGCCAGAGCGCGCCTTAGAGGCAATGTTGACCGCAACACTACCGTTCAAAGAGATCGTATTCGCGGCGTTGTCAAAGCTCGCCGAATTCGCGTTGACCTTTGCATAACGCACACCCGACTTTGCCAGTTCCGGCGACTCGAATGTTTCGATCTCGACATCTCTTAACAGATCGATCTTTTTGTCGGCCATGCGAACAGCGGCGCCAAACGACTTTCCCTTCAGGTTGTCGCGCTCAAATTCGACAAGTTCATCGGCGTCGGCGATCTCGGTCTTTCGCGAGTAGACGATATTGTTCGTCTTGATGTTCAGACGCTCTGCGGTCTCGATGTTCACGTTGCCTTTTAGGTAAGCCGTAAAATTTTTGTCCGGCTCGGGAATGTAGATCGCGTTTTCGGCGGAGAGTTTATTGACCTCTCCGCTTTGGCCGTAAACTTCGAGATACATGTTCTCGAGTTCCTGATGGTTGTCCGAGAAAGTTTTTGCGCGCTCCGCCCTGATAAAATACTTTGCGACACCATTCTCGCTCTCGAGACGTTCATAACCATTGACCTCGGCAATGACGTCGGTCGAGAGATTTGTATGCTCGCTTTTGAGTTTGAAGGCAGACTTAGCACGCTCGCGATAAAAGCCCGCGAAGACGATCAACAAACCTACGGCGATCGCCAGAAGCGCAAAATAGCGCAAGATCCTGGGCAGTTTTGCGCGCAGCTCGTAACTGATCGAATTTGTCTTTTTATCTACCACTCTTCTTGTTCGTTGTTTGTTATTCGTTGATCATTTGAAAGAATCGCGACGATCAACCAACAACTAACGATGATCAAATATCAATTATCCGCTCTTAAATCTTCGACTACAAGTTGCAGCCGCTTGTTTCCCTGCCACTCGTTGGCCTCGGCGACGTAGGCTATTTCGATGCGAGAACCGGCTCGCAACGTTTGCCCTTTTGAACGTTCAACTCCGTCCCACCACACCGCCTCGAACTGTTTGCCGCCCTCAGAATGGAGTTTCAGCTTGAGATGTTTGTCCTTCATGACAAATGGCTCGTCGCGAAGAATCAGATCTCGCGTCACAAATATCGGTTTAGGATTGCCCGCTCCGAACGGTTCAAATGCGCTCAACTCGTCAACGAGCTTCAGATCCAGCGTCTCGGGCGTCACGACGGCATCGATAAAGAGTACAGGCACGAGATCATCGTCGCTGAGTATCGCTGACGTGTATTCGTTAAGCCTTTCACGCGCCCGCGCGATGTTGCCTTCAACTATCTTCATACCCGCGGCTGCGGCGTGCCCGCCAAATTGCTCAAACAGATCGGCGCAGCTCTCGAGTGCATCTAGCAGGTGAAACCCGGGGATGCTGCGGGCGCTGCCGTGAGCAACGCCATCCTCGATCGACAGAACGATCGTTGGCCGATATAACTTCTCGGCAATGCGCGACGCAGCCAGGCCTATAACGCCGCGGTGCCAATTTTCACCCGCAACGACGACGAAGTGCCTGCCGTCGTGGTTCTCGGTCTCGGTCAGTGCGAGTTCGGTTATGTGCTGCTGCATCTTTTGCCGCTCACGATTGCGGCTATCGAGCAAGGCAGCTAGTTGGCGTGCCTTTCCAAAATCAGCTTCTTCAAAAAGCTCGATCACGTGACGCGCGACATCCATGCGACCCGCGGCATTTATTCGCGGGCCGATACGAAAACCGATCGAGTACGAAGTCATTTCAGAACGACAATCGGCGGCCTCCATCAACGCTTTGAGGCCGAGGCTGTCCGTCTTTGGCAGATCGAGCAGGCCAAGCGCGACGATCGCGCGGTTCTCACCCGTGAGCTGCATCACGTCGGCAACGGTGCCGATCGCGGCGATCTTTAGAAACTGCGGAACTTCGTGCTCGAGTCCATGCTCGCGCAGGAGTGCATGTGCCAACTTGAACGCGACTCCGACGCCGGCGAGATTTTTGTCAGGGTATTCGTCACCGACCTGGTTCGGATTTACGATCGCGGCAGCCGGCGGCAATCCGTTGACCTCGTCCGATAGGTGATGATCGGTAATGATCACATCCAGTCCATGCGCGTCGGCCCACTCAAGCGGTTCGAAACTGCGAATGCCGCAGTCGACGCTTATCACAAGCGTGACGCCATCTTTTTGAGCCTCTTCAAGCGCGGGAATGTTAATGCCGTAGCCCTCGGTAAAGCGATTTGGCACGTGAAAGTTTGTCTCGACACCGAGCAGGCGAAACATCTTTCGCAGCAGTACCGTGCCGGTCGTGCCGTCGACGTCGTAATCACCCCAGATGAGTATCTTTTCGCGGTTTTCGATCGCGCGCTCGATACGAGCGACAGCCTCGCGCATACCTTTAAGCAAATATGGTTCGTGAAGATGTTCGGGTGACGGGTTCAGAAACTCGGTCGCTTTCTCTGTCGTGTCGAACCCGCGTGCGATAAGGAGCGCCGAGACAAGCGGGACAACATTCAACTCGGCCGCGAGTTTGTTAACAGCGGTGTGTTCGTGTTTTCGGATTGTCCAGCGTTTTTGCATTTAGTCAGAACCGCCTGCGGTAGTGGGCGGTTGAAGAATGGCATTTCACAACTCTATCTAACAAGGATGTTACGTTAACCACCCGCTACCGCAGGTGGTTCCGACTTACACCACCGGGTCTATCACGCCCTGCCACAGCAGTACGAGGATCACGGCGCCGAGTATCAGGCGATAGATCACAAAAACGAGGGTCGAATTGCGCCTGAGAAAAGCAAGCAGAAACCAGATCGAGAGATAACCGACGATACCTGCGACCACGACACCAACGATGAGCGGGACGAGCGTTTCCTGCGGCAGGATATTGATCGCTTTGTAAAGCTCGAGCAGACCGCTCGCCGAGATCGCGGGTATCGACAACAAAAACGAAAATCGCGCCGCCGTCTCGCGCTTTTCACCGGCGAGGAGGCCGCCCATGATAGTCGCACCCGAACGGCTAGTGCCCGGCATGAGCGCCAAGACCTGACAAAACCCGACGATGATCGCATCGCTTATACGCAGGTGCCGCATTTCTTTTCGCTGTGCTCCAACGCGTTCGGCGACCACCAGCATCAGGGCTATCGCGATCAACATCGTTGCGATCACCCACAAATTCTTAGTGCCCGGACCTTCGATAAAATCTCTGAAGATGAAACCGACAGTGCCGATAGGTATCGAACCGAGAATGATAAGCCAACCTAGCCAAGATTCTTCGGACATCCAGATCGGTCGCTTGCCGTCGGTGCCTGAGAATCGCATCGAGCGGCGATTGAAAAGAAGGTTCCAGTGATCGCGGACAAAGGCCGAGGAGATGCCCCAAATGTCGCCGGCAAAATAGACAAAAACCGCCGCCAGCGTCCCCAATTGTATAACCGCCATCGTCGCCGTGATCTTCTCTGCGTCACCGCCATAAAGGTCGGTAAATCGGCTCGCAAACACGAGGTGGGCCGTCGAACTTATCGGAATAAATTCGGTCAAACCCTGCACGATGCCTAAGATGATGGCTTGGATCAGATTCATATTTGCCGTGAACGCGCGTGTGTGGGCGAGCGCCGGAAAAGCTGTTCAGAGCAAATTTATCACAAAAGCTCCCCTCCTTACGAAGGAGGGGTGGCGGTCACGGCGTTTTTGTCGTGACCGTCGGGGTGGTTCTTGTACTGGGACTGATCGAGCTCGAGTGAAGATTACCTAAAAACCACCCCGTCCTCGCGTCGCTCGGCCACCCCTCCTTGGTAAGGAGGGGAGCTTTAACAATCAAATTATGGAATGCTAATTATCGGGGTCGTCTTTCAAAAACGACTCGTCGATGTCCTTTTCGAGTTTCGCTCGGAGTTTCTCGACCATGAGATCAGCCTTGCTAACACTCATTTCGAGGTTCGTGCGGTTTTGTTGGATCTGCAGCAGCAGGGCCGCCAGGTTATTCTTCTCCGCTAGCAGCGTTTTGCGGCGGCTCTCGCGGACATCTTCCGGGCGAAGCGAACCCGCCATCTGCAGGGACCGCTCAATGGCCTCGGGGCGGGCGTCGAGGTCGATTTGATCGAGCCGCATCTTGATCGAATTCTCTTTTTCGATCATTTCAAAAAGCTGCTTGCGGAGCGATTCGCTACGCTGCTCGGCACGCGTGAGGATGTCGAGGTTGAGCAGCATCCGCTTTTGCTTTTCGTCGTAGGTCGCCTCGCGCGTTTCTTCGAGCTTCTTTATGCGTTCGGTTAGTTCCTTGATACGCGCCGATGTGGTCGTCGCAGGTTTTTCAACCGGCTTTTCAACCTGAGATTCAGTTCGGGGCGGCTCCTGGTAATCTTCGGCGCGGCTGATGATCTCGGCTCCCGTAAGTGTAGGCACCGGCGTCGCGAGTGGCTTTGGCCTGCTCTTTGGCTGCGCGTTTATGATAAAAGGAGAACTCGCAAGTACAACTGCAACCGTTAATCTCAAAAAACCTTTAGTCATTACTCATTCTCCTTCCTCTTACTTCTTTGCGTCCTTGGCGGCTCTGCGTGAGATGGCTGGTCAGAAAAGAGATTTCACGCAAAGACGCGAAGAACGCAAAGACTACTTTCACCGAAATTACTTACGCTCTTTGTCGGGGATAAAATCTCCCGTAAACAGCTCGACCGCATTCTTAGCGAGCCCAACGAATGGAATCGCGTCGATTCCAGAATTCGCTATTCCCTTCACGACGCCTTTCTTTTTTATATCGCTCCCGACCAGGATGATCGCGACGGCAGTTCCGCCAAACGGTACCATCTTCGCCGCCCGTTTTGCGACCTGCCATCCACCGGCGTGGAGCAATTTGCGTTTAATATCACGTCGTTCAACCATATTTTTGCACGAATACTCTTGCCTTAAGTTGCGAAGATGTCGGTGGCTCGCACGCAAGCTACGGACAACCCGCGATCTCCATTACTGCCGTGGAAGTTCAAAGATCACCTGCAAGCGTCGATTCTTCGCACGATTTGCGGGCGTTGTGTTCGGTGCAACAGGTGTCTGCGCTCCGTAGCCTTTCGCCACGATACGGCCCTCTGCGACGCCATGCGACGCCAGTTTATCGGCGACAGCATACGCCCGCCGATCGGTGATCGCCTGAATAAGATCCGGCTCGCCGCTGTTGTCAGTGTGCGATTCGATCGTCATTCGATAGTCCGGATTATTGACGAGCGTGTCCGCAAGCTGCGTGAGTTTGCCGTCGGCCTGCGGAACAAATGTGCTCGAACGCGTGCTCGTCCACAGATTTTCCGGCAGCGTCAGTACGATGCCGCGATCGTTTTTAACAACCGTGCCAAAGGCCCTTAGCGACGCCATAAACACCGGCTCCGCGGCTTTTGCTCGCGTCGCTTTCAGCTCCTTATCCTGATCGGCTTGAGCCTGAATCCGCTCGGCTTCGGCAGCCTTGATCTTTGCGCTGGCATTCTCAAGATCTATCTTTGTCCGGATCAGATCCTCGCGAAGTTTCGCATTTTCGTCACGTAATTCACGATTCTGCGTTGAATAGTTCATCGCGTCACGCTCGGCGAGTTCGCGGTTGCGCGTCTCGCGCGCAAGTTCGTTCTTCAATTCGTTGATCTGATCCTGCGCGTCAGCGTATTTAGATTCCGCATTGCGGATCTCGGCGTCGGTGCGGATCTGTTCGTTACGCTTTTCGCGAGCGCTCTTACGCTCGATCGCAAGATTCTCGGCCTTGACCGAGGCGCTTATCGAACGTCGCGCGGCGATGTCGATCGTGTCCGAATCGCGGCCCGCCTGCAATGCGTTGGTCGCGTTCTGCAGCAGCATCTCGGCCTCGGTCAGCTCAGTTTTTGCATCGCGATCGGCGCCGGCATATCTAGCAAGTGCGACGGCCTGTTTTGCCTGCAAGATCGATGACGGCGTTTTCGCATAATCCGTCTCGGCTATCTCCGGCGTCCTGGGATCGCGAAAAAAGTCGCTCGTATTCCCAAAATATTGTATCGCCGGCACAGTACCAATGCGTTTGCCGTCAGGCGAGGTTGGATAGAGATTTTCGAGCATGATCTGCTGGCTCGGCCGCGTCACCATAAAGTGCGGCTCGGCCGTGATAATGATCGCAAACGTCTGCAGCGGCGTCGTGACCGTGATCTTTGAGTCAACGAAGAATAGTCCGCTGCGTTTTATCTCGCCGAGGTTATCGATCTGGCCTTCGGGTGAGATCGCCCATACAACGTATGTTGCGTAACCTGCGCCGAGCTCGAACGGACGCGGCATGTTATCGACCTCGAGTTCGACGCGCGTGCCCGAGCGCGAAGTGCGTTTTACTTTCGCGTTTCCCTTCATACGCGGAAAACGCGTCGTACCGCGAAACTGCACCAGAACAGTATCGTCGAGTGGGTAGGTGATCGCCGTAGTTTTGCGTGAAACGTCAACCTGCGCAAGAACGCCTGTGCAGAGCAACGCAAACAACGCAACGACGACCGACATTTTCAATAAACTTAAGCTCTTCATAACCATTTACTCCGGCAGGAAACTTGTAAAAAAGATGCCACACCCGCCTAGCGAGTTGCAAACTAAGGAATTGGCGATTGACTCGAAAGTAAAGTATATTCAAGTCTTTACCGACCGATGAACGACCTTACGCGTCTCTTAAAATATGTCCGCCCATACTGGCTAACGTTCGTCTTTGCGGTTGTCGCAATGGTCGTCGGAGCGGCGTTTGAGACGGCCGTTGGCGCATTGATCGTGCCGATCTTCGATCAATTCGATAAGAACCCCGTCGTAACCGAGACAAAGACGCTGTTTGACCTTAACAGTTTGATCCCGCGAGACAATTGGTATCAGGCGTGGGCGTCGATCGCAGGACTCATAATCAGCTTCACGATCTTAAAAGGCATCGCCGAGTATTTTTCGTCGTATTTGATGGCAAAGATCGGCCAATCATCGGTGCTGAAACTGCGAAGCGAACTCTACGATCATCTGCTCGCGCAATCGACGACATTTTTTGAGAGACACCGCACGAATTATCTCGTATCGCGCCTCGTCGTGAGCTGCTCGGCGATCGAGCTTGCGGTCTCGTCAAACCTCCGCGACGTTCTGCGCGAGAGCTTTATTCTGATCGCGTTTCTGTCAGCCGCACTTTATATTAACTGGCGGCTGACGCTAGCTGCGCTCGTGATCGGGCCGATCATCGCATTTATTACCGCGAACTTTAGCCGCAAAATGCGCAAACTCGCTGACGTGTCGCTCGCGGGTAACAAGGACCTGACCGACACATCGCAAGAGAGCCTCGCAAATCAGGTGATAGTAAAAGCATATTCCGCCGAGGCGCGTGAGAAAAAGCGCTTTTTCGACGTTGCAAATCTTATCGCTCGAGCAAATCTTCGCTCCGCAAAGATCGCCGCGATCTCGCCACCGACGATCGAGATAGTCGGGATGCTCGCGTTTATCGGGCTGCTTTACTTTGGTTTGAACGAGATCAACGCGCAGCGAATGCAGTCCGGTCAGTTCTTTGCGTTTCTATTCTTCCTTTTCGGCTGTTACGCACCGATGCGAAAGATCTCGCGGCAGCATAACGAGATCTCAAAGGCGTTTGCCGCGGCGCGCGATGTGTGGAATATCCTCGATGAGAACGAAACGCTGCCCGAGAAGCCGAACGCCGTCAAGCTCGCTCCGCTCGAAAACGAGATCAAGCTCGATCACGTTTCATTCAACTACCAAAACAGCATCGGCAAAATTCTTCACGACATCAACCTGACCGTCGGCAAAGGCCAGATGGTTGCGCTCGTCGGAATGAGCGGCGGCGGTAAATCGAGTCTGACAAAACTAGTACAGCGACTATACGATCCCGAGAGCGGAGCGATCCTGTGGGATGGCGTCGATCTTCGCGACGCGTCGATCTCGAGTTTGAGACGTCAGATCGCACTTGTAACACAGGAAACCGTCCTCTTCAATGACACGGTGCGTCAGAACATCGCCTATGGCAAACCCGACGCGAGCGACCAAGACGTTCTTGAGGCGGCGCGTGTCGCCTACGCCGATGAGTTTATCGAGAACCTGCCGCAAAAATACGACACACTCGTCGGCGAGCGTGGAATATTGCTCTCAGGCGGACAGCGCCAACGCATCGCGATCGCGCGAGCGGTTCTCGTCAACGCACCGGTCTTGATCCTCGACGAGGCGACGTCCGCCCTCGACACCGAGAGCGAACAACTTGTCCAAAAGGCTCTCGGCAACCTTATGCAAAATCGCACGTCGATCGTCATCGCGCATCGGCTCTCGACGATTCGGATGGCCGATAAGATCGTGGCTATGGAAAAAGGCAGGATCGTCGAAACCGGCACGCACGACGAACTGATGACCCGAGGCGGCACTTACAAAAAACTCTACGAGCTGCAGTTTGCCGACGATCAGTCTGAATCGCGACCGGTCGGCAGTGCAAGCTCGACAACAAAATTATGAGATCAATGACAGGCTTTGGCCGTGCGACAACAAGCGGCGACAACTTTTCGATAAGCGTAGACCTAAAAACCGTCAATAATCGGTTCCTCGACGTTAATCTACGGCTGCCGAGCGAATTGCAGGCGCTTGAGACGATCGTCAAAAAACTCATCAGCACGCGGCTAACCCGCGGACGCGTCGAGGTCAATCTGCAATACGACCGCACGGACGATCTTGTAATGGAGTTAAATCGCCCTTTGATCACGGGCTTTCTCGCCGCAATGAAAGAGCTCCGCGATGAATTTTCGCTTCCCGGCGAACCCGATATCAACGTGATCGCGCGTCTGCCAAATGTCGTTGCGGCAAAAAAAGAGGAACCGTCGGCTGAGTTTTTGTCGGCGATCGAAAATACTTTTAATGCCGCACTCGACGATCTGGAAAACATGCGTTTCACCGAGGGTGAAATGCTCGCAGCCGAATTGACGGCGCGCCTCGACGAAATTGAGAACAAGATCCCACACATCGAAACCGAATCCGCATCGGTCGCAGATGAATACACCCAACGCCTGACAAAACGCATCAACGACATGCTTGCCAAGACCGACTCGCAGATCGAGATCGATCAGGCGAGACTCGCACAGGAGGTCGCGTATCTCGTCGACCGCGCCGATATCTCTGAGGAAATATCGCGACTCAGATCGCACATCGAGCATTTTCGCGCGATCGTAAAAGACAGAACCGATGTCGGCAAACGCCTCGACTTTCTCACGCAGGAACTCAACCGCGAGGCAAACACGATCGCCTCAAAGACGAACAACATGACCGTCAAAGAGAATGCGCTCGCGATAAAGAGCGAGATTGAAAAGATTCGCGAGCAGGTGCAAAACGTAGAATAGTGGATAACGGAAAGCTGAAAACGGAAAGTGTCCTAA
This sequence comes from Pyrinomonadaceae bacterium, assembly GCA_046154245.1. Lineage (GTDB taxonomy): Bacteria > Acidobacteriota > Blastocatellia > Pyrinomonadales > Pyrinomonadaceae > OLB17. The sequence goes on from JBJXFZ010000011.1 coordinate 13,430, forward strand.
GATCAAAGTCATTTGCATTTGGTCTACGCAGCGTCAAGCTCTATAAGTTTTTGGCTAACGAACACCACGAGTATGTTTTATCAAAGCAAGTCCTGAGGTCGGGGACCTCGATCGGCGCGAACATCGTTGAGGTGAGCCAGGCGCAGTCAAAGCCAGACTTTATCCACAAACTCTCGATCTCCCTAAAAGAAGCATTTGAGACCGAGTATTGGATCCTCCTTCTCCGGGAAGGCGAGTATTTACCTGCGGATCATGCCGATTCAATGTTGACCGATTGCTGCGAATTGCAGAAAATTCTTACTGCCTCGATTAAGACCGCGAGGAGCAGGTCGAGATGATAAATTTCAGAAACTGTTATTTTCCGTTTTCCGTTTTCCGTTTTCCGTTATGACAGGCAACCTCATAATCATCAGTTCTCCATCAGGCGGCGGCAAGGGCACGCTGATCAAGGAGCTGCGCGCTGTGCACCCCGAACTCGGCTATTCGTGCTCGCACACGACCCGGCCAAAACGTTTTGGCGAGGAAGAGGGCCGCGAGTATTTTTTTATCAGCGAAGAGGAATTCAAACGCCGCATCGACGGCGGCGACTTTCTCGAGTACGCCGTTGTTCACGGCAATTATTACGGCACCTCCCTCGCCGAGAGCCGCAAAGTTTTTAACACCGGCAAAGATCTGGTCGTCGAGGTCGATGTGCAGGGCGCGTTGCAGATCATGGAAAAGCTGCCAGAGGACAGCATCAGCGTCTTCATCTTGCCGCCATCGTTTGAGGTACTGCGGGCGCGTCTGACGGCTCGTGCCACCGAGGACCAAGAGGAATTGCGAACGCGACTCAAGAACTCTTTCGACGAGGTAATGCAATATTCCAGGTTTGATTATGTCGTTATTAACGAAGATCTGGCATCCGCGACGCGTCAACTGGCCTCGATAGTCCTCGCTGAACGCAACCGCACGGTTAGACAAGCTAGTGCGATTCAGGGTATTCTTGATAGTTTCGATGCCTCGAGGCATCTTTTTTGAGGAGAATCACCGCATTATGGCCAAGAAGAAAGAAGAGATCGTTGAAGAAGTCGAAGAAACCGAAGAAGAAGTAGAGATCATCGATCCGCCGGCGATCGACTCTAAATACCGAATGATCATACTCGCCGCACAGCGCAGCAAGCAGCTTCAGCGCGGTGCAACCGTTCGAGTCGATGCCGATCCGCGTAAGACCAAGCCGACGCGCATAGCGCTAAAAGAGTTCGAGCAGCGAAAGGTGAATTTCAGTTTTACCGATCCACAGCCCGAGCCCGAGCCGGTTAAGAGCAAATCGAAAGCGAAAGCAAAGTCAAAATAACTGCGTGTCCGTAGCCCGCACGTGAGTAAGGGCTACCGCGATCATTTCACACCGCTAATCGAAGCCCGGAAGTTCACCGCTCTGCCCATGCCGCACACAATCTACCGTAGTCGCGTTTGTGCGATCGATCTTGCCGAATGCCAACGGTAGCCCTTACTCGACGAAGGGCTACGGACACGGCGGGCTACTGACTACATACCTTTATAGTTCGGCCCGCCGCCGCCCTCGGGCGTGACCCAGTTGATGATCTGATACGGGTCGGCAATGTCGCACGTCTTGCAGTGGACGCAGTTTGAGAAATTTACTTTCAACTCTTTGCGACCCGTTGCGGCGTTGTCCTCCATCTCATAAACCGCGGCGGGGCAAAAGCGCTGGCACGGGTTGCCGTACTCCTCGGCGCAGCGCGTCGCACAGATCTCGGTGTCGAGCACGTGTAGATGAGACGGCTGGTCTTCGTCATGCGCGACCGCGCCGTAAAAGACATCGGTCACCTTGTCGAATGTCAGCTCTTTATCAAACGGTACATTTGCATATCGCCCATTTCCACTACTGTCCACTGACCACTGACCACGGTCCACTTTCTTCATGCGCTCGTGACCCGCGACGTGGTGTTCGTGCGGCATAAAGCCCCACGCGAGCCCGCGGGTTAAGAACTGCAAACCGGTATTTATCAGCGCCGACCAGCGCCCTTTTTGAAACGCGCCGTGAAAGTTTCGCACCGGATGAAGTTCGTCGTAGATCCAGCTCAAATTAACTTTCTCTTCGTAATGACGCAGCGTGTGCGATGAAAAATCTTCATGCTCGAATGCGCCAAGAAGCGTCTCGGCCGCGAGCATCCCGCTTTTCATCGCGGTGTGTATGCCCTTTATGCGTTGGCCGTTCAGCATGGACGCCGAATCGCCGACCAGCAGCACGCCGTCCGCAAACAGCTTTGGCTGCGTCCAATAGCCGCCGGCGTTTATCGTCTTGGCTCCGTATTTGATCATCTTGCCGCCTTTCAACACTTCGGCCACCTTTGGGTTCGTCTTAAATTTTTGAAACTCCGCGTGCGGGTCGATCATCGGGTCCTCATAATCGAGCCCGGTGACGTAGCCGATCGAGACGACGTTGTTCTTCATCCCGTAGATCCACCCGCCGCCATACGTTCGGGTGTCCGACGGAAAACCGAGCGTGTGCACAACGCGCCCTTCGGCAAAATTCCCGGCCGGCACCTCCCACAACTCTTTGACGCCGAGCGAATAGACCATCGTCTCTTTACCCGCGTCGAGACCGAGCCGCGAGATGACCTGCTTTGCTAACGAGCCGCGTGAGCCCTCGCCGAGGACGGTGACTTTCGCGAGCAGATCGACGCCCGGCTCGTAGTTGGCTTTCTTTTTACCTTCTTTATCAATGCCCTTGTCGCCTGTGCGAACGCCGATCACGGCGTCGCCCGCGTCATACAAAACCTCTGCGGCCGGAAACTCGGGAAAGATATTGATGCCCGCGGCCTCGCACTTTTCGCCGAGCCACTCGCAAACTTTGCTCAGGCTGACGATGTACTTGCCCTTATTCTTTAGCGGCGGCGGCACAACGGGCGCGTTTATGCCACCCTTTTCTGTGAGATACCAGAACGCATCCTCGGTCACCACGGTGTCCACGGGGCAGCCCTCGTTTATAAAATCTGGCATCAGTTCGCGGATCGCGATCGGGTCCATCACCGCGCCGGACAAAATGTGCGCGCCGACAAACGAGCCTTTCTCGACGATCGCGATCTCGAGATCGCCGATCACGCGGCCGGGCTTAAAGCCCTTTCCAACCAGCTCGTCATGCTTTTTGATCTCGTTCTTCAGATGCAAAGCCGCCGCTAGATTCGCCGGCCCGGCCCCGACAAAGACGACGTCCATTGGTACTTGTTCGCGTTCGCTCATAATAGTCAGAACCACCTACGGTAGTGGGTGGTTGAATGTAAAAAATGAATCACCATTCAGTAAAGAAAAAAGTATATCAAACGAATGGAGGAAACACGACCGGGTTAAGGTCTCCGGTCACCGAAGGTGACGGACATTAAAGCCTAGGGTGAGCGAATGAAATGAGCGTTACCCTAGGGGAAAGCGTACCCACGAAACCCGTCCCTGAAGGGGACAAACGTGCCGTTCGAATTGTTTGTCGCTTTCAGCGACGCATAATCCCGATTACGAAAACCTAGGGTTCCGCCTTCGGCTGCACCCTAGGCTTTAATGTCAGTCGCCGTTGGCGACGAAAGCAATTTTGCTAAACTCAAGTCGTGAAATTAAGGCTGGCATCATTTTTCATAGCAATTGCCGTCCTTTCGAATTGTGCTTTAAAAAATCAGGTCAATCCTCGCCTCGACAACGAGATGCCGCGCAAAATCCTCTGGGCGTGGGAGCGTCCCGAGGACCTGCGCTTTATTGACCGAAACGAATACGGCGTTGCGTTTCTCGCACAGACGATACTTCTCGAGAACGACCGCGTGATCCATAAGCCGCGTCGCCAGCCGCTCGAACTCGCGCCCGGTACATACGTTATCGCCGTCACACGCATTGAGACAAACAAAGACGGGAGAATGGGCCCGGCTCTCGACGACGAGATGATCGCAAAAACCGTGTCGCTGATAAAAAGTACTCTTGAACTGCCCGACGTGCGCGGCATTCAGGTTGATTTCGACGCCGTCGTGAGCGAACGGGCATTTTATCGGCGGTTGATGTTTGAGTTGCGAAGTTTGTTAGATAAGAGTGCGGACGAGGGCGTCCGCGTTCCCGAAGATGCGGACGAGGGCGTCCGCGTTCCGTCCCGCGTCCCCTTGACCATGACCGCACTCGCGTCGTGGTGCACTGGCGACGCGTGGTTTAACGACTTCCCCGTTGACGAAGCCGTGCCGATGGTCTTCCAAATGGGCGCCGACTCGGACAAGATCAAAACATATTTGCGCGGGCAAAACGACTGGCAAGAGCCACTCTGCGGCGGCAGCTATGGCATTTCACTCGAGAAAGGCAAATTCGAAGGGATGAAACCGGGCCGTAGAATTTACTACTTCAAAAACACGGCGTGGAAACCAAGCGATGTAGATGCGCTCAAATAACCCCGTCCTCGCTCCGTGTCTCCAACGGGGGATGAACATCAATCCCAAACGTAACGCTCATCGTATTCGACCTGATATTCCTTCAAAAGGCCGCGAAACTCAGTCTTGAAATCTTTTTCTGCGTGATGTTCTTTTCGATCTTGGATGTACTTGACCATGTCCTTAACCTGTGACTGTCCGATTGAAAAGGCCCCGTACCCCTCTTGCCAATAGAAATTGTGAAAATCTCCCTGCGTCTTTATCCAAACCGAACTGCTGCGTTTGATATCGCCGATCAACTCGCTGACGAAAATCGTCCTGCCCAGCGAAACTAGAAGATGAATGTGATTCGTTGTCCCGTTGACAACGATTAGCTTTGACTTGTTGTTTTCAACGATTCCGTGAATGTAACCGAATAATTCGCTTTCGATCTCGGGCACGATCAAATCTGCTCGATTTTTCGTCGAGAACACAACATGTATCAATACTTTTACCAATGATTGAGGCATGGAAGATGTTCGTCACCATCGGCGACGGCTCCTTTTCATTCGGTCCGTAGGGTTTCATCCGACGCTATAATTTGCGTCACCGTTGGTGACGGTTCGATCATGACCGTCGGGTTTCACCCGACGCTATTACATTTGTCCCTTTCAGGGAGCAAGGTTGCTGTTCGCTGTTCACTATTCACTATTCACTATTCACTATTCACTATTCACTATTCACTATTCAGGTTCCGGCGGTGTCGGCTCCGGCGTAGGCGTTGGCGGCGGTGGCGGATACCTAACCGCACACGGCGTCGCCGACAGGAACGGGTTCCCTTCGGAATCTGCAAGGAAACAAACATTCCCAAAGTTGAAAGTGGGTGGCGTCGCGCCTACCGTTCCGCTGTAACCGCGAAATCCCTCATCGTTTGGCAGCGGTGCTGTTTGCTGCCAATAACCGCCTGGCTCGGTCTCAGGGTCGGTATCTGGCAGATACTCACTGATTATGTATTGAGCCCCGATCGGCAAGGTCAAATTCCAATTCCCCATCGCGTCCGTCGTGGCGAAGGTTAGCGTAGTACCCTCATCGGTAGTTACGACAACCGCGATCTGCACACCGCCGACCACGACCTCGCCTTCGTCAAACAACGCATTTGCATTTGCATCGTAGAATTTCTTTCCGGTCACCACCGCAGTCAGCGGGCAATCCGGGCACGGCGTTGGCGTAGGCGTAGGCGTTGGGTCCGGCGGCGGCAGGTCGCTAACTGGGCACGGCGACGCCGAAGCTACCGGGTTCCCTTGGGCGTCCGGAATGAAACAGATATTGCCAAAGTCGAGACCGAGTTGATCTCCGTTCACGGTTCCGAGGTAACGCTGAAGTCCTTCAGCGTCGGCTACGGGCGCGGTCTGCTGCCAATACGAGCCGGGCTCGCCATCGGGACCGGTGAAGGGCAAAAACTCGAGGATCAAGTATTCCACACCGGTCGGTACACTAGCACTCCAATTACCCGATTCGTTCGTTGTAACAACGGTTGCGGTATCACCCGCGAGAATCAAAATTTGTACGCCTTGAACCGTAACTTCGCCTTCGTCAAATAAAGCATTTGCGTTTGCATCGTAGAACTTCCTGCCGCCTAGCAGCGAAGTCGGGCCGCAATCCTCGCAAGGTTCAAACAGAACCTTAAAGTTATCGATCTTTGCGTTGTTCGGACTAAAGTTGATATGCATGCCGTCCTCGGCGATGGTCGTACTAGCTACCTGGCGGATCAACCAAACTTTGTACTGACTGCCGCTGTTCGGCGTGTCGGCAAACGGCGCCAGCTTGACCGGCGTCGAGCCGTTTGCCGAGTTCGGAATGCCGGTCGAATGCTGACAGGACGGCCCCTCGGCGGCGGCGACTCTGCCGGAAACGACGATCAACTGACGGCAGACTGCGTCGTCAGTCGAAAGCAAGGTCGCTCCGCTCGGGTCGGTTACCTGAAAATAGTACGTGCCGTCAGGTAATCCGTTGGCATTCGCATTCTGCGGCCCGCCACTCAGGTAGACCGCATCTTTGCTTGAATAAATGTTTTCGTTGACAGACTGCCCATCGAAGGTTGTTGTGTAAATCGCGCCATGAAAGGCGGCAGCCGAAGTTTTGTTTTGAAGAACAAAACCGGTCGCTCCGCTAATAGCAGCAAGCGTTATCAAAACTATAATTGATCTGGACTTTATTTTAGAGATTTCGAGCGTTTTCATTTCTCCTCCTTCTGATGTGCAAGGGAGTTAGTGATGTCGTCGACTGATTTCCTTGTGGCGATTCGACGCGGACAGCCGAGGTGCCGGCGTGGCGATGGCTCCGGAATTACCGGTGCGGGAGTTCTTAGGTTTTTGTCGTTCATTTAGTGAACCTCCAAATCAGGTTTCGAGAACGTCAAAGCCGGGGCTATCGCCCAAAATGTCTGTTATAAACTGTCGCCTTTGAGGCAATAATACTCCTTTTTGGGTCCGGGTCAAGCGAGCGGCCGGATGTTCGATAAACCCGGCGACAAATTCGAGGCGATCAATGGCCGCCGTGCCTGAAAGGCACTAATTCAATAGCGGCGGGAGCATCCCGACGATCGGTTGTAATAAATCGCCGTCGTGCCTGTAAGGCACTAATCCAATAGAGTCGGGAGAATCCCGACGATTCGAATGCAATAAATTCCGCCGTGCCTGAAAGGCACTAATTCAATAGCGTCGGGT
>JBJXFZ010000016.1:0-11124 GCA_046154245.1 Pyrinomonadaceae bacterium
CGAGCGCGCATCATTGATATTGGGAACATTCCACATCGAATCAGTGATCCGAAAAGGCACGACGATTTTTGTAAAAGTCCCGTTGATCACGGATCGCGAGTCCCAGGCGGAGAGAGCAGACGCTGCAACGTAGTTTATGACATCGAAATTAAAAATTCTGCTTGCCGAGGACCATCAAATCGTGCGTGAGGGCCTAAAGCTGCTTTTGAATTCACAGCCTGATATGGAGGTTGTCGGCGAGGCCGGCGATGGCGAAATAGCGATCGAGATGGTAAAAACACTGCAGCCGGACATCATCATTATGGACATCTCGATGCCGCGCTTAAACGGGCTCATGGCAACAAAGCGTCTGCGTGCCGCTAACTCCGACGTAAAGATTTTAACGCTGTCGCGACATACCGACGACGGTTATCTGCAACAATTGATCGCCGCAGGTGTCAACGGCTATGTCCTGAAGCAAAGCGCGCCGACGCACTTGATCAACGCGATCAGGGAGGTTGCAAGCGACAATTCGTACGTCGATCCGGCGTTGACAAAACGCGTCATCGAGGGCTTTTCGAACCGCTCGGGGCTTCGCGGCGAAGGGCCGACCGAGTTGAGCAATCGAGAAAGCGAGGTGCTCCGCCTGATCGCACTTGGTTATAGCAACAAAGAGATCGCGACCCAAATGAATCTGAGCGTAAAGACGATCGAAGCACACAAGGCCAACTCGATGCGCAAACTCGGCATGTCCGGTCGCATCGATATCGTGCGCTATGCGATCTTGCAGGGTTGGATGGAGAACGAGTCCTGAGTAACTATCTCAATTTAGAATTTAGCTCAGCTAAGGCTGCCGAACCGGGACACAGCACGTCTCTCCCAAGCGAGTTCAGTGCGACGTCACTCGTACTCAACATCGAATGCAGGTCATTGGAATTCTCGTCGATGTAAAGCAGACCGGTTAGGATCTCGCCCTTTTGCTTTGCGTGATGAATTGCGTTCATCGCGGAGTTGCGATCCAACGGGTCCCAGTCCTTGGCGAGCTTGTGCAGATGAATTGTCGTCCCGTCGTGCATTAGCAGATCTTTGACGCTTCCCGCCTCGTAGCTTGCGAGTATCTCTCTTGAGATCGGGACAAAATCCATCGTGCCCGTTACCTCGACGTGCTCACGGACGTAGTCGTAGGATTTTGTCGAGCCCGGATTGTTATTAAATGTGACGCACGGTGAGATGACGTTGAGCAGAGCAAACCCTTTGTGGTGCATCGCGGCTTTTAAGAGTGGCGTCAACTGCTCCTTGTCGCCTGAGAAGCTCTGTCCGACAAACGTTGCTCCAAGCTCAATCGCGAGGCTGGCAAGGTCGATCGCTTCGAAAAGATTCACACTTCCCGATTTCGATTTTGAACCCGCGTCGGCGGTCGCGCTGTCCTGCCCTTTGGTCAGGCCGTAGCAGCCGTTGTTCATCACGAGATAGACCATGTTCAGGTTTCGCCTAACGACATGAACGAACTGCCCCATTCCGATCGACGCCGTGTCGCCGTCGCCCGAAACTCCGAAATAGATCAGGTCGCGGTTCGCGAGATTCGCTCCCGTCGCTACGCTCGGCATACGGCCGTGCACGCTGTTAAATCCATGCGAGTTAGCCAAAAAGTACGCGGGCGATTTTGACGAGCAGCCGATGCCCGACAGTTTTGCCACCTTGTGCGGCTCGATGTTCATCTCCCAACACGCCTCGACGATCGCCGCGTTGATCGAATCATGCCCGCACCCCGCACACAGTGTCGAAAGCGAGCCCTCGTAATAATCGACCGTGTACCCAAGGTCGTTCTTCGGCAATGCCGGATGTCTGAATGTTGATCTGACGTAGGTCATAAGTTATTTGAAGTTTGGAATCTCGTGGCCTAGTTGTTTTCCGATGTAAATCCAGTCTTTCAGCGTCGAACGCAACTCCTTTGCACATTCACGGCGAGTTTTCCCAAATGCTACGGCGCCTCTGCACGACGGAATCTTCCCAAAGAATGTTCCGTCTTCCATCTCGGTATACTGAGCCTTGCGAAGTGCTGATCTGACGTACGCCATCTTTTATGGTTTCGGTATCCCAAGGTCCTTGCAGATCTTTAGAATAAGTTTGTCGTTAACCTCCGAATGTCGCGGAACGGCTGAACGTCGATTCTGTGATGGATTATGCCACCATGAGTGGCTACCGCCTTCGCGAAGCAATTCGCAACCGTGCTTATGCAGATGCCTGATAAACTGGCGCCGTTTCATGCAGCGATCAAAGCTTCTTCAAAACCGACACCAGCCATCCGACGAGCATCTTCTCGATTAAATTCCAACGCCTCGGACAGGGTAACGCGAAGGCTTTCCATTAACTCTTCACGAGTAGCCTCTTGGCAATTTACTCCCGGCACTTCTTGGATCCAGCCGATCCACCAATCGCCGTCTTGTTTTACTACCGCTGTGTATTCGTTTTTCATCTCACCCTCATTTTATCACGCCTCTATGATCGCCGCATTGATCGAATCATGCCTGCACCCCGCACACAGCGTCAATCTACCTATATTCTCAATTCTCAATTTTCATTTCTCAATTTCGAAGGTGCCGGATGTCGAAATGTCGATCTTACGTAGGTCATAATCCATATTCTAGCGCGAATAAATTTCTAGGTCAGCCATTGTCAGTAGTGGCTCAGAAAGTTTCCTAAAGCTCAGAAAAATTTCCCAACGTTCGGAAATCCTTCCTAAAGCCTAGAAAACTTTTCGTAATCTCAACAAAACTCTTCGAAAGAATAGAAAAATAATTTCGGGATAAGTTTACCGACCTACTGATGCTTGTGTTCCGGTGGCGGCGGCGGCGGATTGTGATGATGTTGAGAATCGTCAGTGGCCGCTAGGACGAAGATAGCTCCGGCGCAAATGCCGATCATTAGACACCAGACCCAGCCTCCGCCTAAGTTCTGAAAAGCTTCTTCGGAAAGGCCGATCTTGGCCGCATTCGATTTGGCTGATTCGCTGCGGCCGGCGAATGTGTCGTTGACAATTGCGACCATCTCGTTAGGATGATCCTGCAACATTTTAGTAAGTGCTTCGGAATCTACGAGAGCCTTTTTGATGTGTTCGAGACCAAAATTCTCTACCTCGATCGAAAACGTTTGCTGCGTATTTACCGGCAAGGAGTCGAGCATCACAGGCGGCCGCGAGATCGTCGTCGTAATAATAGTTTTGCCGGGTAACATTGGATTATTGGTGATCATAGTTTTCTCCAGGTTGAATATTGAACACGAGAAGTCTAATCCAAATTGTCTTCAAATGACAATAGATCAATCCAAACTATTTCGCTTGACCAACCCACCATCTCTGTTGGTAAACTTCCCTCTCACGCCATTTGAAACATCATAGACCTTCCTCAAACACCTGATTTGATCTGTCTAAAAATATTATCCGCCGTGATCGGCATGCCGTCGTAGTTTAGGACGGAGATGAGTTTCGACGCGTCGACGCCGAGTTCGATCATCATCAACGAGCGGAACTGGGCATCGCGGTTTTGCTCGATGACGAAGATGCGTTCGTGAGCGTCCACGAACTCACGAAACGCCTTGCCGAACGGAAACGCACGCGGCCGCATGGCGTCGAGACGGATGCCTTCGTCGGCAAGCACCTCGAGCGCTTCCTCGGCGGCGTATGTTGACGTGCCAAAGTAGATCACTCCGGCTGGAACGCGGACGCCCTCGTCCGCATCGCCGGTTCTTCCGGCGAGAGCATCGCCGTCAACATCTCCAGCCGACGAAGCGTCGCCTGTGCGGACGATGGCGTCCGCGTTCCGATAAAACTCCGGCTGGGGCACAAGCTCCTTCGCCGTTTCCCACTTCTTTGCAAGGCGATCGACGTTTCGACGGTAGGTGTCGCCGTCCTCGGTATAGACGCCGTATTCGTCGCGCGACGAGCCGCGGGTGACAAACGCACCGCGAGTCGGGCTCGTTCCGGCGATCGTGCGGTATGGAATGCCGTCGTCGTCAATGTCCAAGTAGCGTCCCCATTTGCCGTGAAACTGTTCAAGGAATTCACCCGCTCCCTCTGCCTCGGCGTCGGGCTGTGACTCGATGTGCGCGGCATCGCCGTTACCATTCGACATCGCCTTGTAAATTCGCTCGAGCTGCTCGGCGGTCAAAACTTTTCCGCGGTCGTATTGCCGCGAATCGTCCCACTCAAGCGGCTCGGTTATGTGGTCGTTCATCCCGAGGTCGAGGTCGGTCATGATGATGACGGGCGTCTGCAACCGCTCGGTCAGGTCAAAGGCCTGGACGGTCATCTCGAAGCATTCTTTCGGGCTCGCCGGGAACAGCAGCGGATGTTTTGTATCGCCGTGCGAGGCGTACGCCGCAAGCAAGATGTCCGACTGCTGCGTCCGCGTCGGCATTCCCGTTGACGGACCGGTGCGCTGGACGTCGATCAAAACCGACGGAACCTCGGCGAAATAACCGAGGCCAAGAAACTCGTTCATTAAGCTTACGCCCGGGCCGCTTGTGGCGGTGAATGCACGCGCGCCGTTCCAGCACGCACCCATGACCATGCCGATCGCAGCAAGCTCGTCCTCGGCCTGGACGATTGCGTAGTTGTTCTTACCTGTTTCGGGATCGACGCGATATTTGGTGCAATACTTCGCAAACGCATCGACAACGCTCGTCGAAGGCGTGATCGGATACCACGCGGCGACCGTCGCACCGGCGTAGATCGCTCCCAAACCACAAGCAGAATTGCCGCTGAACAGGATCTTGTCGCCAAGCAGGTCCCGAGTCTCGAGCTTGAGATCAAAGGGCTCGTCAAAATTTTTGCGAACCCAGTCGATGCCGAGCTGCAGAGCTTTGTAGTTTGGTTCGATGAGCTTCTCTTTGCCTTTGAACTGATCCTGGATGAGCCCCTCGAGTACCTTAAAATCCATTCCGAAAAGCGCCGCCAGCGCGCCAATGTAGACGATGTTTTTGAACAGCATCCGCTGCCGCGGGTCGTTGAATGCCTCGTTGACCAGCTCCATCAGCGGGATGCCGATGTGCGTGATGTCTGTTCGGTCATAACTCGGATTAAGCGGCTTTGACGAGTCGTAAAGGAAGTAACCGCCCGGCCTGACATCGGCGTAGTCCTTCTTGATCGATTGCGCATTGACCGCGATCATCAGATCGACGCCCTCGCGGCGGCCGAGATGGCCTTTTTCCGAGACACGCACCTCGTACCACGTCGGCAGGCCCTGAATGTTCGACGGAAAGATGTTCTTTGGCGTTACGGGTACGCCCATTCGAAAAACCGCCTTGGTAAACAGCGCATTAGCCGACGCCGAACCCGTGCCGTTCACATTAGCGAATCTGACTACGAAATCATTTATCTGCATTTGGTCTCAAGCTACTGAAGATTATAATGTTTGGCTGACGAATTTGGAACGCGAGACTTCGAGCGAGGCTCAAGCAGCGCGGGCGAGGCTGGTGCACTCGTCAGCGTTAAGACGGCCGGGCGAGTTATCTCTTATATTGCGCCTTAGGACTTTAGCCGCTATTTGACGATCTCGCTAATGACTTTTCCGTTGATGATCACGCCGGTGCAATGCGATGTCCACTCGAACGGATCACCGTCGTACATCGCGATGTCGGCGTCTTTGCCGACGGCCAGCGAACCTACGCGGCTGTCAATGCCGAGCAATTTCGCAGCATCGATCGTTATCGCGGCAAGGGCGTTGTCAAAGCCGAGTCCGTTCGCCGCGGCCATGCCCGCCTCGAAAAGTACGATGCGCGTCTTTGGCACGTAGCCTTCGTATCCGCTCTGCAGAGCTATGGACACACCGGCGGCCTTGAGCTTTGCAGCATTTTCAAGCGAAAGGTTCGAGCGGTCGCCGCCAGGGCGGGCCATCGTTGGGTGGACGATTACCGGGTAGCCTGACGCCTTTATATCGCTCGCGATCAGATGCCCGTCCGCTGCGCCGTCGAGCACGATCTTGATGTTAAATTCCTTTGCGATACGCATCGCCGTCATTATGTCCTGAGCCGCCTCGGCCGTAATGAGCAGTGGGACTTCGCGCCGAATAACCCGGCCCATTATTTGCGAACGCAGATCCTTCGGTTTGTCGGTCTTTACCTCATTCTCCTGAGCTTTTATAAGTTCGGCGCGAAGCATTGCAACCTGTTTGGCCCGAGTGCCGGGCGAGCGGCCGCTCGCATTTGCGCTCGGCCCCAACGTCACAGCGATCATCGCTACCGGGACAATCGTCGATTCATCGACGTTCTTGCCCCAGGTTTTTGCGATCATCGTCTGGCCCGACGCGAGTGCGCCTGGCTGATGCCCAGTGTGGATCGTTGTGACGCCGTATTGACGGACGACCTCGATCAGTTTTTCTTCGGCGTTGTAGGCGTCGGTTGCCCTGAGTTCGGGCTGAAACGACGCTCCGCCGTCGAGCGCCATCTGGTCGTGCGGCTGATTAAGATATCCGTTGAGCCCAATAACCGTGTGGGCGTCGATAAGCCCCGGCGTGACAACCTTGGCCGTCAGAATGCGATAATTCGCTGGGATCGTGATGCTCGACGCCGGACCAACGGCCTCGATCTTGCCATCCTTGACGAGCACGACGCCGTTCGTGATCGCGGCACCGGCCATCGTATAAACCGTCTCGCCGCGCACCGCCAGTTGCCCGACGGCAGTTAACAGTGATAAGTGAATAGTGAATAGTGCCAAAGCGATTAGCATAACCACTCGGCGTGCTGAAATATTGTTCGTTATCCGTTGTTCGTTATTCACTGTTTAGTTTCCTCCATCGCCGTCAAAGCAATGAATGCCGTGCAGCGTGTCGCTGTCGTCGGTTGCGCCCTTGCCGCCGACCGCAAATATGTAATCGGCTGAATTCGCCCGATCAAAAACCTTTTTCCCCTCGACCCAAGTCTGTTCGACATGCGTGTAAATGCTCAGCGGATCGCCGGACAGAATGACGAAATCTGCGTCCTTGCCGGTCTCGAGTGATCCGACACGTTCGCCAAGGTCCATCATAATTGCGTTCGCCATCGTCATGCCGTAGAGAGCTTTTTCGCGGCTCATGCCGGCACGAACGGCCACGCCCGCCGAGCGGAGGAACCAGCGCGAATCGGTAATGCCGTCGTCTGTATGAAAGCCAACCAGTGCTCCGGCCCGCTCCAGTGCGGCTCCATTTTTGTAATCGACATCCACCGTCTCAAGCTTTCCGCCCGGCGCGTCGATCATGATTATCGACGAAGGCACCTTTGCCTTTGCGATCTCGTCAGCGACCTTCCACGCCTCGCTCACGTGCTGCAGCACGATGCGAAAACCGAACTCCTTAGCCAGACGCAGCGCCGTCATAATGTCGTCGTGGCGATGGGTGTGAAAGTGAACAACGCGTTGCCCGGCGAGGACCTCGACGAGGGCTTCCATCGCGAGGTCGCGCGGCGGCAGCTTTGTCTTGTCGCCGGCGGCTCGAGTGATCTTGTCGCGATATTCCTGCGCCTTGATAAACTGCTCGCGAACGAGTGCGGCGGACTTTGCTCGCGTCCCCGGAAATGCGCCGGCGCCCGAGCGAATCGAGTTCGTACCGTTCGCGAACTTAATGCCGCCCATGTATTTGCCGTCCTTGCCAAAGATGAGCAGGTCGTCGATCTTTATCGCATTGTCGCGGAGTTTTAAATACAGTGTCTGGCCGCTGTCGAGATGGCCCGAGCCGGGCATGACATTCACGGTCGTTATGCCGCCTGCCTGCGCGCGTTGAATGCTGGACGCACCGACATTCAGGCTGTCCAGTATCCGAACGTCGGGCTGTATCGGCGAAGTTGAATCGGCTCCCGCCGGCCCGCCGATGTGGCTGTGCGTATCGACGATGCCTGGCATGATGACCTTGCCCTTAACATCGATGATCGTCACATCGGACGAAAGCTTAACGGTGCGAGCATCGCCGATGGCAGTGATCTTGCCATTCTGCACGAGCAAAATGCCCTGCTCGATCGGCTGACCGACGATCGGAATGATCTTCGCATTGACAAACGCGATCGGCCTTTCCTGCGCTATGAGCGTGACAGGTGCCGCGGCCCCAAACGCAAAAACCAACACCGCAAAAAGAGTTTTCCTCATCTTTTGACCTCTCTTGTTATAACGACTGACTTTGAAACTATGCTTATTGTAATCGTTGTGCAGATAAACGTGAAACCGCTGGGTGGTTGAGATTTTGGCCGCTTAGCGGTCAAATGAGTTTAGCCTTGGGTTTCAACCCACGGAACGTCGAACAAATGCCCGAGTCGCGTAGCGACGATTGAATCAATCGAATAAATATCGTTCGTCGGAATCGACACTGTGCAAATTCAATAACGAAATGTATTCGTCCTCAAAAGTTTGGTTCGCCAGTCCCGCCTTCGTATATCCCGTCAGCCACCGAATGATCTCGTCAACCCCTTCCGTAGCCCGCCCCTTCTTCTCCGACTTCGCCACATAATGCGGATAAACGCTCGCAAAACTCATCGCGAATACTCTGTCGTTTGTCATCAAACTTCCCTCGTAAATTGAGCCTCGCCCGTCGTCCGTTTTTTGCTACCCCAAAATATCCGAAACGATGCCAGTAATTTTCTTACTTTAGTAAATAATAGACATCACCAAATGGAGATTGTTGTGCCTTTGTTGAATTTGGTGCATTAACGCCCGAGTTGAAATAAATTTCAAATGCATCTGCAACTTGTTCCTCCAACTCCGCCATAATTTCAACCCTTTCGGTATCTCCCGCGAGATGATATTTGATTCGGCGCTTTCCCATCTCAGTTTGAATAACGTTGATATAGTAGTCCAAACGCTTCGAAGCGATGTTCGTCTGTGCAACAAATGCCGCTACTACGAGGTAAAAAATAAATACTACAAACGGTGCCCACCACGAATAAAAGAATGCAATTGCACAAATTGGATAGGGTAGTATTGCAGATGCAAATGTGATCCTGCTTATAGTTCCATCAGTCAAC
Source organism: Pyrinomonadaceae bacterium (assembly GCA_046154245.1). Classification (GTDB taxonomy): domain Bacteria; phylum Acidobacteriota; class Blastocatellia; order Pyrinomonadales; family Pyrinomonadaceae; genus OLB17. Next base: position 8,962 of record JBJXFZ010000016.1, read on the forward strand.
GCGTCCTGAATTCCTCTCGGAGATATACCGGAGAGGTCAGGTGAAACAAGGGCCTTTCCTAGCCATAAACCAGTCGCCCCTAAGCGCGAGGAGTAAGGATGGAAAAGTGCGAGTATTAAACAAAGAATGATAGATATTAGAAAGAAAACCATAGGAGCGACTACCTGAAAATAAAGTACCAACCGCAGAAAAGAAGTCCAGCCACAATTAATAAAAGTATGAGACAGCCTGCAGTTGTTTCGTATGTGCTTTTGTAACTTACCGGCATGTAGCGACTATTGCGCGTTGCACAATCCTTACAATGAGGTATCTGCACATTCAGTTCTGAAAATTGTTTTGTTATTGTCGTGCCATCAGAAAGGTCATCATCGCCACATAAAGGACAGAAATCAATGGGCATCAAGCCTGCCATCTGCCATTGATCCCAATCAGCACCATACGGAACGATTACCCAATCATCTGTAAAACTTGCTTCGGACCATTCACGTCCGGCGGCTTCCCAAAGGCTTCTTTGAAATTGTTTGGCTCGTTGTAAATCTTTTCCCATTACTTATCCGAACTCCTGAAACTAGCTATTCGGCAATATCCGTGCTTTATCAACCTCTGCCCGGAATCTTTCCGTTGACATGGTGTCCTCAATTTGAATAACAAAATGTTTGTATTTAAGGAATTTTCTAACTTCCTCGTCATCTTGTCTGAACCCCGCGAACCAATCGTCACCCGGATTCAGTTTGACCGGTAACGTACCGTAGGCAGGATTCATAATAATTGAGACTTCCTCACCGTATCGTTTTTTCATTTCTCTCTTTGAATTGAAGCCCGTCAAGGCAAGAAGTTTTATCGTTGTCGGTATCTTCCCTATATTAGTTACGGATACATTGATGTGTTTTGTATGTGAATCATGCGTCGATACAAAATTCGGTACTGCGCTAACATCAAGCCGAACTCGTTCCGAATAACGCCATTTGTAGAAATCCCAAACAAGCGCAGAGATACCTGCTATTGTTCCGATGATTCCCGTAATCGCTCCGATCAATGCGAGCACATCGGTTGCCGAAAGACCGATCTGTTGTATTGGTGGATGTTCCAAACAAATCTCCTATGGTGTTGGCGGCGGCGCTTTCTTTGGCGCTTTTTCGACGTGACTTGCCGAAATCCACGCTGCTAGTTTGCCTGGGTCGTTCTCGCAACGAACTGGCCGCCCGCTTACACAGGCGCGTCTGACAAAGTAACTCCGTTCCTCGTGATCTGGACGACGCTGTACTTAATCTCGCCGGCTTTGGTGACGAGCGTACCAGAATTTTTGCATGTCCCAGGCGGCGGTTGGGCAGCGCGTCGCGCAGTGGTCATTTTAGTCGATCTTTCCAATATCCAGGCTTTCGCTTCTGGTGAGCGACGGCAACTATCAGAACGCCCTCGTCAAGAACTTGATAAATGATGCTATACGGAAACCGTTTTGTCAGGAAACGTCTCGAATTTTCGGTCAATCTTGACCAAAGCAACGGCGCATCAGCGATACGGCTTATTGATGCGTAAACCTCACGCGAAAACTCAAGGCCAAGGCCGTCGCGACAATCTTTGTAATAAGCAAACGCTTCTCGAAACTCGAGTCGAGCTTCGGGATGCATCTCACGGTTCATTTACCAAAATCCCTTTCTATCTCGGCAAAGACTTCGTCAACTGGAATGGTCTTAACCTTACCTGAGCGAACTTCTTCGATACGTCTTTCGGCTTCCACCTTCCAGGCTTCCTCAACCTCTTTCTTTGACGGTGAAATGCTCTCTAGAAGGTGGTCGATGAGCTCCAGCTTCATATCAATCGGAAGTGAGTCGACCACGTCCATTATTTCCATTGTTTGAGCTGTCATAATTTTCTCCTTCGACGATTATACTGCAACGAACCGGCCGCCCGCTTACGCAGGCGGGTGTGACAAAGTAACTCCGTTCCTCGTGATCTGGACCACGTTATACTTCACCTCGCCGGCTTTGGTGACGAGCGTACCAGAACTTTTGCATGTCCCAAATGGCGGTGGGGCAGCGCGTCGCGCTCAGGTCATTTAAGTCGATCTTTCCAATATCCAGGTTTTCGCTTTTGGTGAGCGACGGCGTAGATCGTTAGCTCATTTTCGGTGTTCCGGTAAATGACCGAATACGGAAAGCGATT
>JBJXFZ010000034.1:0-4573 GCA_046154245.1 Pyrinomonadaceae bacterium
CCTGACGATGTACATCCTTTGGTGAGGATACTTTTCCAGGTTCGGATGATCCACCTCGTCAAGCAGGTCCCCATTCTCGATGTGAAAAACAACCTCTTCGAATGAAATACCTCGCTCAGCTTTTAGCCGCTCATTCTTCTCAGCATTCCAAGCAAAATACTTCACCGAATGTCATTCTAGCCAAACGTGTGCCTTTTGGCAACAGTCAAGTTCTGACCAAAGTTTACGGAAAATGGTAGAATCAAAACTTTCTTATATGAAAAAAATCGGATTTGTCAGTCTCGGATGCCCGAAGAATCTCGTCGACAGCGAGGTGATGATGGGCACGCTCGCGCAAAGTGGTTATGAGATCACGAACGACGCCAGCGAGGCCGATACGGTCGTGGTAAATACGTGCGGGTTTATCGAATCGGCAAAGCAGGAGTCGATCGACGCGATCCTTGAGGCGACGGCGCTCAAGGCCGCAGGCAAGGCGAGCCGCGTGATCGTTGCGGGCTGCCTCGTCGAGCGTTACCGCGACGATCTGATGAAAGAGCTGCCCGAGGTCGATGCGTTTATCGGGACATCGCAGGTCGGCGAGATTCTCAAAGCGGCAGATGAGAAGTTTGACGCTCGAAAGCTGACCGTTACACCAATCGGCAACAAGAGCGCGACATATCTTTACGACGAATACACGCCGCGTATGCGCGCGACACAATCTCACACAGCGTTTATCAAAATAGCCGAGGGCTGCGACCGGCCGTGCGCTTTCTGCTCGATACCTTCGATGCGTGGTAGTTTTCGATCGCGGCGATTTGGCTCTATCATCGAAGAAGCCCGCGATCTTGCAAAGCAAGGCGTAAAGGAAGTTGTCCTCATCGCGCAGGACTCGTCGCGTTATGGCGAAGATCTTGGCGAAGTCGATCTGCTCGCGCAACTGATCCGTGCCCTCGGCGAGATCGACGAACTCGAATGGGTCCGCGTCATGTATGCATATCCGACGCACATCTCGGACGCCTTCCTGGCCGCGATCGCTGAGACAGATAAAGCCGTGAAATATCTCGACATGCCGCTGCAGCACGCCTCGCGCAGTGTTCTAAAACTGATGAAACGCGGGGGCACACGTGAATCGCTCGAAAAACTCATTGCCCGCGTGCGCGAGAAAGTGCCGGGAATTGCGATCCGCACGACATTCATCACCGGCTTTCCGGGCGAGACCGACGCGGATTTCGAGGAGCTGATCAAGTTTGTCAAAAACTGTCGTTTCGACAATGTCGGCGTCTTTACTTACTCGGACGAAGAGGGCACGCCTGCCTTCGATCTGCCGGACAAAGTCGATCCCAAAGTTGCCGCCAAACGCCGCAACATTCTTATGAAAGACCAGGCCAAGATCAGCCGCGAACTCAATCGTGCAAAGGTCGGTAGCACGTATAAAGTTATCTTCGAAGGGCTGTCGCAGGAGTCCGATCTGTTGTTCCAGGGCCGCCTCGAGGGACAAACTCAAGAGATCGACGGCTACATTCTAATCAACGACATGCCCGATAGTTTAGAACCGCAGATCGGCGCGATCTACGACGTGAAGATCACAGAGGCTCACGACTACGACCTCATTGGCGCGATCGTGTCCGTAGCCCGCGTGTAAACAAGCGCTACCGTTGCGTATATTCCACGGTAGCCCTTACTAACGTGCGGGCTACTGACACCTCTCCGTCGATTCTTTAAAAACGACTGAGTTGATCATCCGTGTGCTGGCGGTTTGCGCGTCGGCGTTATCTTTTGGAAATATAGTAAGCACGGCCCAGACGCGTTCGGGTTTTGGTTTTTTATAGACGACGCAACCTCGTACGTGATATTCCGCTCCGTTTCTAGTGAACGATCCGATAAGTTTTGCATTTGTCTCGGACCTGACTTCAACTTCGTACGTCAATTTGGGGATTTGTTTCTTAACTGCCGCAAGACTGGTTTCGGCGAGTTCTTTGATGGTGAATTTTCTCGCGCCGGTTGGGGAGAGTTGACTGACCGATGATTGAAAATCCTTCTCGTCGAAAGCATGAATGTTCATTGCGCTGAATATCGCCCGATAACTTGGGGGCAGTGGCGGGGTTTTATCGTTTGGCTTGCCGGGAAGATCTATCGTCACATCCGTGTTCTCAAGCGGATAACTGGACCATTCCTTTCCCGCCAAGGTGAATGAACCATCTCCAGGAAGTCCGGCGGTTTTAGTATCGTCGGTCTTTAGGGCTTTGTTAGTAAGTTCCGACAGACGGCCGCAACCGAGCACAGCGCCTAGAGCGACTACGGCAAAAACCAATGCAGCTTTGTTTTTCATACGTTTACTTTACTCTCCTCTGGAGAACCGGGCGATCTCTATCGCGGTGATATAGATGCCCATAAACTGGTCGGCACTCAAGCGTGAAGCGGCGATCGATTCAAAAAGACAAAAGACGACGAAAATAGCGATGAATATACCGTGCAAAGGTATCTGCGCATGGTTTCTTTGATCGAGGTTGATACTAAGACCAAAACGCTGCTAAGTCAACAAAGTCCTGTATTTAGTTATGGTTTGCGACGTCGCCCATGCTGACAATTGAGCCCGTTCCCGACAAAAGTGTAAGATTTCTGTGACCGGGAATGTTAACGTTCTTCGAAATTTGTAGAAGCAGTCCGATGGGTTAGTATCGCTAACTTGATACTTTGAGAAACGAGGAAGCCGGAAACCGACTTTTTCGGAAACTAAATTCAGGAGAGATAATGAACGCCAAAAATGTACTAAAGTTTGCCGCCGAGCACGATGCAAAGTTTGTGTCCGTGCGGTTTACAGATCTGCCGGGTGCCTGGCACCATCTGACCTTTCCGATCTCGCAGCTGACCGAGGACAGCTTTGAGGACGGATTCGGCTTTGACGCTTCAAGCCTGCGAGGCTGGGCGGCTATCCACGAATCGGACATGCTGCTCGTGCCCGATCCGTCGCGGGTATGGGTCGATCCGTTTGCGAGTGGTCCGACGATTTGTCTGATCGCGAACGCCGTCGATCCGATCACGAAAGAAGGCTATTGGCTCGATCCGCGTTCGGTTGCGACGCGTGCCGAAAGCTATCTGAAATTCACCGGCATCGCGGACACGGTTTTCGTTGGGCCTGAGGCTGAGTTTTTTGTGTTTGACGAGGCTCGTTTTCACAATAACCAAAACAGCGCCGGTTATTACTTTAATTCTGAAGAAGGACACTGGAACAGCGGCCGCTCCGAGGGCGACACGCCGAACATGGGCTATCACATCCGTCCTAAAGAGGGTTATGTGCCGGTCGCTCCGCTAGATTCGCTTATCGATCTGCGAAACTCGATCTCAACGATCTTGCGTGACGTGGGCATCGACGTCGAATGTCATCACCACGAAGTCGCGACTGCCGGCCAGTGCGAGATCGATTTTAGATTTTCGAACCTGCTGCACACGGCGGATAATTTGATGCTCTTTAAGAACGTCGTCAAAAACACCGTCCACGCCGCGGGCAAGACCGCTACGTTTATGCCGAAACCGCTTTATGGCGACAACGGTTCGGGCATGCACGTTCATCAATCACTGTGGAAGGACGATAAACCCCTGTTCAGTGGCGATCAGTACGCCGGTCTTTCAGAGATGGCGAAGTTCTACATCGGTGGGCTTTTGAAGCACGCTCCCGCCCTTGTTGGATTTGCTGCGCCAACTACAAATAGTTACAAACGGCTCGTGCCGGGTTTTGAAGCTCCGGTTAATCTTGCGTACTCGGCACGTAATCGCTCGGCCGCCGTACGAATCCCGATGTTCTCGCAATCGCCGAAAGCCAAACGGCTCGAATTCCGACCACCCGATCCGTCGTGCAATCCGTATCTAACATTCGCGGCCCTTTTAATGGCCGGTCTCGACGGAGTTCAAAACCGAATCGATCCTGGCGAACCTCTCGATAAGGACATCTACGATCTGCCGCCGGAGGAATTGGCGAACGTGCCGAGCTTGCCGGGTAGCCTCGACGAGTCTCTGAAGGCGCTCGAGGACGATCACGAATTCCTGCTAAAAGGGGACGTTTTCACGCCGCAGCTTATAGAGCGTTGGATCACGTACAAACGCGAAAACGAGATCACGCCGCTGCGCTTGCGCCCGCATCCACTCGAATTCTCGATGTATTACGACGTATAGTTCGGTTATTAGCAAAAGTTAAGCCCGGCGATTTATCCTCGACGGGCTTTTTTCATTTACGGCACAAACGCGCTTGGTATGGGCGTGTCTGAGGTGAGGCCGAACTGTTGAATAGCGACGCCTGCGGTCGAGCGGTTCAGGAACCACGTGGCGTTTGATGGGCGGAACACGGCGGAGTCCGTCCGGCCGTCACCGTCGTAGTCCCCGGGAACGGGCGTATCGCCCGATGATCCGAACGGAAACGCCAAAAAACTGGAATCTTCGCTGCGGAGAATAAACCAGTTGCCATCCGTGGGGCGCCAGAATGCGATATCCGCTTTGCCGTCGCCTGTGTAGTCACCCTGTACGGGACGGTCAGACGTTGTGCCAAACTGTACTGCGAACACAGAGCCGTTCGTACTACGTCGGCCCCACCATTCACCGG
>JBJXFZ010000037.1:0-6301 GCA_046154245.1 Pyrinomonadaceae bacterium
TCCAGTGACGAGATTGCCCAGTACAAAAAGGCTTGGAGTCAGCCCGGTGCAACGACTGCAATGCTCAATTATTATCGAGCGAATATCGTAAAGCGTATGTTTGGCAAAAACGAAATCCCGCCAAAAATAGATGTTCCGACTCTTTTTATTTACGGGGAAAAGGACAAGGCGGTTCTACCACAGACAGTTGCCGGAGTAGGCGATATGATTGCAGGGCCGTATCAGGAACATCGAATTCCGAATAGCGGCCACTGGGTTCAGCAAGAGGCAAGTGAACAGGTAACTGAGATACTAAGAAAATTTCTTGACGATTAATCTCGCTGTGACTCGCTCATTGCCTTCTCTTTGGCTTACAATACTGCTATCTCAGCCTACGATCGTTTGGAGTCCTTATGCTTAAATCTTTTTGCCGTGCGGCATTCACTATAATCTTATCTACCTCGATAATTGCCCAATCGACTACCAGTCCGTCCATGATTGGATTTTCGACTGAAACTTCTGCCTCACAACGCGCTACTGAGGCTAAATTCGACTCGTTTCTAAAGGCAGACAATCTGCGTGAGTGGATGAAGCGTCTCTCGGCCCGACCGCATCACCTCGGCTCGGCGTTTGGCAAAGAGAATGCTGAGTTTATCGCTGCGCAGTTCAAATCGTGGGGGTACGACACAAAGATCGAGTCGTTTGACGTGCTTTTCCCGACGCCAAAGACGCGGCTTGTCGAGATGACCGCGCCCGAGAAATTCACGCTTAAATTGAATGAGCCGACGCTTAAAGAAGACGCTACGTCGGGCCAGCAAGACGAACAACTGCCGACGTATAATGCCTATTCTATTGACGGCGACGTAACGGGTCCGCTGGTTTACGTGAATTATGGCGTGCCGGCAGATTATGAGGAATTAGAACGCCGTGGCATCGATGTAAAAGGCAAGATCGTTATTGCTCGCTACGGCGGCTCGTGGCGCGGCATCAAGCCAAAGGTCGCCGCCGAGCACGGAGCGATCGGCTGCATTATCTACTCAGATCCGCGAAACGACGGCTATTTTCAAGGCGACGTTTACCCGAAAGGCCCATATCGTAACGAGAATGGCGTTCAACGCGGCTCGGTGATGGACATGCCGCTCCACCCGGGCGACCCGTTGACGAAAGGCGTCGGTGCGACAAAGGACGCAAAACGCATCGCTATCAAAGGCGCACCTACGCTTACGAAAATTCCGGTGCTGCCGATCTCATACAGCGACGCCCTGCCGCTGCTAAAAAATCTTGACGGCTCCGTCGTCCCCGAAAGCTGGCGCGGCGCTCTGCCGACCACCTATCGTTTTGGCGGCAACACACCGACCGTTCGACTCAAACTAGAATTCAACTGGGACATAAAACCGATCTATAACGTCATCGCAAAAATGGCGGGCAGCGAGCGTCCCGATCAGTGGATAATGCGCGGCAATCATCACGATGCTTGGGTCAACGGTGCCGATGATCCGCTAAGCGGCGAGGTCGCGATGATGGAGGAGGCTCGAGCCGTTGCCGAGCTTGCGAAAACCGGGTGGCGGCCGAAACGCACGATTGTCTACTGTTCTTGGGACGCCGAAGAACAAGGTCTGATCGGCTCGACCGAGTGGGTCGAGACGCACGCGGACGAACTGCGACAGAAGGCGGCCGTTTACATCAATACGGATTCAAACGGCCGCGGATTCCTCGGCATGGGCGGCTCGCACACGCTCGAAAAGTTCATCAACCAAGTCGGCCGCGACATTCCCGATCCGCAGGTCAAGATGTCGGTTTGGGAGCGCGCACGCGCACAAGCTATAGTCGAGGGCTCGCCGGCGCAGCGAAGTGAGGTGCTGTCGCGTGACGATCTGCGAATCTACGCGCTCGGCTCGGGTTCGGACTTCACGCCGTTTATACAGCATCTCGGGATCGCGTCGCTCAATTTGGGTTTCGGCGGCGAGGACGGCGGCGGCTCGTACCACTCGATCTACGACTCGTACGATCATTACACGCGATTCGGCGACCCGGGCTTTGCGTACGGCATAGCTCTGGCGAAGGTTTGCGGCCACGCCGTTCTGCGGCTCGCTAGCGCCGACACCCTGCCGTTTGAATTTACAAACTTTGCCGATACCCTCGGACAATACGTCAGCGAAGTGACAAAACTGACCGATACGATGCGTGAAGACACAAAGCTAATGAATCAGGCGATTTCGAGCGGTATTTTGCAGGCCGTTCAGGATCCGAAAGAGACGTTCGTTGCGCCAAAACCAAAGGCCGCCGTGCCGCACCTCGACTTTTCGCCTCTGCAAAACGCTCTCGCAAAATTGAAAGACAGCGCCGCCGCTTACAAACAAACATCGGCCGGCAAACAGCCGTCCGCCGCGACGCAAAAACAGCTCGATGAGATCTTGTACAAAACCGAGCGAGCATTGACCCGCAATGAAGGACTGCCGCGTCGCGATTGGTTTCGGCATCAGATCTACGCACCCGGCTTTTACACGGGCTATGGCGTAAAGACGCTGCCCGGCGTGCGCGAAGCGATCGAACAACGCGACTGGAAAGAGGCGAGCGAGCAGATCGTGATCGTGTCACGAACAATAGAAAAGTTTGCCGCTGAGATTGATAAAGCAGCAAAGCTCTTTAGTAATTAATAATTACGCATTGGTAATTAACAATTGTTTACCGTAGATAATTTGGAATTATCAATTTGGAATGAGTAATTTGAAAGCAATTAGCAATTACGCTTTAGTAATTAACAATTGTTTTCCGTAGATAATTTGGAATGGGTAATTTGAAAGCAATTAGCAATTACGCATTGGTAATTAACAATTGTTCACCGTAGATAATTTGTAGTTATCAATTTGGAATGAGTAATTCATGAAGCCTGATACGGATAATCCGATTGTAGTGAAATCGCTTGCCTTCGCGATGCGGATCGTTCGGCTGCACAGATATCTTGTCGATGAGAAAAGGGAATTTACGCTCAGCCGGGAAGTTCTCATTGCGGGCACCAACATCGGCAAGCACGTGAAAGAAGCGGTCTATGGTGAAAACCGCGAACGATTTGCTCTGGAAATGGGCGTCGCAAGACGCAAGGCTGCCGAGACTGAATATTGGCTACAATTGCTCTTATTTGGCGACTATATTTCGGAGCAAGAATTTCACTCTCTAGACGAAGACCGAACCGAATTGGCTAAGATGCTGACAAGCATTACAAAATCAACTGCACAAAATGAGTAACGTTATCACAATTTCAGATCACGGGAGCATCCGTGTGATTGAGCTTAATCGCCCCGAAAAACGTAACGCGTTGAATGACGAACTCATCGCGGCGCTGAAGGACGCGCTGCGTGAGGCTGACGGTGATGAGAGCTTGCGTGCGATCGTTATTCGCGGTGCGGGCAAGGATTTTTGCTCGGGTGCGGATTTGTCGTCGATACAGAAGATCGCGACCGCCTCGTACGAAGAGAATTTGGAGGATGCACGATCGCTCGCCGAGCTTTTTCTTCTTATTCGTAAGGTCCGCGTCCCCGTCATCGCCGCTGTGCATGGCCGCGCTCTTGCCGGCGGATTTGGACTTGCACTATCATGCGACCTGATTTTCGCCCACGAAGACGCCAAGTTTGGATTTCCGGAGGCTAAAATCGGATTTGTTCCGGCCATGGTTGCCGCAATATTGCGTCGTAATATGTCTGAAAAGGACGCCTTCGCGACTCTCACATTGGGTTACGAGATTAGAGCTGGCGAGCTTCGCGACAGAGGAATAGTCGAAGGAACGATTCACGGCGAGGATTTCGACTCGGAGATTATCGCGATCGCAAAGCAATACGAAAAGCTCAGCGCCTCAGCCGTTGCGATGACAAAGCGTCTGCTCTACGACATCGACGGTCTGGAGTTTTCCCGAGCAGTCGAAAAAGGTGTGATAACTAACGCTGAAGCAAGGATGACCGATGACTGTAAAGCGGGGATCGCTAAGTTTTTGGGGAAGTAGTCCTGATATTTCAGATGCGGAAGCGACAGATGGTTTTCAGGCGGATAACATATAGGCTGCTTGCTCTCGCTATTGTACTAGTAGGTATCGTGGCGGTCCGATATTACACAGTTCCCCACGAGGCTCGATTCGTTTTTTATGTGGACATTCCGCCGCCTCTTGAGACCGAGATCGGCGATAGAGACATTTCTCAGTATGAGTTCGGCGGTCATATTGCCGATTGTTCACTCATTTATTGGGGTCAGGAAGACGTTCAGAAAGGTGAAGAGTGTTTTCGCACGCGTGAGGCAGCGAGAAAGTTCATCGAGGAACATTTCAAGAATCAGCGGCGAGGCTACGTGATTATCGATAATGTTTCATTAGACCTCCCGCGGACGGCCTATTTTTTCATCGAACCGAGTGAAGCTGGGCTGCAATGGGAGATTCGCGTAAGGTATCGGCAGGAGGGCCCTTATACCCGCTTTCATCGAAACATGAATACTGCGTATTATACCGAGGCATTTCGGCGTCGCGTGTCGGATGGCGCTTTCTTCATAAAGAACGGGACAAATGCACTCGTGCTACGGTCTCGTCGCGTTTACGAACTTCCGCTTTAGATAAGTCAACTAAACTACGCTTCGACGATATCAACCTTTGTCTCGATCAGCGATTTTGGGATCAGGGCTGGGAAGTAGGCCATGATCTCTTCGACCTTTGGGCGGCCGCCGGCGAAGCCTGTGACAGCGGGCGGGCCGGTGAGGATAAGCGGGGCGATCTCTTTTGTAAAGCGTTCGACGTCGGACTTGGATTGGCCGCGGACGCCGATGCGGAGCTGGACCTCGGGGATGTCGGACGGAACGCGGACGCCCTCGTCCGCAATGCCGACGCAGTCGGCAGACGGCATTGAACGCCCGTCAACTTCACCCGGCGAAAAACCCGCCGTTGCGGACGAGGGCGTCCGCGTTCCCAGGTGGCCATGCGTGGCATTCACGCCGACGAAGTCGGTTAGGATCAGGTCGAATTTTAGGCCGAGGTTGTCGAGACGCGTTCGTAAGATCTTGTCCGCTGCTTGCGCCTTTTCGTGGGCGTCGGGCCAGGCATAGACGAGCGTGCCGACCGCTTTGTAGCCGTCGGAATACGCGATCGAAACTTTGTAAGAGTCGGTTTTTGGATTGCCTTTGATGCCAAAGACGCGAACTTTGTTTTCGCCGGCGGCTTCGAGGTTGATCGATGAAAAATCGGCGACGACGTCGGGCGTGATGTACGCCTTTGGGTCGCCCATCTCGTAGAGAACCTGTTCGGTAACGGACGGCACGTTTACGCGGCCGCCGGTTCCGTCGTGTTTTGTGACGATGAACGTGCCGTCGGGTGACGCCTCGACGATGGGGAAGCCGATATTCGCCATGTCGGGAATCGTTTGCCAATCATACTGGCAGTTGCCGCCCGAGCATTGAGCACCGCATTCGATAATGTGGCCGGCAATCGTCCCGGCTGCGACGCGATCCCAGTCGTCGAAGGACCAGCCAAATTCGTGCATCAGCGGAGCGAGTGTCAAACCTGTATCGGTCAGACGGCCGCCGACGATAATGTTCGCGCCTTTATCAAGTGCCTCGACGAGCGGTGCCGCGCCGAGATAGACGTTTGCGCTCTGGACCTTGTCACGGATCGCGGCGAGCGGCGTACCGTCGTCCATTGAGTTGATCTCGACGCCCCGGGCGAGAAAGTTATCGAGCTTATCGAGAATGTCATCGCCCGTAATAACGCCGATCTTGACCGCGCCTTGCAGGCCTAGATTTTGAGCGACCTGTTTGATAGCCGCCGCACAGCCCTCGACATTGACGCCGCCGGCGTTAGACAGAACCTTTATGTTTTTCTCAACGCAATCGGGCAGGATTTCCTGCATCAGCGTTACAAAATCGCGCGCATAGCCGGCGTTCGGGTCGCGAGCCTTTTGCTTCTGCACGATAGACATCGTGACCTCGGCAAGATAATCGAGCATAAGGTAATCGATCGGCCCCTTTCGCACCTGATCGATCGGCGCCGTTAATAGATCGCCCCAAAATCCCTGACCGCCGGCAACACGAACAGTAGTTTTCATATTCAGTACATTCTACAAAAAAAGAAGCTCATTTATGGAATCACCATAAATGAGCGCCGAGTTTACAAAACAAATCCTCACAAGTTACGGTCTCTGCCGCTCTTTGCCCATGATAATTTCTTTGGTTTTGCCTGCGACCTTGCCGCCGACCCAATAACCCTTTCGCCAGACGCGTTTTGTTACGCGTTTACCGCCCTTCCAGGTCGTGACCGTTACCCAACGGCCCTTGCGATAGACTTTTTTTGATA
>JBJXFZ010000044.1:0-25140 GCA_046154245.1 Pyrinomonadaceae bacterium
TTCGCGGCATACTGAGCGATCGAGAGATAAAAATACTAGTTGAGTTTGTCCAACGCGATCTGCGTCAGACGCGCCTGCGTTAGCGGGTGGTTTAAGTTTTTCGCGTCTTCTGTTGACCTGAGCAAAAATAGGCGTGCGTTCAACCACCCGCTACCGCAGGTGGTTCTGACTTTTCTACTGTGGTTAAATTACTTCTATGAGAGTTCTCATAACAGGGGCAACCGGCCTTGTCGGAACCGCACTCCAAAGATCATTCATCGAAAAGGGCTATGACGTGCTCGTCGCATCGCGCGGCGAACCAAAAGGCGAAAATTATGTTCAATGGAGCGTTGAGGACGGTTTTGCCGAGCCTGAAAAGCTCGAGGGCGTCGACGCCGTCGTCCATCTCGCGGGTGAGAGCGTCAATGGCCTCCGTTGGACCGAAGAGAAGAAAAAGGCGATTCGCGACAGTCGCGTCCTTGGCACGCGAACTTTGGTAAAAGCTCTCTCGCAGCTAAAGACTCGGCCAAAAGTCTTGGTTGCCGCATCGGCGATCGGCTTTTATGGCGAGCGTGGCGACGAGGAGCTTTCGGAATCATCGACTGCGGGCGACACTTTCCTTGCCGAGGTGGCACGCGAATGGGAGGGCGAAGCACGGCGCGCAGAGGACGCCGGCATTCGCACTGTTTTACTGCGCACCGGGATCGTCTTGTCAAAGGACGGCGGTGCACTGGGCACGATGCTCTTGCCATTCAAACTCGGCGTCGGCGGCGTCGTCGGCAGCGGGAAACAGTGGATGAGTTGGATCTCACTCGATGATCACATCGCGGCGATAAACTTCGTGATCGATAACGACGGAATCCGCGGCGCCGTAAACGCCGTCGCACCGAAGCCGGTAACAAACGAAGAGTTTACAAAAACACTCGGCAACGTCCTCTATCGCCCGACATTCCTGCCGCTGCCCGAATTCCTTGTCTCGATGGCCCTTGGCGAAATGGGCGACGCACTACTGCTCGCCAGCACTCGTGTTTTGCCGAAACGCCTTGAAGACGCCGGGTTTAAGTTTCACTATCCAGAACTGAAATCGGCTCTTGAAAATGCCGTAAAGTAAAATTCAAACAGGATATGCAGGATAAACAGGATCAATCGACTTCCTTTTATCCTGTCTATCCTGTTCATCCTGTTTGAATTACCGCATCAAAATTGGCCGGCTCGGAGCGGCGTCTGCGTCAAACGGCGCGATTTGCAGATTTAGAAGATACTCGCCATCCGCGACATCGTTCGGCACATAGATCAGCTCAGTGATCGTTGAGTTGACGCGCGTTTCGGCGTTCGTCTCGAAACTTCCCCGCTCGACGTTCCAAAATACTCGATGATTTACGAGCCTGCCTTCGTCAAACAACCGATCGATCGACGGCAGATCGACGAGCAGGTGTTTGAAACCGCGTTCGACAATGTGCTCGATAGCGTCTGCCGCGAAATACGGCGGAATGTTGGTTTCATCGTAGACGCGCGACAGCTTACTCTCGTCATTCGGCAGGGTGCGCACGATCAACGCAGTCGGAACGCGGACGCCCTCGTCCGCAAACGCCGCGTGCGGCGTCAGAGCATCAGCTAACACGTCCCGCGAAATAACCAGATCGCGTTCGACCTGTTCGGCCTCAGCCGACACCAAAACCGCTCTCATTATCACGTCCTGCAAACACGTCCTCACCGAGATCCGCTCGTTCGAAATATGCCCGACGCACTCGGTGTGCGTTCCGTTGCAGTGCGGGATCAACGTGATCTGCTCAAAATTACAGCTCCCGCCACGTCGCGTGTCACCGACGAGCGAGCCGTATTCGCGCGCTCGCGACGACGCCGGCTCAACGCCAAACGCATTGGGTTGAGCTCCGTCAAATCTGAGCGGAATCGAGATGTCGATTACGTCCGAAATATCTGTAAGATTCATTGCAGCCCTCTGATCTTGGTCATCACGTTATCGAGGTCCAGTTCACCAACAGCTCCCACCTGTGAGCAAATATCCATCAACAGCCGGTCCTGAGCGTTGCCTTTCTGTTTCGCAACCGAGTACGGCAGATCTTCGCGAAATGTGACCATCGAGTATTTTGAAAAATAGTCGGGAAAGGTCTGTTCGAGCTTTGTTTCGAGCTCACGCTTGCGCTGGAAAACGGGGTCGGCGACGCGGTCACGCATCTCGTAAAAGTTCTCCTCGGCCATGTCGGCGATCGCGTCGGTGTTCACTTTACGAAGCTCAGAATATTCTTCGTAGATGCCTTTCCAATCGATACCCGACGGTAAACCACCCAAGAGCGAGTCGAGAACGCGAACATCCTCAAACGCGCAGTTCATACCTTGACCATAGAACGGAACAAGGGCGTGTGCCGAATCGCCGAGCAGAAGGGCCTTACCGCCGACGTTCCACGGCCAACATTTTAAAGTGCCCAGTTGGCCTGTCGGATTATGGAAAAAATCTTCCGCAAGCGTTGGCATCAGCGGAACGGCGTCGGCGAACTCGCGATTGAAAAACTCGAGCAAGGAAGATTCGTCGATAAGTGCATCGAACGCTGTTTCGACAAACTGGCCGCCCACTGACGCAGGCGGTTCTGACTTGTGCGCCAGAAACAGCGTGCACGTAAAGCTGCCGTCAAAATTTGGCAGAGCGATCATCATAAACTGATGTCGCGGCCAGATATGAAGCGCGTTTTTCTCAAGCAGAAAGCCGCCGTCGTCAGCCGGCGGGATATGCAACTCTTTGTAGCCATGATCGAGGAAAACTGTTGTCGAGTTGTGGCCGTCGATCTGCTCTTCCATCGCCTGCCGCACAGCCGAGCCGGCGCCATCGGTTGCAATAACGGTGTCGGCCGCAATGATCGAGCCACGGTCGACTTTAGCTTCGCCGCTTGCGCAGTCAAAATCTGCGCATCGTTGGTTGAAGTGGAACGTTACATTTCCGTATTTTTCCGCCTCGTTGATGAGTGCGATGTTTAGACCGGAGCGCGAGACTGAGTTTATGTATTCACCCTTGCGACCGGAATACGGCAGCAGTTTTGTCTCGCCCGACAGGCTATGAATCATGCGCCCGAACATCGGGACGGCCTCGGCAAGCATGTATTCATCCATGCCGACCTCGCGCAATGCCGCTATCCCGCGATCAGATAGGGCCAGGTTTATCGAGCGCCCGGCGGCGACAGTTTCCTTTCGCATGTCGCCCCTCGCTTCGTAAACGTGTGCCTCGATACCGCGTTTTGCGAGGTAGATCGCGAGCAGAGAACCTGCCAACCCGGCGCCGATAATTGTGACTTTTGGCATACGGCAGAATTAAACGCAGCGGTCGCTGAGAACGCAGACTAACTGAAAACAAACACTCTGCGGTTTTTTGCGGTCCCTGCGTTGATAATACAGCGAGTGAGTTAATTCGGCGAAATCTTCCGAATGTTGACTGCCGTGACCTTGAACTCCGGAGCGAGAGTAAAGCGATCGCGCGTTGGGCCGGTCGCATAGTTTAAGAAAACCCTCGGATCGTGAAATGACGCAAAGAGTTCGCGCTCTTTCACCTTCTCTGTTATCTCGACCGGCAGATCTGCGTGTCCGTAACGGCTCGAGAGCCTCACGATCTCACTATCAACGATCGAAAGGCGCTCAGCGTCGACCGGCGAGATCATCAGCCGATCCGTGGGGCGCAGTTTGATATTGTCGGTTCGCATCGTCATTGTTCCTGCGTTAAAGTGCTCAAGGACGCGCCCTGTCGTCAGCAAAAACGGATACTCGTCAGACACCGTTTCCTTTGTCGGACGATACTTTATTCGTCGCAGGCCTGCGGTCGGGCCGTTAGAAAACGACTCGCCGTGCAAGATCTCCGTTCCTGGATGCGACGTGTCTGGACACGGCCACTGGAGGCCGTGCTGCTCGATGCGCTCATATGTGATTCCGGCGCCCTGCGGCCAGACGGCACGAATTTCGTTCCAGACGTCCTCGGCCGACTCGAACGCAAAGTCCTCGGCAAAGCCCATCGCGCGGGCGAGCTCGCAGATTATCTCAAGATCTGATCTTGAACCGCCACGCGGCGTCACGGCTTTGCGAATCCGCTGAACCCGCCGCTCACCGTTCATAAACGTGCCGTCTTTTTCGAATGACGTAGTGCATGGCAAAAAGACGTGGCCAAACTGTCGGGCGGTCTCGTTCATGACAAAATCTTGGATAATAACAAGCTCCAGGTTTTCAAATGCCTTGGCGGTCTCGTGCGCGTTAGCATTCGAGAGAAAAACGTCGTACCCGATCGCCCACAGCGCTTTTAACTTGCCGATGCGTGCGGCGTCCATCATCTGCAATTGGTTGAGACCGGCGGCCTCGGGCACGGGTCGCTGCCAAACGCGCTCAAACAATTCGCGCCCCACGTCGACGTTTACCGAACCGGTCAAAATTCCGGGATCGCAACCCATGTGAGCGGACCCTTGAACATTGTTCTGGCCTCTAAGAGGATTCACGCCCGTTCCGGGCTTGCCAACATTGCCGGTCAAGAGGGCGAGATTTACGATCGACATCACTCCCTCAGTTCCCTGCAAATGTTCGGTCATGCCAAGGCCGTGCAGCGACATCGAGGGCTTGTTCCCGGCATAAATACGAGCCGCCTTGCGGATAAGGTCAGCGTCAACACCGCACCTCTGGGCGACCGCCTCGGGCGAATAGTCGGCGACAAATGCCCTGAACTCCTCGTACTCGTCGACACGCTTTTCGATGAATTCAACATCGGCGAGATTCTCGTCGATGATCGTGTGCGCCAGCGCGTTGAATATCAAAACATTCGTCCCGGCCCGCAGTTGCAGGTGCACGTCAGCAAATTTTGTGAGTTCGGTCCGCCGCGGGTCAATGACGATCAGTTTTGTGCCGTTACGGATCACCGCCTGCTTGATGCGGGCTCCCGGAATCGGGTGATTTTCCGTCGGGTTTGCACCACAGAGAAGGATCGTCCGGGCACGCTCGATGTCGTCAAACGAATTTGTCATCGCTCCCGTACCGATCATCATTTTCATCGCCGCGGCCGACGGCGTGTGGCAAACGCGGGCGCAGCAGTCGACGTTGTTCGTCCCCAAGACGACCCGCGTAAATTTTTGAGCGAGGTAATTCTCCTCGTTCGTCGCACGGGCCGAACCCAACACGGCGATGCTCTCAGGACCGTATTCCGTCGCGAGTTCGCGCATTCGGCGCGCGGTGTATTCGATCACCGCATCCCACGAAACCGTGCGCCACTCGCCGTTTTCGCGGATCATCGGCTCTGTCACGCGGTCTCCGGCATCGACAAACTCGAAGGCGTATCGCCCCTTAACACAAAGGTGGCCGCGATTTACCGGCGCGTCCAGGACGGGTCGCACCTGAACAACCTTGTCGCCGATCGTACCGACATTCATCTCACAACCGGTCCCGCAGTACGGGCACGTTGTCCGCGTCCACTCGGTTGGAAATCCGTATCTGAGCACCGATTTGTCCTCAAGCGCTCCAGTCGGACACGCGTCAGAGCACGCACCGCACGAAACACACGAGCTATCGCCAAAAGCAGCGAACGAATCGGGGAGAATTTCGCTCTCCTCACCGCGACCAATGACACGCCAGACAAATTGCCCTTGCACGTCCGCGCAGATCCGCACGCATGCATAGCAGTCGATGCAGCGGGACATATCGACCTGAATGTATGTTTGCGAGTCGTCGATGCTTTGCCCGTTGGGCGGAGCAAAATCGTCTGCCGTCAGGCCGTACTTGCGTGCGAGTTTGTGAAAAGGCTTGTCCGGGAAACGCTCAAACGCGTCTCGCGGATATTGTCGGGCGAGCATCCGCAGGTTCCACTTTCGCGCCGATTCGGTATCGTCGGCGTGAGTTTCAACCTCCATTCCGTCTGTTAGCGGCGTTTTGCAGGAAACGGCTTTATGCAGCGAGCCCTGAACGTCAACGAGACACAGCCGGCATGCTCCGATCGGTTTCAGGCGGTCGTCGTTGCATAAAGCGGGGATTTCATAGCCGAGGCGAGCAGCCGCAGCGAGAATGGTCGTACCTTCGTCAAATTCGCCGTCGCGGCCGTTGATTTTTACCCGTATCATCGCCCACCTCTTTCGCCTGATGTGACGCTCAGAGGCAATCGGACAATATGTCGGCGAACCTATGGGCGTCTATAAAGCTATTGTACAACGGCACCGGTGTGACGCGGATCACGTCCGGCTCGCGCCAATCGGCATAGACGCCCCGACTCGAGATCTTGTCAAATAGAGATCGATCGCCGCCTTTTACACGGATCGATAGTTGGCAGCCGCGTTGATGAGCTTCGCGCGGGGTAATGATCTCGATTCGCTCGTCATCTATATGGTCAATGAGAGACTCGAGATAGCCGGTGAGTTTTACACTCTTTTCACGGAGAGCCTCCATGCCCACCTCATCAAAGATCTCGAGCGACGCACGCAGGGCGGCCATTTGTAGGATCGGCGGATTTGATATCTGCCAGCCCTCGGCACCGGCGAGCGGCTTAAACTCGGGACCCATCAGAAAACGCGTTTCCTTGTCGTGTCCCCACCAACCGGCGAATCGCGGTAGTTCAAAGTTATTCGCGTGCCGCTCGTGAACGAATGAGCCTGCGACCGCGCCGGGACCGCCATTCAAATATTTGTATGTGCACCACGCGGCAAAATCGACATCCCAGTCGTGCATTTCGAGCCTAAGATTGCCCGCCGCATGTGCGAGGTCAAACCCGACAACCGCGCCGGAGCGGTGTCCGGCGGCCGTGATCTTCTGCATTTCAAACGCCTGGCCGGTGTAATAGTTGACGCCGCCGAGCAAGATAAGGGCAACGGTCTCACCTTCGCGTTCAATTCTTTCGATGATGTCTTCCGTTCGCAGCGTTGATTCGCCGTCACGCGGGGTTAACTCGATCAAGCTGCGTTGCGGATCGAACCCATGAAACTTGATCTGCGATTCCACCGCGTACCGATCGGACGGAAACGCGCCTTTCTCGATAACGATCTTGTACCGCTCGCCCGTCGGTCGGTAAAACGACACCATCAACAGGTGCAGATTGACGGTTAGCGAGTTCATCACGACCGTCTCGATCGGCTTTGCTCCGACGATCGCGGCCATCTGCTCTGTCAAAAACTCGTGGTACGGCAGCCACGGGTGCTTTGCGTGAGCGTGCCCCGCAACCGCGAGCCGCGACCAGTCATCAAGCTCTTGATCGACATATTCACGAGCTTTCATTGGCATCAAGCCGAGCGAATTGCCGGTAAAATAGATCGGCTCAATGCCGGTCTTTGGTTGCGGAAAATTAAATCGCGTGCGAAAAGCGCGAAGCGGATCGGCCGCGTCCATCTCACCAGCCGAGTCAAATTTCATCGGTTGATCATTCATCGTCATCATCGAGCCAAAGACCTATTACATCAACGTCGTACTTCTCCAAAATCTCATGCGCAGTCATTAATCTCAAGCCGTGCAAACGTGCTTGTGCGACCAGCAACCTGTCGAAAGGGTCTTGGTGATGAAATGGCAATTCTGCAACCGCCGAGGCATCTCTCAAGGTGACCGGTAGTTGCGAGATTCCTGCGGCCGAGATGACAGTGTTTACGAACTCAAACGGGGCCGCCGGGAGTGTCAGACGGCCTTTTGACCATTTGATCGCGATCTCCCAAGCGCTGGCGGCCGAGAAAAAGATCGGTTGGCCAGATTCGCTAAGCAGTGTCTTTGCGCTGTCTGATAAGCGGTCGCCCATCCCCGCGGCCCAAAGAAATACTTGCGTGTCGATCAAAATGCTCAAGCGAAACCCTCAAACCCCTCAAGCGGTTCATCGAAATCTTCATGAACAACCACTTGACCGGCATACATACCGATCCACTCGCCCTTCTTTTTATTGACGGGCGTCAGCGTGACCGTATCCAGCCCGTTTCGTGTGATAACGACGTCTTCGCCCTCTAGAGCGGCGTTAATCATCTGTGAGAGCTTGGATTTCGCTTCGTAGACGCTGACTTTCATGGCTTTAGTATATCTAGTCAGACTAGCTAGTCAAGTCACATAAACTTCGATTTATCCAAATTAAGCCAATTCAGCGCCGCTCCATGCAGCAACATCGCCCTGATTCCGTCATCGTAGTCCATCGATTCGATCAATGATCCCGGCATAGCCTCGCCGAGCGGAAACGGATAGTCGCTTCCGAGCATGACCTGATCAGAACCGACGAGGTTGATAAGGTAATCCAATTTTGCAGGTTCATGAACCAGCGAATCGAAATAGATGCGGTTTAGATAGCGACGCGGGCCGTGCGGATTATCTGTAAATAGGTCGGGCCGCACATTAAAACCGTGATCGATGCGGCCGATCGTCGCAGGGAAGGCACCGCCGCCATGAGCGAAACAGATCCGTAAATTAGGCAAACGCTCGAGCGTGCCTGAAAAGATCAACGAGCAGATAGCGCGCGAAACCTCGGCCGGCATGCCGACCAGCCACGGCAACCAGTATTTCTGCATATCGCGCTCGCCCATCATGTCCCACGGGTGAACAAAAACGGCCATGCCGAGCTCCTCACATGCGGCAAAAACCTCAAAGAACTGCGCTTCGCTAACGTTTAACTGGTTTACATTCGTCCCGATCTGAACGCCCGCAAGGCCGATCTTCTTGCAGCGCTCAAGCTCCTTTACCGCCAAATTCGTGTCCTGCAATGGTACGGTTCCGAGACCGACAAACCTAAGCGGATATTCGCTGACGATTTCAGCGATGTGGTCATTCAGAAAACCCGCGATCTCCAACCCGTCGGCGGGCTTTGCCCAATAGCTGAACATAACCGGCACGGTCGAGAGGACCTGCACGTTCACGCCCGTTGTGTCGCATTCTTCGATGCGTTTAGCGGCGCTCCAGCAATTCTCGTCGACGTCGCGAAACGCGGTTCCGTCGTCGCGCAGCATCCGTGCGCAACACGGCTTGTAATGATCGAGCGTGATAAAGCCGCCGTAGCCGAACTTATCCTTCCACCGAGGTAGCTCGCGCGGCAGGATGTGCGTGTGAACGTCGATTTTCAGCATAGATCTATTTTACCGATTCAACGGGCTACGCAAAAATAGCAGAAAAAGAAAAGGCTTGGAATGTCACTCCATTCCAAGCCGAGTTAACGTAACAAGACAGTTGGCTCTATGGCTGTTCGTCATTCTCCTCGTTTGGCGGACGCCTTCCACCGCCGCCACCCCCGAATGTAGGCGGCTGGATGTGCGGGATCTTTGCATCGAGCATCATCGTGTTAAGTGCCGCCAGATCGACAGTTACAAGGTTGCGAACCTCCTCTACGGCCGGCGGGATTTTGGCGGATAGAATTTCGATCTGGCTCATTTCCCAAACGGTCGGTGCGGCCGACGCCCCTTCGATCGCGAAGATCAGCTGCGCGACCCGTTGGTTCAAAGGCGTCGGCAGTTCGACGAGCGGTGGTCCGGCCTGGCTGATGTTGCTAACCAACGACGGTGGCGTGCCCCAGTTGACGTAAGCCGAATCGATCTTTTTCAGCAGGTCTTCGGCGGCCTTTTTGACATTCTCAGGCGGCTGCGGCGTGCCCGGCCGTTTCCAAGCTTCGATCGCGTTGTTGACGTTTGTACGAAGCGCGACGATCGACGCCTGGGCAAGACCGGCTTGCATCACGAGTGGTTGAAGTTTTGTAATAGCCGCGCGTTTTTTGGCGCGATCTTCAGCCGAGAATACGATTCGCGGATCGTCGATGACCTTTACCGTCCTCGACATCTCTGTGTCGCCGAGTTTTACATTGACGGTGTAATCGCCCGGTTCGACGCGGAAACCGAGATTCGCGAGTGCCGCGGCAAAACCTCCACCGCCGCCGCCGCCGCCCGGTCCACCCGCTCCGCCCGGCGGAAGCTGCGGGCCGGCAGGTCGTGAGCGAAGATCCCAAGTAAAACGATTCACGCCCTTATTTGCGGTGCACTGCTGCTGTCCGCCTCCGCCGCCCAAACCAAAGCCACCACCGCCGCCACCGCCACCTCCGCCGCCGGGCTGTGCCGGTGGCGTTGGGGAAGGCTGGGGCCGAGTGCAATTGATCGTTCTAACCGTCTGTCCGGCTGCGTCCTGAATCGTTATTGCAACGGTTTGACGTTCCGCAAGCGGCTCTTTTAAGTAGAAGTTGATGATCGCTCCGTTTGGCGGGTTTTGTCCGTAAAAGGCTTTGTCCGACGTGAGCGATTTGTTGTTCCATGTGCGATACATGACCGCGGTTCGCGGAGCAAAGAGGTGAATGCTGCTGTCGAGCACTGCCTGATTTATCTCGGCTAGCGGAGCGATGTCGTCCATCACCCATACCGAACGCCCGTGTGTTCCTAAAATAAGGTCGTTCTCGCGCGGATGTACCAAGATGTCGTCAATCGGCACCGTCGGCAGGTTATGTCTTAGCTGCGTCCAATTGCCGCCTCGGTCGAACGAGGCGAAAAGACCGAACTCGGTTCCGACAAAGAGCAGATTTGGTTGACGCGGATGCTCACGAATCACGTTTGCGACGCCGTTGTGCTGCGGCAAGTTCGACGCTATAGATTTCCACGTCTCGCCGTGATCCGACGTCATGTAAACATACACCTTAAAATCGCCGTTGCGATGGCCGTCGAAGGTTGCGTATGCCGTCGCCTCGTTCTCACGCGATGCGACGACGCGGCTGACGTACGTTCCCTTTGGCACGCCGGGTACTTTTTCGATGACGTTTTTCCAGTTCTGGCCACCGTCCCGTGTAACCTGCAGGTTGCCGTCGTCTGTTCCCGCCCAGAGCACGCTGCGGTTTACGGGCGACTCGGAAATCGAGGTGATCGTCGGGTATTGCTGAACGCCGTCGTGCCGCGAGCGGGTGTTTTTGTCCGGCACCTTGCCCATTATCTGGAGCGTGTTGCGATCAACGTTTGTCGTCAGATCGGGGCTAATCTTTGTCCAGTCGTCACCGCGATTCGTCGATTTGAAGACAAAGTTACCCGCGTAGTAGATCGTGTTCGAGTCATATGCCGAGATCACGATCGGCGAATTCCACTGGAAGCGAAAACGCTTTTCGTCTTCGGTCTCGCGGGGCCGAATTCCCTTGCTCTCACCTGTTAAAGTGTTGCGACGCAAAAGGTTGCCGTCCTGCGACTCGGCGTAGACTGTGGTCGGGTCGTCTGGATCAGGCTGTGCATAAAAGCCGTCGCCGCCGCCGATCGTGTACCAATCGTCGTTTGAAATGCCGCGCGGATTCATCGACATCGACGGCCCGCACCAAGTGTTATTGTCCTGCAGACCGCCGCAGATGCGATAGGGCATTTGGTTGTCGGCGCCGATCTCGTAAAACTGACCGAGCGGCACGGTGTTCGAGTAGTCCCAGGTTCGGCCGCGATCGAAAGTAACGTTGATGCCACCATCGCCGCCGATGATCAAGTGGTTAGAGTCCGTCGGATTGATCCAGATTCCGTGAATGTCAGAGTGGGGTGCCCTGGCAAAGTTACCCGACCACGTTCGCCCGCCGTCCTCGGAATACTGCATCGTAACGCCGGCGAGCCAGAGCCGTTGATCGTTGTTCGGATCGACGCGCAGCTTTGAAAAATACATCGGACGGGGCACTGAACCGATCTCTGCGACGCGCGTCCACGTCTCGCCCTTATCGTTCGAGCGATACACGCCGCCGTTTGCGTGCTCAACAGTAACGAAAACAATATTTGTGTCTTTCGGATAAATCGAGATCGAGATGCGCCCCGTCTCGAGCAGCGTTTCGGGTCGCGGCGTCGGAGCATTCGTCGTGTCATACGGCATTCCGCGCGTGATCTTTGTCCACGTCTCGCCACCATCGTTCGATTTGTAAAGTGCACTGTGCTCGCCGCTGCCGTTAAAACCGAAAACGGTTCGTCGACGCTGATACATCGCTGCGTAGAGGATGTTCGGGCTCTCGGGGTCGATCGCGAGTTCGGTCGCGCCGGTGTCATCGTTGACCTTCAACACGTGCTGCCAACTGCGCCCCCCGTCGGTCGTTTTGTAAACGCCTCGGTCGCTGTTTGGCGCCCAAAGATTGCCGAGCACAGCGACATAAACGACGTCAGGATTTGTCGGATGGATCACAATGCGTGGTATCGCAAACGAATTCGGCAGGCCCATCAACTTCCACGTCTTACCTTCGTCCATCGACTTGTAAACGCCGTTGCCCCACGAAGAGCTTTGACGGTTGTTCGCTTCGCCCGTGCCCGCCCAAACGACCGACGGGTTTGACTGCGAGATCGCGACATCGCCGACGCTAGGTACGGTTTCGCTATTGAAGATCGTCGTCCAGGAGGTGCCGCCGTTCACCGATTTGACGATGCCGCCCGAGGCGACCGCCGCGTAAATAATACGCGCGTCATTTGGCGCGACTTCGATATCGTTGATGCGGCCGCCCATCACCGCCGGCCCGATCTCGCGAAATCGCAAGCTCGATATAGCATCCTTGATCGTAATCGCAGGGGTGGTCGCCGCAACCGGCGTTGCTCCCGATTTCGGTGTAGCAGTTGGACGCGGCGTTGGTGTCGAACGCTGCGAAAAAACCGACCCGGCAGCCAACACGATCAAGCTGGCAAGGAGCAAAAAAGAAAGCGCACGTGAATTTTTCATCATCCTGGACCTCGAATTAGTAGGGTTTGACTTGACCTATCCAAAATACAGATTTGTCGTGATTTGCAATCAATGTAAGACAGATCGCGACAATACGCAACAGCACACTGCCGCCGAACGCGGGTTTTACAAAAATTTACAATTTCAGGCCCGGAGTAGCTAAGGACAAACGACCGATATTCTTAGAAAAGCCCGAGCTTGTTTTTAGTAAGATTTGGGCGACACCGACCGATAGCGAAGAAGCACCGGAGCTTCGATCATTAATTACCTAAACCTATGAGCAGAAATTTCAAGTGTTCAGTGTGTCGAAGATCGTTTTCAAGTGTTGCGATGCTTCGAAATCATTATGAGGAACATCAAAGTCTAACTAAGCACTGCAATAACTGCGGAGCAAATTATAAGAAGACTGACTACCACAGATGTTAGGTGTCAAAAACCCCCAGAAAATTAACTCTCTAAATCCCCTGTTTTTAGCGCACTTCCAAGGCATCAAACCGGACTGTCAAAAAACTAATGTTTATTGATGCCCCTAGTCCTGCGCAACACCTGACCAGCCTTGTCATAAGTTGTTCGGCCAATGAATCTGTTTGTAGTCTGTCACGATATTTGGTTTCCCCATTTGTCGATCTCGATATAACACTTCGGGCACGTCCAGCCACCCCATAATGCCTGACGCAGGCTTCCTGGCACCCGAACCTGTGATTTAATGGAAGTAGCGCAGATTGGGCATTGTGGAGTGTTCGTATTTATGCCCCAACGCCCCTTTTGTCGTATCGTCCCTACAATAACGAGGAAGAATAAACCAAGGACGAAACTAGTGACCACCAAAAATATTGTCGTAACGAATGTCATAACCAAACCTGTCGATTACATTCGGCTATTGCTTGAGCTAGTTTAACACGGTACTTAACAGGGTCATAGATCGCTCGATAGCCAATTTCCATAGCCGGGGCGGTAACCGAGGAACCCGCACCGCCCAGAGCCCCTCCGACAACCACTCCTAGAATAGCGCCCGGTACCGCCCCGACCCCCGCAAAGCCTGCTCCTCCGATTCCTCCAAGAACTCCACCAATTACGGCACCTCGAGCAACACTAAACAAGATGCTCCGGCCTATCCGTTTAGCCGTATTCGCCTGGTTAAGTGCCTCTTGTCGCTCTCTATCTAAAGCAGCTTTTTTCTCAGCAACGCACTTTTTTCTTTGCTTTTCTTCGTAAGTCTCACCCGAATCACGAGGCGGTTGCCCAGGCGGCACTCCAGTTGACGGACCGCCCATCCCGCCGCCGCAACCGCCTTCGCCTGCACATTTAGCATAATAACTACGCCCATATATACTTCCTCCGCCACCTCCAGAGCCTCCACCAAGTGCCCCTGAGCTCGGATAGATATTGATCCAACAGTCAGGCCCTAGAATCGGGCCGTTTGGTCCCGTAATTACGGTACACAAACCACTCGGGTCGATAAAATTCGTCGGGTCATTTTTGACGTAGGAATAACGGTTCCAACTCTGAGGTTCACCCACCACGCAACTGCCCTTATACGGATCGGGCGACGTCCACCGCCCCGCACGATTTTCGTGTTTTCGGAACCATGTGTGATCTGTGCCAGTTGCGTCGTCGCGTTCTGTTAGGCCGTATTTTTGGCGAACGTTTATCGCCGAACCGAAACCTTGGGTCGTAGTGCGAAGACCAACGCCAGCCTGAATCTCCTCGCCATAAGCTGTGTAGTCATTTCGTCCAAGCATGAATCCAGAATTACTCACAACTGCTCTCGTCGAGCCTTGCCAGTCGGAGAATAAGTACTTCACACCGCCCTCATCAGTAGATTGAACTCCACCATACTCAGCGACGAGCTTTCCGCCAATATCAAAAACAAGAAACCGCCAAACGTCATTGACCTTTTCGGCCACGCGCATTCCGGCTGCGTCATATACGCTCAATGCATCAGGCGTGCTGGCTTTTGTCGCTTTCACCACTCGACCATTCGCATCATAGCCAAAGCCCATTGCCCGGAACTTGTTATCGGTTACTACATTACCTGCATCGTCGTATGTTGTTGAGCTCGTGAGTCTATTTTTCGATTTGTCAATGTCTGCCCATTCGATCCAAGTCGTGGGAATTGGAGTTTCCTGACCCGTCGGATTACTCGCCAGTATCCGATACATATTGCCGAACCGGTCGTAGTCGAATTTTTGTTTGTAGCTCAACGCGTTAGTGTCCCCACGCTTTTCTTCGGACTCGCTCAATCTTCCAAGCGAATCATATTTGAATTTTTGAGTCCACTGTTTCGCCGCTCCGATGTAAGATTCGATCTGTGACAACTGGCTGTTGTTTTTCGTCAGGTCGAGATTTCCAGCTCCATCGATTTGTCCGTAGCCGTAACTGTATTTCTCTAAAGTCTCAGAACCCTTCTTCAATTCCTGCGAAACCATCTGAAACCGGTCATTCAAACCGAATGTCTGGGTTGTTCCATTACCAAAAGACATTGAAGATAATGAGCCGCCATTGCCCTGATACTGCAAACCGCTAACATACGTGCGTGAGGCGTCGGCAAGCGACGATAACCTGCCATGTGAGTCGTAGGAATTCGTGACGATTCGGCCACTTGGATATTTCTCGCTTGTGAGTTCTCCAGCGAGATTGTAGCCGTACTCAAGATCGTATTGCTGAGTGCCGATCCACTGGCGATGTTTAGAAACCCTGCCCATTAGATCGTGGTCGAATTCCATTTTTGTCGCCGGTGCATCGCCTGAGGCCGCCGTTTCAACTTTTGTCAGAGCACCACTATTGAAGTGACCGGCGCGAGTCTGATCGTATGTATAGGTGACTGCCGGTGTTTGGTAGCCTGTTTCGCCTGAGTAAGTTACCGATGTCACTCGGTTCAGTCCGTCGTAAGAAAAGGTGGTCACAACGTCACGTGCATCGCGGCCAAAGTCCAATTGTCCTTCAGGCGTGTATTTTAAGTATTTTGTCCACAGGCCGCCCGACGCGACTTTTACGCCCGCGTCATTCAATGTTGCAGTCGCCTCGACTTGCTTTTCATGGGTCAGGCGAGACAGCGAATCGTATTTGAACTTTCGCTCTTGGATCGTCGTGCCGTCGGACTGAGTAACTTTTGTAAGGTTATCGTTGCCGTCATATTCGTAATATGTCGGCTGTGCGGGGGTTGCTACGTCGCCGAGATTGCCGTTTGCGTCGGGTTCATCT
Organism: Pyrinomonadaceae bacterium; assembly: GCA_046154245.1. Taxonomy (GTDB): domain Bacteria; phylum Acidobacteriota; class Blastocatellia; order Pyrinomonadales; family Pyrinomonadaceae; genus OLB17. The sequence goes on from JBJXFZ010000044.1 coordinate 15,793, forward strand.
ACGCGGATCGTCCTGCCAAGCGCGTCGGCCAACTGCCGGCGACTTTTGCCCGCCTGATCGGTTGTCGTTGCTACGAGTCCGTTATAACTAGCCGATACAAGGGTATCATCGGGCAGTTTGCTCTGAAGCGTTCGGCCAAGGGCGTCGCTCTGTGTGATCTCGCTGAATTTGATTCCTGACGGGCGCGTGTCACCGAGATTCGCAACGGTGTATGGATTGAAAGATTTCTTGGGGCGTCCCATTTCATCAAACTCAACATCGCTCGAAACAAATCCATCAACAGTTTGGCCGCGAGTCCTGAATTGTTGTCCAGCGCCATTCAAGAAACTCAAACTCGAGACGCTTCGCGTTGCGTCAAGACTCGCCGTCGAGTTCACGTGATACGGAAACACAGCGTCGTTGTATTCGGTCGTCGTCCAAGCACCGTTCGGGCTGTCAGTTCTGGTGACGCGTAAGTTTGCGGGGTTGTAGGTAACGGTTGAGACTTGGCCGTTTTCGTCTGTTGCGGTTTTGACGAGACCGGTGTTGCGATCGTAAGTAACACTCGTTTGTAGTTGTCCCTGATCCCCGCGTTTCTCGGTCATAGGATAAGCATATTCGTTATTGTTAGCAGGATTACTATCTTTGACGTAGATCCATTCTTTTTCTTTGCAGCAACTTGCACCGCTCTCGACGGTGTTTCCCGCGACGTCGTATTTCATCGTGGTAACGGAATTGTTCGGATCCGTTTCAGACGCGCTCGTGTCGGGAAAGGCAATTATCTTTGTCACGTTGCCGCGATAGTCAGTAGCCGAATCGTAAACCCAGACCGTGTTACATTCTTCTTCCTGTGTTTCCGGGTTCCAGGTACAGACCTCATCCGAACCGTTACTCCAGTTATATCGCCGATCATGTGTCTGAGGGTCAATGTCGGATCGGGCAACTAAATTTGAGGAAGCCGATCCGCCGTTGTTGTCGTATTCATAAGCCGTTTTTGAAACAACGGTGCCGTTTACAGTTGTTTTGACTAGAGTCGGCAGGCTGAGAAGCCGATTGTTTATCCAGCCCGTACCGGTTTGATAGGTAATCTCGGTTTTTCTCAGTTCGGTTCCGAGAGAATCGGGCGCGGCAAAGTCATGTTCTTTGACAAGCGTCTGATTATTGTAGTTGTCATATTCAAATGTTGTAGCTCGCGTTTGGTTTGCGTCGTTTGTTTGCTCGACCTTTAGGAGCCGCGGGTTTTGCCTGCCGCCGATGCCGGTTTGGTTTCCCCAAAAGAGTTTGGAATGCGCCCATGTTTTGTAAGTCTGCAATTGAGGGTTAATAAGCGTCCTTGTAAATGTATCTGTCACCAGGCCGTCATCCCATCCATTTGGGGATATCATCGCCCACGTTTCGGTAATCGTGCCGTCGGGCGAAGTGATTTTTGACTTCATTCGATTTATAGTCAAATCCTCTTCAAGTTGATAATTCGTAACAGAGGGCTGCGCCGTTGTTCGGCCTGCCCAATCATCTGTTCTCGTCGTAAATCGTGGAACGTCCGTAAGCGGAGCGCCAAGAGTTAAAGGATAGTTGTACTGGGTTGTCGCTGCTGCTTGTCCTTCGTTTGTAACGGTTCCGATTTGGGTAAGATTTGTTGGGTCGCTGACCTGCATTCCGCGCAGATTGGTGATTTTGTAGATCATTCCCCAAGCCGGTGAATAATCGTATTTGTACCCGGTATTTGTTCCGGGGAAATACACATACTTAAGCACTTCGGCGCTTGAGGGTATTGTGTGATTCACGTTTTGAAACCTTGGCGTCGTCGTGTCGAAATTCATTGTCTCGTAATAGAAACGAACTGTTTGTCTTTCGCTTCCACCATTGAAACCCGGAACGGTTACGGCGATAAGTTTATTCCCGGCGTCGTAATAGAAATTAATTTGTCGGTTCAAAGTGTCGTGGATGTATGAGATTCTCCCGTCGATGTCGTTAGGACGGTACCCAATGTAGATAGTGTTTCCGTTTCTATCCGTTATTTTTGTTGGAAAAAATTTGTAATGAGAAGGGCCGGCTTCAAGACTTGTATAGATCGCGGTTGAACCATCGGGATACCTAACTACGGCAGTACTGTTAACATCGCCGGTTGTAGCGGAAGCAGTGATATTGAGTTTGACAAACGTGCCGTCGGTCGATTCGTATGTTCTTGCGGAGACGTTTCCGGAAATATAGGTAAGCTCGTGACGGGTACCATCCGGAGATGTTAGCGAATAATTATAGTAGTTAATACGCTTGATACTCCCTAGAGTCATTTTGAATCCCGGGGCAAGCCAGTCGCCGTCAATATTGTATCGGTAGCGAGAATGGTCACTATCAATCGGGTTTTGATAGTAGTTCCAAATGCGACTGTTGTATGACAAACTTATGCCGCCGTCGATTCCACGCCCGGGCAGTGATGCCACCGGTACTTCAAAATTGAAATTGGCGCTTCCAATCCGTTCTTCAATGCGTCGTAATGCAGCTGGTGTGTTTGGAGCTTGGGCATCAACCTGTCCCATTGGCCTGCCAAGATTGTTCTCCGCCGTAAATGAAGAACGAGTTTCGTCATCGTCGGGAGGTGGTGCAGCCGGTGCCGTAGGGCTGCTTGCACCGATCGCGGGTTCAGTCAATGGCTGGTCAGGAAGATGTTCCCTTGATTCGGCATCGCTTTTCTCCGCATCGGCTGATGGCTTGTCCTTGTCCTCATCACCGATGGTCTTACTGTCTGAAGTCGGTGGCTTTGTGGTTTTGCCCTCTGTGTTTGAGTTATCCGACACGCTCCAATTCATGCTTCGCCACGGCGTCAGTTTTGCTTCGATCTCGGCGTTGAGATTGCGAAATGTTGATGTGAAAACGGATGTCTCTTCATTTACAGGCTCGTAGTTTACGGAGTCGCTGTTTACTGCGCGGGGCATCGACACGCCGACGGGCGCCGCGACGGAAAGGCCGAGAAGCGCGCAGATCAGCATACATGCCGTCCATTGGCGCGCAGTTATGCCAAGCATGGCGAAATGCCTGAGGCTTGAGAGCGCGTGAGTCGGCACTTTCTCTAAAGTCCTAGAAAAGAGAATCTCAATCTTGGTCAACATCTTGTGTGAGCTGTTATGCATAATCTCCTCCGTCAGCAGTCAATATTCACATCCTGCATTTCTACATTTTCGATTTAGTTATCGACCCAGTTCGCCGGAACCGGAATATCGCCGCTAATGCCCCACGAGACATAGCGCGGGTTGCCGTTACTTGAGCGCAAGATGTACCAAATACCTGTCGATGGCCGCCAAACGGCGATGTCGGTCTTTGCATCGGTGTCCTCCGTGTCGGTGTATCTCGCCTGGACTACAATGTCCGTGCTTACGCCCCATTGAGTCGTTGTAACGTTGTTAGCGCTGCTGCTATAGATAAACCACGTACTTGTGCTTGGACGCCGAACTGCGTAGTCGGCCTTGCCATCGCCGTCATAGTCACCTACGACGGGCTCGTCGCCGTTTTGGCCGATTGAATAACTGACAGGTTGACCATCGGACGATTTCTTTACGTGGAATGTAGCGGTGCTTGGACGCCAGACGGCGTGATCCGTTTTTCCATCCCCGTCAAAATCGCCCGGTGCGGTAACGTCGCCGGCAATGCCCAATTGAGTGTTCAAATATCCGCCGTCAGAACTTTTGTGGATATACCAAGTCAGATCGGTAGCTCGCCAGACCGCTACATCCGAACGTCCGTCACCGTCATAATCAGCCGGAACAGGCTTATCGCCCGTCGTTCCGTATGTGTCGTATTGAACAGAGCCGTTCGAGCTATTGACGATATACCAAACTCCCGTTGACGGGCGAAAAACACAAAAGTCGGTCCTTCCGTCGCCGTCGAAATCGCCCGGTGCTGGTATGTCAGTTGAAACGCCCCATTGATACGAGGTCCACACACCGACCGAGTTGATAACATAAAACATACCTTCCGATGGCCGCCATACAGCAACGTCATTCGGCGGAATGCGAAACGGTTCGATGGTTGAAATGAGAGCCGACCCAGCGTGAACGTATTCGCGCGCGGGTGCATTTGCAGGCATCGGCGGCGGTGTCCCTGGAGGCATAGTTGCTGTCGAAGCAGATAAATTATTCGCGGCGCGTCGATTGGCAATCGCCGCCCAGCTGATCGTCATCAACGCCAAAATTCCAAGCACGACAAGTGCGCGATTTGCTTTTACAGACGCAAGAATACCCGGCGAATCAGCGTGACTGCCGTTTTTGCGTCGACCTGAGATTTTCGACATATTCCCTCCGTTTTGGAGCAAGATAAAGTTGTACTGTTTTGGCTGGGGTTTCGGGCGGGGGAACTCTCTGGAAGAATTTCGACGCGGGAAATCGAAGCCGTATCTACCAATTACTCTGTATTCTTGTAATCGGACCGGCCAAGAAACTCTTACTACGCATGACGCAGCCCAATTTCTATTTTGCAGATATTGCGCTCCTTTTTTCTTATGTTGTCAAGCGCGAAGCAGAGGGCATAGAAGCTGGTCGCGGAATTTGATGAAGTCCAGTCTTGCGCGACGCTAAAGGCCAAAGACCGCGACGCCGTCGGGAACTTTGCCGGTTGCGACCTTTGTTGTTACCTCACCTTTCTCCAGATCAACTCGATTTAGAAAATCGCCCTGCGACGTAGTGACGAATGCCTTCTTGCTGTCGGCCGAGAACGCAATTCCAAGCGCGGTGCCGTCAAGTTTTATCCGCTTTGTTTCTTTTCGAGTCGACGCGTCGATGACGATCAGCTCTTTTGAATTTGGCATCGTTGCAACCAGCGATTTGCCGTCGGGCGTGAATCGGACACGATATGGGCGCCCCCCGAGATTAAGACGTTCGATCACCTTGTTTGTAGCCGTGTCGATGACGTCGATCGCGCCGTCGGCATTCAGGCCAACCCAAACTTGTTTACCGTCGGGTGAGATATCGATCGCCTCGGGCTGTTTGCCGACCACGATCTGCGTGATCTTTGAGGGGCTTGGCGGCACGGCGGTGAACTCAAACGCCGTGACCGTGTCGGACCCAACATTCGGCGTGTAGAAACGCCTCTGGTCAGCGCTGAGCACGATCATGTGCGACGCGTTTTGCCCCGTTCCCATGATCCAATCAACCTTATGCGTGGCGAGATCAAAACGCCCGATCGCACGATTTCCCTCCGAGCTGAAATAAACTTTACCGCCCAGCTCAACAAGTCCGTGCGGTCGCAACATCGGCCCGAGATCGACGCGCTTAGTCTCTTTTCTTGTGGCGACATCGATGATCGAGAGCGAATTGCCGGGCGTCTGTTCGCCGTAGATCGAGACGATCGCGGTTTTGCCGTCAGCCGTCAGCACGACTTCGTGCGGGCCCGTGCCGGTTGGGATCGTCGCGACCGCTTTCATCGAATCGGCGTCGATGATGGTCAATGTCGATTCGCCGCGATTGACAACGACGATCACGCCTTTGGCTATCGCAGCCGACGCCGACAAGCACAAAATCAAAGCAGCAAAAATAAAAATGAATGTTCTTTTCATAAGCGCACGATCCACGTGATTCGCGACGTTATACGCAACCTTGGAAGGAAAGGTTATGTGCGCGATCTTTATCAGCTAACGACTGGAGGCGGCTGCATAACTACGCCGCAGGATTTGCAGGTTCGCAGACTTTCGTCGCCGTAGAACTTTTTAAAGACGCCCTGGAATTGTGTAGTGATGTCGGTGAGTTGAAAATACTCTTCGTAGAGTTTTGCGTTGCAGTTTTCGCAAAACCACAGCAGCCCATCGAGTTCGCCCTCACGGCGTTTGCGCTCGATCACCAAGCCGATCGTGTCGGCTCCGCGAATCGGATTGTGAGGAATGCGTGGCGGAAGAAGAAACATCTCGCCCTCGCGGATCGGAACCTCGACCGCCTTACCGTCTTCCTGTATCTGCACCTTTATATCGCCCTCGAGCTGGTAAAACAGTTCCTCGCCCTCGTCCCAGTGATAGTCCTTTCGCGAGTTCGGCCCGCCGACGACCATCACAATAAAGTCTTCGTCCTGGTAGACGCACTGATTCCCAACCGGCGGCTTGAGCAGATGCCGGTGCTCATCTATCCATTGTTTGAAGTTGAAGGGGCGTCTTATCATAAAAAGAAACTACCCACGAAATACACGAAAAACACAAAAAAAGAGTATATCAGACGACGATTCGCTCGTATTCTAGTTTTGGATGATGACCGAAATTAACAAGAATGCCCAGCCGAAATTTGTTAGCGTGGAGGTAATTTAATACTTGGGATCGATGCGCATCAATCAGCTTTGACGCCGACTTTAACTCCACAACAATGCAGCCGAAACACACGAAATCGACTTTGAAATACTGCTCAAGTTTCGTGCCTTTATAGTCCATCTCCATAACCGCTTGGGAAACATACGGAATTCGCTGCAGATGGAATTCCAACGCGAGACACTCCTGATAAATTGGTTCGGTAAAGCCACAGCCTTTAGCCTTATATACCTCAAAACACGCGCCCATTATCTTATACGATTCTTCGCGATAGATTATTTCCGCCATGCCTTTTCGTGTTTTTCGTGTGTTTCGTGGGCAAGCCTTTACAGCTCTACGAGTCTCTCCACCGTGCGCCAATTGCGGACTGTGATCGGCATCTTCAGTCTCCGCTCGAGCAGGCCTCGGCCGAGAAGGCTCTCGGGAAAACCGCAATACAAGAGAAGGTAAATCTCGCGGCTACGAATCGCCAAAAACTCCTTGTCCGATTGCAGGGCGAGAATCTCATCATGCTTTTCAGCGGGAACCTCATCACGCAAAAAGAGCACATTCATCTGTTTGTGCGACTCGAATCGGCCGGCAAACGGATTGTTAGTGAGTACGTCGCTTATCGAACTTTGTGTGCGAATCATAACGGAAACTTTCAACCCGTATTCGGTATCGATCGCAGTTTCGATCTTGCCGACGAGGTTTTGTTCGAGCGTTGAGCCCTTACTGACGTGCGGGCTACGGACATCAAACGCAAGGTTGCCGCTGTTGATGTAGCTGGTAACGTTCGCGAACCCAAGCGACGCGAACGTTGCTCTGAGCGTTTCCATTTTGATCATGTTGTTGCCCGTAACGTTGATGCCGCGGAGCAGTGCAATGTAACGCATAAAAATTGCCCACGAAATACACCAAAAGCGCGAAAAAAAGAAACTTAAACTACGATTCGTTCATATTCTACTTTCGGATAGTGTCCAAAATTAACCAGAAGTCCGAGTCTAAACTGAACCGCGTTAAGATAGTTCAACATTTGAGCACGGTGTTCATCGACGAGCTTGGACACGGCTTTCAACTCTACGATAATACAATCAAAACAAACGAAATCTGGTTTGAAGAATTGGTCAAGTTTCGTGCCTTTATACTCCAACTCGACAATCGATTGAGCGACAAAAGGAATGTTCTGCAGTTGAAATTCCAAAGCGAGACATTCCTGATAAACCGACTCGGCAAACCCACAGCCCTTATTTTTATAGACCTCGAAGCAGGCTCCCATTATCTTGTACGATTCTTCCCGATAGATAATTTCAGCCATCAAAAATTCTATTTAGTGCTTTTCGTGTCTTTCGTGGGCAAACCTCTTACTCATTCTGCATGTCGATCACAAACCTGTAACGCACGTCCGACTTGACAGTGCGGTCATACGCCTCTTCAATACGGTCGGGCGTGATCACCTCGACATCCGATGTAACATTGTGAGCGGCGCAGAAATCAAGCATCTCCTGTGTCTCAGGAATGCCGCCGATCAATGATCCGGCGAGCACTTTGTTACCGCCTATCAGCGAAAAGGCGTGAACGGCGGTCGGCTCTACGGGTACGCCGACGACAACCATTACGCCGCTGAGCGCGAGCAGACTGAGATATGCGCCGTAGTCGTGATTCGCGGAGATCGTGTCGAGCAGGAAATCAAAACTGTTTGCAGCGGCTTTCATCGCCGTTTCGTCCTTGGTGTTCAGGAAATGCTTTGCGCCGAGCCGAGTTGCGTCCGTCTCTTTCGATGGAGACGTACTCAAGACCGTGACGTCCGCACCGAGCGCAACGGCGAGCTTAACGCCCATGTGTCCAAGACCGCCAAGGCCCGCAACGGCGACCTTTGTTCCCGGGCCGACGTTCCATCGTTTCAGCGGTGAATAAGTTGTAATACCGGCACACAACAGCGGTGCGATCCCCGACAGATCGCCGGTCGCATTGACCTTCAGCGCGTACTTTTCGTCGACGACGTATTTCGTCGAATAACCGCCAAACGTCGGCGTTGTGCGATCCATCTCGGTACTGTTATAGGTTTGCGCACTACCCCTAATGCAGTACTGTTCGACGCCGCCGTCACACGCCGGACATTCGCGGCAGCTATCTACAAAGCAGCCGATTCCGGCAACGTCGCCAACCTTAAATTTTGTCACAGCATCGCCGACTTGCGACACGCGGCCGACGATCTCATGACCCGGCACCATCGGGTAGATCGACGGTATCATCGGCTCCCATTCGGCCCTCGCCTGATGAATGTCCGAGTGACAGATCCCTGCGTATTCGATGTCGATCAAAACATCATTTGGACCAACATCGCGACGCTCGAATGTGAACGGTGCGAACTTGGCTTTTGAATCATGTGTTGCGTAACCCTTGGTCTGTATCATCTATTCTTCTATTATCCTCCGATCAAAAGCCGTTCAGTGCCGCTCTTAATCTCGTAAACATAAAGTCCCCACTTTCCGCCCGCTTCTTTTGTATATGCAAAATACTTTTCATCCGGGGAAATAAAAGGATTGGTAACCATTTTTCCATCGGCCACTTTGTGAACCTCTGTTCCGTCCGTTTTCATTTTGTAAATATTTGGTGAGCCATCGCGTTGGGACATGAAATAAATTGTATCGCCATTTTTTTACCACTGTGGAGCAGACTCTTCATAATTGTTGTTGGTAAGATTCCTGAGATTTTTGCCGTCCCTATCCATGACAAAAATCTCGGTCGAACGCTTCATTGCATTCATTTCATCTCTCGACAAATCCCGATAATATTGTTTTGTGACAGTTGCCTGCTCAAAAACGATCTTCTTTCCATCGGGCGACCATTTCGGACTCGTGTATCCATTCTTCCCGTCCGTCAAACGAGTTCTATTTGTTCCATCGGAGCGAATTATGTAGATATCGTGGGCAATACCAGGGCGCTCTTTTCGCGATTGAAAGACCACAAAATCACCTTTCGGCGAAAAATCCGGAAGATAATTTAAGTCGGCATCGTTTGTCAATCTACGCTGGCCCGAACCATCCGGGTTCATCACGTACAATTGCATATGCCCGTCCCGCCCGGAATAGAATACGATCTTTTTTCCG
>JBJXFZ010000051.1:0-6303 GCA_046154245.1 Pyrinomonadaceae bacterium
CGATGTCGTGCTCGTAATCGGGCACGACGAGCGCCGCAATTCTCTCGCCGCCGTCATCATCGGGCAAACCGACAACGCTAAGTTCTTTGATAAGCGCCGTCTTTCCGTAAAGCTCCTCGATCTCGTCAGGGTAGATGTTCTTACCGTTCGAGTCGATGATAACGTCCTTAGAGCGGCCGACGATAAACAGGTTTCCGTCCTCATCGATACGACCGAGATCACCCGTTCGCAGCCAACGATCTTGCAGCACAGCCTCGGTCGCCTCTTCGTTGTTATAGTAGCCGACCATTATGTTTTGGCCGCGGGCGAGAACCTCGCCGACGCCGTTCTCGTCCGGGTTGCCGATCTTGACCTCGACGCCCGGCAGCGGTTTGCCGACACTTCCCTTTAGAAGCTTGTTGCCTGGTCGGGCAACCGTGAGCACGGGCGAGCTTTCGGTCAAACCGTATCCCTCGAGCACCGTAAACCCGAGACCGTGCAGATCTTTTTGCACTTTCTCGCTCAGGGCCGAGCCGCCCGAGATCAGATAGCGCATCTTGCCGCCCATGCCTTGATGGATCGGGAAAAACACTATCGGCCCCAAATTGAAAGGCGTATTGTCGCGTATCCAGGCGTTGAAATCGATGATATTGTCGGCCAGATCCGCGATCCAATCACCGCGTTCCCTGAGACGCGTTTTTATCCGCCGATGGAGCATTTCCCACAGCGCGGGAACACCGACCAGCCCCGTAACGTGGCTGTTCTCGATCGTGCGTGCGAGGTCCTCGGCGGTTAGTTCGTTCAAGTAAGTGATCTGTGTTCCGTTTGAAAAAGGCGTCAGGAACCCGGCAGAAAACTCGAATGTGTGGTGCATCGGCAGCACGCTCAGAACGCCGTCGGTAATGTCCATGTCGAGCACGCTCGAGAGCATCGAGATCATGTTGACGAAATTCTTGTGCGAAAGCATGACGGCTTTGGGTTTGCCGGTCGTGCCAGATGTAAAGATCAACGATGCCACCGAGTTCGAGTGGATCTTTGCCGGCAGCAGAGCATTACGTTTTGCTTCCTCGGTTTCGTCCTGGATCTCGAAAACATCGTCGAATGTCCAAACCGCAACTTTCAGCTTTTCTGCTTTTAGGCGTTTCGCCAGATCCGGGTTCTCGTTCGCGAGCTTCGGACTCAAAACTATGGCCGACGCCTCGCCTGCTCTTGCAAAATTCACGATCTCGTCAACCGATGATGCCGGGTCGATCGGTATCGCGGTCGCGCCGGCTTTCAAGATACCGAAATACGTCATCCCCCACTCGGGCATGTTGTTTGAAAACAAGATCACGCGGCTTCCCGAAGCGATGCCGCTCTTCGCAAAAAAACCAGCAGCACGAAGCGTCAGTTCGTTCACATCCTCGTATGTATACTGCTCTTTGCGCCCATCACGCTCGATGCGCATCGCAACGCGCGTCGGGAAGCGTTTGACCGAGGTGTCAAATAGATCAAGCAGGTCCTTGTAGGTGTAAGAACGTTTCTCAACGGCCTTTAGCTCTTCTTCAAGCGTCGGCAGCACCCATTTACGCATGCCCGGGAAATGCACGTTGAGCCAATAGTCGTACCAGTCGAGCCGCTCGGGGTACCACGGCAGGAGATGTTTTTCTTTGTCCTTGATGACCGATTGCAACGCGCGAACGTTGTCCGAGCGATACAGATATTCGTTGTCGATCATGAACGGTTTGAACATCGCAAACGCATCCATCGTCGCCTGAGTCGTTTCCGTAAAACTCTCGGTCGATTTTTTGAGATCGGAAATGATGTTCCCAATCCGTCCACCGCCCCAACGAGGTGTCATGCGATCCATCATATCGTCCGCCCGCTTCGCGATCTTGTTGAGCATCGGAGCGCTTGTCAATTCGTATGTGCGCTGTTTGACGGTCGTCGTCTCGATCATCCCGGCGAGTTTGTTGGCGATCACATTGCCCGACTCTTTTTCCTCGAAGTGCTGCCGTTTGTAGAGACCGACAAGGCCGACGATGCGCTTCATATCGTTTGGATTTGAGTCGCCGGAGGACGCCTGAAACACGAGCGGCGGACTGTCGTCGACAAGAGCGTTCATTGCGGCCGCAAGTATCGCACCCGCAACCATATCGACAGGGATGATGTCGAGGACCAGTTTTTCATTGACCGGGATCACGGGCTGGCCGCGAAGCGCGATCAAGATCAACGGAGCCGTCGTCGTAAAGCCCTCGTTCCAGCCCGGAAAAGGATAACTTAGCGAAGATTCGACGATGCTCGGCCGCACGAGCGTTTTTACAATATCGTTCTGCGAGGCGATGATCTGCTCGGCGAGCGATTTGGAATACGTGTAGATATTCGTCCAGCCCCAATACTCGGCACGTTCGGCGCCGAGCTCTGTCGTGCGCTCGCGGATCCACATCTTGCGTTCCCGGAAAATTGCCGACTTCAGTTCGGCTTCGTCATCCGGGTCGCGGCCCTCGTCCATAAATCTGTTTCGGGCGAGTTCACGAAACTTTGCGTGCTGAACCGCATCGTCGGCCTCTTGCCTTGCCTGCTCTGAAAGGCGGGCGCAGTCCTCGACCTCGCGGTTCACGTCAAACGTCGTGCCCACCAACTCGTCTTTTCGAGGAAAATACCCGACAACTGGTTCGTTCTCCCAGATCGGGCCACTGCGTTTGCCCGCGACAAAACACGTCGAAACATGCACGAGCCGCGGCTTTTTCATCATTCGTGCGAGATTGATGATGTTGTTCGAACCGACAACGTTCGTGCGCAATGCGCTCTCGAGCGGCGGATTAAACGTCACGTTGCCGGCACCATTTATGATGATGTCGGTGTCGCGCATTATCTTCTTGGCTTCCTTCTCATCGAGCCCAAGATACTCGTTACCGACATCGCCGTTAACCGGCACGACTTTGGACTTGATAAAATCGTCGAACCCGTCACCATATTTCTCGCGCAGCGGATCGAAGGTCGGACTCGTCACTATCGACGTCCAAAACCTAATCTTCGACTCGTTCGCGTCGCGTGCCCGCACGGTCGCATAGACCTTCCCAATATCGGGAAAATTATTGAGCAGCATCGACAGCGTGACCTTGCCGACAAACCCGGTCCCGCCGATAAAGAAGATCGTCTTGCCCTTAAATATTTCTGTTGGTGATAGTTTCATACGGAACGCGGCCGCCCTCGTCCGCAAAACGCCGATCCCTCCGGCGTGGCTCATTTGTTAATCTCTACCGTCCGTCGTCGGAGCAGTTTGTTCGTGCCGCAGCGGCACTCATTGCGGACGAGGGCGTCCGCGTTCCATTACGCCTTTACTGCCATCACCTCCAAATACTCTGACTCGACGAGCGTTGTGCCGTCGGTGGCTTGATTGTTCACCGTCCACAGCTCTTCAAGATCCGCGCGGAGCGCGGCCTGAGCCGGTGCGTCGAGTGATTCAAACGCCTTCTGCGTAGGGCCGAAGTATTTGCGAAAATGCTCGACAACCTCTGCGGGGCCAAACGGATATGTGAACGTGATCTTTCGCCGCGTCATCTTTAGGTCCGAGATTCCGTCCGTTAGGCGCTCACGCACCTTGTCCTCGGTCCCCCAGAGTATCGGCGAAGGCATATTTGGCGGTGGCGGGACGTGTTTCGCATTGGTTTTGAACATCTGTCCAGTAAACGCCTCGGGCGTCCAGTTTGCCATCGCGATCAGTCCACCGGGCTTGCAGACGCGGATCAATTCAGCCGCCGTTACATCGGGGCGTGGTGCGAACATCGCGCCGAACATCGTCATCACCACATCGAAACTCGCATCTTCGTATGACAGATCTTCGGCATCGCCGACATCAAACTTTGCCTCGACGCCTGCGGCTGCCGCACGAGCCATTGCGCCGTCGATCAGATTCGGAGCGATATCGACGCCGGTCACGGTCGCGCCCGTTTTGGCCGCAGGTATCGCAAGATTGCCCGTGCCGCACGCGACATCGAGCACCTGCATATCGGGCTTCAAATCAAGTCTCTCGACAAATTCCTCAGCTCCCGTCTCGATCGATTTCGCGATCTCGCCAAAATCGCCCGCGATCCACGTCGCGCGCAATTTGCTCTTTAACGCTTCCATATCGGGAGTCATTTTCGTGCTTTGCATAATATTTACCTCCTAATTAAGCTGTTTGCACTAAATAAAATCACGCATCCTCTCTCGGAGCCTCGACCGGACAAAGCGTTACGGCCTCGCGAACGGCCGCCAGCTCAGCGTCCGTTTCAGGCTGTTTGAAAACATAACTCTTACCCGCGTCGTCATCGAATTTGATGTTCTCCGGCGCCTCGCCGACGCACACGCAGCACGCCACGCACACTTCCTGATCGATCCAAAATTTGCCTTCTGCGTTGTTCGGATGCTTTGTCATGATCGTTACTCCCTGGTGCGTCGTTTGGCACATGATACGGACTTTTTCGGATGCGCTTTCTTTTTCCTGATCTTTTCCCAAAGCTCAACAATCTCTTCCAATGTCGGAGTCTTTCTGTTATCAAACTCGTATGGATAAAACTTGTATTTTCCTAACTGCAATTCTTGGCTCATTTCTTCTTCTTCGACTCGACAAATCCGATCTCGCGTTTTAGATATTTCGGATCGCGCATAATTTCACTGAGTAAAGCTGAGACAGCACCAAATTTCTGCCCGTGATAATCAGTAACTTTCTCAAGCTCCTCAACGCGATCAGCCAAATCCTGATGCAACGCCAACATCGCCCGCATTTTTACAAAAGCGCGGACAACTATGATACTGGCTTGAACTGCAGTTGGACTATTCAGAATTGTCGCTAACATTACCGCTCCGTGTTCCGTAAAAACGTAGGGTCTAAATCGAATGTTCCGTTTTGATGCGGTCACGTTTTGTGACCGGATGATTTCAAATTCCGACTCGGAAAGTTGAAACATAAAATCGGTTGGGAATCTACTTAAATTGCGTTTTACGGCCTGATTTAGCGCTTTAGTTTCAACTTGGTAAATTCTCGCTAGTTCGTGATCCAGCATCACACGTTGGCCGCGAACAACAAAAATCTGCTCTTCAATTTCTTCAATCTTTGCGATTGCTTTTGTTATTTTGTTCTTCGACATTAAATCTTATGCGGTCACAATCCGTGACCGCATATCCACCTTAATCGCTCACATTACACAACCCAATTATCGGCTGATGGAGCATAGTGATCTCGGCATTGCGTCCCATGTAGCTGCGGGCCATTGCGATGGCCTCGGTCAGGTTGTCGGCGCGTTCCCAGCCGAGCATCGCGGGAACGTGTGCGTTCTCGGCGCCGGCGACGATGACCTTGCCGACGTGCTGGCGTCCATTCTCACCCCAATACCACATAAAGAAAGCATGCGCGCCGTGATAGGCATTACCGCGGCGGTACATCTCGATATAGGCCGGGTTCTCGGCGAACTCGCGCTCGTATTTTTCGCGAAGATAAAACGCATCGCGACTCTCAGGCAGCAGGCGGTGAAAAAACTCGATATACGACGGATGAAACTTATGATCGAATTCGTCAAAACAAGGATGAGTAATGATCATCACGCCGCCTTTTCGCAGAAGCGGCTTGTTCCGATACATGTTGAAGTGATACCCGAGCGCCATTACCTGCACAAGGATCGGGTTCAGCGCGCTATAGACGTTGTAGGGCGAAATATCCGGAATGCCGGATATCAGGATGTCGCACTGCCCCTTGACCGGGATCTCGTACTGACGATAGTTCATCTCCAGGATCTTTTCGTGCACCGGTTCGGTCGAACCTGCGTAACACGCAACGAGTTCGTATTGCGCCGGAATTGCATGAAGCAGTTTTCGTCTCGCGGCACGGGGCAGCGGCGAAAAAGTGCGTTTCATCGCTTCCCACTTCATGCGGTCGGCGAATGAAAACTCGTCTTCGTTGCGCGTCAAGATGTCGTAACCATCGCCAAACATCTTGTTATTCAAGGCCGTCTCGATGTGAAAGACCTTGCAGTGTTCATCGACGAGTTTGCCTAGCCGAATGACTTTATGATTTAACGCCGATTTTGGCGGATCCATATACGAATCAGAGTCGCGTATCGTCTGCGGCTCGTGATGACAACGAAGACTTTCGTAATCGCACAGGCCGACCGCGACCGATTTGTGACCGCCATCCATCGGGACGAGATTGATATTGAGATAAATGAGCAGATCGCTTTCGATCGCACGTTTGTTAACGCGCAGCGGTTCGTCGTGACGCGTATGGCCGATCGTTACAAGACCGTCGTCATCCTCGGCGTCGTGGTTGTAATATCTGTCGGGGTAAAACTCATCATGAATTTCCGT
>JBJXFZ010000052.1:0-3532 GCA_046154245.1 Pyrinomonadaceae bacterium
CGCAATCCATTACGAAATACGGCCGGCCGTCGTCCGTTGTGCCGCCGTCGATCAGACGAGTGATGTACGGATGATCAAGCGTTGCCAAGATCTGCCGTTCGTTGCGAAAGCGCTTGAGAACAAAATCCGTGTCGACGCCACGCTTTACGATCTTTATCGCAACCTTCCGGCGAAACTCGCCATCGGCCCGTACCGCCTCGTAAACGGCTCCCATGCCGCCGCGGCCGATCTCGCGCTCGATACGATAGTTGCCGAGCAGCGTCCCCGACATCGTGTCGTCGCCCGATTCGTCGAGCAGGGCCGACAGAACTCCCGCATTCCCGCTGTCCAAAAGCGGCTGCGAGATAAAACTGTCAGCTTCGTCAAACTGCGCCAGCAGCTTTTCGACCTCGGCACGCAGAGCGTCATCGCCGTTCGCGTGTTTATCTAAGAAGGCCGGGCGTTGCTCCCTTTCCACCTCGAGAGCGACATGAAAAACTTCTTCAATCTGCTGCCAACGGTCCGGTGTCATCGGGTTGCACTCCAGCGATCTTTAGCCTTTCGTAGATAGTACACCTATGTCGGTAATTAGAAAAACATTCGTTGGGGCTCCTCCTCACCAAATTCTCCGGGTCGAAGAGTCTTGCCACTCGAATCACAAGAAAAAACCTGCATGAACTAAGGCTCCACGCAGGTTTGAGTCGATCGCCGACTTAAGCGAGGGCCAGTCAGTCCTGTCCGACAAAATTATAGACTAGAATGCCGGTGACCATCACGGGCACGCCCGAAAGCGTCGTCGGCGAGAATTTTGCCTCGCGTGCGGCGGCCTCAGCTGCCGCCCTTAGTAGCGGATGTCCCGAGACCGCAGACGCCGAGATCACGCTACCCTGCTCATCTACCGTCACCTGTACTGATACCGCTCCCGACGCTTTTACCGCTTGGGCGGCCGCCGGATACTTGGGGAGCGGAAGCTCGACCGCCTTACCATTTAAGACGCCGCCCCTGACTGTTTTTGGTCCGTTTACGGCCCCGTCATTTTCGTCCGGCACGAAATGATACGTCAGCACACCCTTGACTCTAACCGGTTCCCCGTTAAGCAGCGTAGGGCTAAATTTCGCCTGCAATGCAGCTTTCTCCGCGGCATCTCGCAGGAGCGGATCGGCCGGCAGCGGGTCGAGCTTATTCCCTTCGCCGTCACGCCTCTCACGCATGTCGTTTAAGTCTGCTTCGGCCGATGCAATATTTCCGGCCTCGTCGATTACGACATGCACCGCGATCTTGCCACCGACTCCCGCTTCTTTCGCGGCCTCGGGGTATTCGGGTTTAGGCAAGCTAACGGCCTTGCCATTAAGAATGCCGCCGTTGATCACACGCGGAACTTGGGAAAAACCGGCGGCGGTCAAAAAGACGGTCGCAAACACGATGCTCGCAAGTTTCTGAAATCTATACATAATGCTCCCTCCGACACTCCCAAATTTTAACACAGGCTAAAAACCATTTAGACTTCACGCCTTGCTAAAAGGTCCCAACGATCTCAAAAATTTTTCGCGAGACCTCTACGCCGGTTGGAAAATGATCGGCGAAATCCGCCCGCAGCCTGTCGGCGTGATCTGCGATGTATGCGTCGAACTCTTGGCGCGAATCCGCATGATAACCGATCCGATAGACGTTGCCGCTCTTAGCAAAAAACGCGGCAGCGAAATGTCCGGTCGCGAGCAGATCGGGAATGTGCCGCTCGGTCATGTACTTTTCGTAATCGGTCACGAGTTTATCATCGACCGTCGCGGTAATTTCGTAGATCAACATGATTTATTGCTCAGTTAGGCGTAAAATATCATGAAAGAATACAAATAAAAATGCTCGCTACACAAAAAATGACAACGCGTCTCACAAAAACCGCATACCTCAGATATCTTAAGTGCCCGCAGGAATTTTGGCTCGAGCATCATCAGCCGCTTTTGTTTGGCGCCGAGCCGGTTACCTTGGAATATCAGCATCTCCGCCAGCAGGGTTACGAGGTCGAGAGTTACGTAAAGAAACTCGCACAGTTTCAGCCGGATGACACGAAGTCCGTTGATTTTCAATTCGATTTTCACACAGCCGAGCTCTTTGCAAAGAGTGACGTAGTAGTCACCGACAAAGCCACCGGCGAGCGTCGCATCTACGAAATAAAGGGCGCCGCGTCGGTCAAGGAAGAACATTACGACGATGTAGCGTTTCAAAAAATGGTCGCCGAAAAAAGCGGTGCGACCGTTGGCCGCTGTTATGTGATCACGATGAACGGCGAGTATGTTCGCCGCGGCGACATAGATGCCGAGCAGCTTTTTACGATCACGGACGTGACGGAAAAGGTCGCGGAAAGAATGTCGCTCACAGAGCAACAAGCAATTGCCGCACGAGCTTATCTAGAATCCGAGCCGATACCGTCACTGCTCGATTATTGCGCCGAAAACAAACTCGATTGCTTCTTTATTAAACTGCACTTCCCCGATCTGCCGGACTACACAATCTTCGATATTACATATCTGAAGAACGAAAAGCGGCGCGAGCTGCTCGAGCAAAACATCATCGCGATCACTGACGTGCCCGATAATTTTCCGCTGTCCGACAAACAGCGAAAGCAGGTTGCCGCCGCAAAATCGGGCGAGGTCGTTATCGAACACGACGAGATAAAAAAGCGGATGGACGCGTGGGAATATCCGCTGCACTTTCTCGATTACGAGACGTTTTCGTACGCGATTCCACAATTCGACGGCGTACGGCCGTTTCAACAGATGTGTTTTCAATACTCGCTACACACTATCGATGCGCCGGGTGGCGAGATGCGTCAGAGCGGATATCTTGCCCGCAACGGCGAGGCGAATCCACCGCTGAAACTCGCCGAACATATGCGCCAAGCGATGTCCGGTGGCATCGGAACCGTTTTTGTCTGGTACGAGGCGTTCGAAAAGACCCGCAACACCGAGATGGCCGGGATGTTCCCCGAATACGCGGACTTTTTTAACGAGGTCAATGCAAAGACCGTCGATCTGATGAAGATCTTTGCCGACCGGCTTTACATTCACCCCGAGTTTAAGGGCCGCAGCTCGATCAAGAAGGTCCTGCCCGTGCTGGTGCCCGAACTAAAATACAGTGATCTTGGTATCAGCGAGGGCCTGACCGCGTCGATCAGTTGGTATCGCGCCGCGAAGTGGGACACGATCGACGAACAGACACGAGCACAAATATTCGCCGACCTTGAGAAATACTGTGAACTCGACACACTCGCAATGGTCGAGATCTACCGCGTGCTCGCCGCACTATAGAATACGTCAGTTTGAAATTTAAGCAGCTTGTCTCGCACGCCTCGACTTTTCTGAAACTAAATCCTCACGCCGGGCTATCTTTCATCCTTGAGCCCGCATCTGGGTAGGTGTAAACTTTCCGAAGTCCATTTTATTTTGTTAAAGGAGAAGCTATGCACCTATCAATCAGATCTTTACCGCTGTTGATCATCGCTTTGTCGACCACAATAGCATTTGGCCAGACACCGCCCGCGAAATCCTCACAAAGC
>JBJXFZ010000059.1:0-8481 GCA_046154245.1 Pyrinomonadaceae bacterium
GCTGAACACGAAATTGGAAGGTTAAAAATAATGAGAGCAAGAACTTCGTTAATAATTGAAGAAAAGATACTGGCAAAGATCGATGAGATCGCAGGCGAAAAGCATAGGCGGGCAGCAACTATCGAGACGGCTTTACTCGAGTATATTGAGCGTGAGGAGAAAAAGACCAAGTCAAAACCGGCCGCTCCGGCAACTCCGAAATCACGCGCCATCGCGGCCGCAAAGCGTTAAAAATGAAAGCTGCAGAGAAAACAATGAGCAATTGGGACGTTGATAATGTGAGAAGAGACTTTCCCGTGCTGTCGCAAACGGTGAACGGCAAGCCGCTCGTCTATCTCGATAACGCCGCCTCGTCGCAGGTACCGCGCCTCGTGATCGATCGCACTTCGAAATATCTCGCTGAGGAGCACTCGAACATTCATCGAGGTGTGCACTATCTATCGCAGCACGCCACGACGGCGTACGAGGCCGCGCGCGAAAAGGTGAAGCGCTTTATCAACGCGGCAGAACCAGCCGAATGCATCTTTGTGCGCGGCACGACCGAGGGCATAAATCTTGTCGCGCAGAGTTACGGCAAAAAATTTATCAACGCGGGCGATGAGATCCTTGTTTCGCAAATGGAGCATCACTCGAACATCATTCCGTGGCAGAGGATCGCCGAGGAACGCGGCGCTGTCATAAAAGTGATCCCTATCGATGAGCGCGGCGAGCTGATCATCGACGAATACGAAAATTTGCTAAACGAGCGCACAAAGATCGTCGCCGTCGGTCATGTGTCGAACAGCTTGGGGACAGTAAACCCGATCAAGGAAATGATCGAGTTTGCACACAGGTTCGGTGTGCCAGTCTGCGTCGATGCGGCGCAGAGCGTCCCGCATTTTGCGGTAGATGTGCAGGACCTCGACGCTGATTTCTATGTGTTTTCCGGTCACAAGATGTTTGCGCCGACGGGCGTTGGCGTGGTGTATGGCAAGCGGAAATGGCTGGACGAAATGCCGCCGTATCAAACCGGCGGCGGCATGATCCGCACAGTCAGTTTTGAGGGGACTACCTTTGCGCCGATACCCGAGAAGTTCGAGGCCGGTACGCCGGCAATAGCCGCGGGCATCGGGCTCGGGGCCGCGATCGACTATATCAACTCGATCGATTTCGACGCGGCTGCGGCCTACGAACACGAGCTGCTCGAATACGCGACCGCTAGGCTCGGCGATATTCCCGAGGTCAAGATCATCGGTACGGCTCGAAACAAGGCAAGCGTGCTGTCGTTCACTATCGAAGGCATTCATCCGCACGACATCGGCACCATACTTGATCAACAGGGCATCGCGATCCGCGCCGGACATCATTGCGCACAGCCGGTGATGCAGTTCTTTGACGTGCCGGCGACCGCGCGTGCGTCATTCGCGTTTTATAATACTCGGGAAGAAGTCGATAAACTGACCGACGCCGTGCAAAAGGTGATCGACGTCTTCGCGTAGAGCTTGCGCGGTGATCCCGTGTTTTGTGAGCGGTGTCACTTAACACCAGCTCGTCATTAGTCAATAATTTCCGCATGTATTCAGATCTGTACATTGCTCAGCACGCGAATCTGCGTCCTGTAAATGAGATAGCCGAACAGCTCGGGCTCGGCCCCGAAGACATCGATCTTTACGGCAGTCCTTACATTGCGAAGGTACGGCTTGACGTTCTGGAACGCTTCAAGGACCGGCCAAACGCAAAATATATCGACATATCGGCGATCACGCCGACGCCGCTAGGCGAGGGAAAATCTACGACGTTGATCGGGCTCGGCGAGGCGATGAAGCATCTCGGCAAACGTTCGGTCGTAAGTTTGCGTCAGCCGTCGCAGGGGCCAACATTCGGCATAAAGGGCGGCGCGGCGGGCGGCGGCTATGCTCAGGTCGTCCCGATGGAGACTTTCAATCTCAATCTCACGGGCGACATTCATGCCGTAACTGCTGCGAACAATCTGCTTGCGGCGATGGTCGACAACAAGCTCCTTCGCGGCAATCCGCTCAACATCAACCCGCACAGCATCACGTGGAAGCGCGTCGTCGATACAAACGACCGCGCTCTTCGCAAGATCATCGTCGGCCTCGGCGGCCGCATGGAAGGCGGCATTCCGCGCGAGACGGGTTTTGACATCACGGTTGCGTCCGAGGTGATGGCGATACTTGCCCTGACGACGTCTTTGCAGGATATGCGAAAACGTTTTGGCCGCATCGTCGTTGGCCTAACGCACGACAAAAAGCCGGTCACGGCTGAGGAGATCGGTGCTGCCGGAGCGATGACCGTACTGATGCGCGATGCCATCCGGCCGACGATCATGCAGACGCTCGAGAATACTCCGGCGCTAGTTCATGCCGGACCGTTTGCGAATGTCGCCCACGGCAACAGCAGCATCCTCGCCGACCTGATCGGCATAAAGACGGCCGATTACCTGATGACCGAGTCGGGTTTTGGAGCGGACATCGGTGCGGAAAAATTCTTTAACATTAAGTGCCGTTACAGCGGCCTTGCTCCGGACGCGTGCGTGATCGTCGCAACGATCCGCGCACTAAAATCGCACAGCGGAAAATACAAGATCGTTGCAGGCAAACCTCTGCCGAAAGAGATGCTCGAGAATAACGTCGCAGACGTCGAGGCCGGGGCCGCCAACCTGCGCAAGCAGATCGAGAACATCAGGCTGCACGGCGTGACGCCGGTGGTCGCGATAAACGCTTTTGAGACCGACCACGCGGACGAGATCGAGGCCGTAAAGCGTATCGCCGTCGAATCGGGTGCGCTCGGCGCCGCCGTTTCGACACACTGGGCCGACGGCGGCAAAGGCGCAGTTCCGCTTGCCGAGATGGTCATCGACGCCGCAAATCAACCGCATGAGTTCAAATTCCTTTACGATCTCGACCAGCCGATCAAGGCAAAGATCGAAACGATCGCGAAGAAGATCTACGGCGCCGCAGACGTGAGTTACGAGCCGTTTGCCGAGCAGCAGATCGCCGCCTATGAGGCAAACGGTTTTGGCGATCTGCCGATCTGTATGGCGAAAACGCACCTCAGTCTCAGCCATGACCCGACGCTAAAAGGCGCGCCGACCGGATTTACTTTTCCTATCCGAGAGGTTCGAGCAAGCGTTGGCGCGGGTTTTATCTATCCGATCTGCGGCGACATGCGCACCATGCCCGCCCTGCCCGAGCACCCGGCCGCCGAACGCGTCGATATCGACGAGAACGGGAATGTAGTAGGATTGTTTTAGATGTCAGAACTGAACGAGCTTTATCAAGAAACGATCCTGGAACACAACAAAAACCCGCGTAATTTTCGCGAGATCGAGGACGCCGATAAGCGTGCTGTTGGTAATAATCCGCTGTGTGGTGACGCGTTGCAGATTTTTGTGAAGATGGATGGCGACGTCGTGAGCGATGTCGCCTTCAAAGGTTCGGGCTGCGCGATCTCGAAAGCGTCGGCGTCGATGATGACACAGGCCGTGAAAGGGCGAACTCTGCATGAAGCAGAAGAATTATTCGACGAATTTCACCGCATGGTCACCGGCTCGCTCGACCCGGAGGCCGAGGAAACTCACCTTGGAAAATTACGTGCCTTCTCCGGCGTGCTCGAGTTTCCCGCTCGCGTAAAATGCGCGTCGCTTAGCTGGCATACGCTCAACGCCGCGCTTCACGGTTATGAATCGGTTTCGACCGAATAACCTCGCGCGACCCGCGCAAACTCCTTAACCGACTCTTGCTGCCACAGTTCATCCCGTCCAAGTTCTGCTGCCATGATTTGTGCAACCGTCGGCGCGATTCTTTCGGCGGTTTTTGCGTCAAGGAACAATACGCGTGTTCGGCGCGCGAGCACGTCTTCGACAGTTCTGGCCATTTCATCGCTAACCGCGCGAACGACGTCCCTATCTGTGTATGGCAGATCTTCGTACAGCCGCTCGCCGGATCTAACTTGTGGCGGGTCGATGCTCAACGTTTCGGTACGGCACTGGCGATACTCAAGGCCGGCGATTTCGACGGCCTTGTCGACCGCGTCTTCGGCCATACGGCGATAGGTCGTCCATTTACCGCCGATTATCGTGATCAAGCCTGACTTGTCGACAAACAGATCGTGACCTCGAGAGAGCGACGACGTCCTAACCTGCGTCGACGATCTTATCAACGGCCGTGTGCCCGCAAAAACACTTAGAACATCATCTCGCGTCGGCTTTTGTTCCAGATATTCACCGGCGGTTTTGAGGACAAACTCGATCTCGCTTTCAAGCGCGTGCGGCTCAAGACTTGCCGTGTCGATCGCCGTGTCCGTCGTGCCCACGAGCAGATGTTCTTGCCACGGAATGCAGAACAGCACACGTCCGTCAGTCGTTTTTGAGATCATAATGGCCGTGTCTGTCGGCAAGAAGTCGCGAGGTAACACCAGGTGGATGCCGTGCGAATATGTCACGACGCGCTCGGCGCGCTCATCAGACATTTGCCGAACCGCATCGCAAAATACTCCGGTCGCATTGATCACTGATCGTGCGCGTGCGACAAGCCGTTCGCCCGTTTCCTGATCTATGAATTCAACCGCCTCAATGCGGCCCGCGGCAGATTTTTGCAGCGCCGACGCTCTTGCGTAATTCAGCACGATTGCGCCGTGCGACTCCGCGGTTTGCAGAATGTCGATCAACAAACGCGTGTCGTCAAACTGGCCGTCCGAATATAAAACGCCGCCTCGGAGTCCGTCGGCTTTTAGGTTTGGCAGACGTCTTATCGTTTCTTCACGAGACAAGATGCGAGATCGTCCTGTGCTGAGTTTTCCGGCTAAATGATCGTAAATTCGCAGGCCCGCTCCGTAAAATAGCTTTTGCCAGCGGCTGTAGCAGGGAACGACAAAATCCTGTAGATGAACGATATGCGGTGCAGTCGCGAGCACGATGCCGCGCTCACGCAAAGCCTCGCGGACGAGCGAAATATTGCCCTGCCGCAGATAACGAATGCCCCCGTGAATCAGCTTTGTCGAGCGCGAAGACGTGCCTTTTCCGAAATCGTGCTGCTCAAGCAGCAAAACTGAAAAACCGCGCGACGCCGCGTCGAGAGCACAGCCCGCACCGGTTGCGCCGCCGCCGATGACGACTACATCCCAGGGTTCAGACTTTTCCCGGACAGTCAGTAGATTTTTGTCGCGATTCATCGGGCAAAACCGTTACTCCGGCCACTCGCCGCAAAATGCGAGCATCGCAGACCCTGTGATGACGATCTTGTCATCGTCACGCCACACGACCTTCGTCATGCCGCCCTCGGAATGCACATTCATCGTTCTGCCTGTTTTTTGCAAAAACGCACTTAGCACGGCTGCGCCGCTAGAACAAGTTCCCGAAGCTGCCGTCTCACCGGCACCGCGTTCCCAGATGCGGATCTCGATATTTTCGCGATCGATAACTTTTACAAAGACTATGTTTGCACGCTGCGGGAACATTTCGTGCGTTTCCATCTCGCATCCCAGAGCTCGCCAATCAAAACTAAAGTCGTCGACAAAAATGCAAGCGACCGGATTGCCAACGTTTACTGCTGCGAATTCGTAAAGTCTGCCGCCGACCTCGATCGGTTCGTCTACGACGGTGTGGCGGCTGACTGGCGTGAGGGCGGGTATCTCGTCGCTCGAAAATCTCGGTTCGCCGATCTCGGCATCAAACCAAAACTCGTTGTCAGCTTTGCGCTCGAGCAGGTCGTAAGTCTTGACGCCGCTGCGTGTCGCTAGCCGAAGGCGTTCGTCGCTCCACAAAGTTTTGTAGTGCAGATATGCGACGGCGCATCGCGTTCCGTTTCCGGAAAAGCCGGCAATACTGCCGTCGGGATTTACGATCTCGCAAAAGTAATCTGCGTTATCGCCGTTACTTTTTTCGATCACGGCGATGCCGTCCGCGCCAACGCCGGTATTGCGGTGACACATATAACGCGCAAGCTGCGGCAGTTCCCTCGTGCCAAGCGCACTGCGTTCGATCACAATGTAATCGTTGCCAAAGCCGTGAAATTTGCAAAACGCGATCGTGTTCATTTTGCCTTTGTGATTTTTACGATCGTTTCAGTGCTGCCCTTGTGCCGCAGCACAAAATCCACCTGATCGCCGACCGCTAACCCCTTTAATATTGTTTTGTCGGACACGTAAAACTCCATGATCATGCGCGGCATAACGCCGACGATCTCTTCGTGGTCGAGTTCGACGCTGCCAAGGTCGTTATTTATCTTTGTGACTTTCCCTTTGCCCGGATAATCGCCGTCCTTTGGCCGCGTGGATGTCGGCGCCGCTGAGGGTGCAGTTAACGGGGCGGTTGTCGGCGCGGCCGTCGGCGAGTTTGTCGGTTGTGATTTTGCCACGGGTTTACCGGACTCGACGTCGCCCTTGTCACAGCCAAAGCCGGAGAGCATAAACAAAATCGTTATAAGTAAGAACACAGTCTTTAAATGAAGCATAGTGATAAAATGGCGGCTTAAGATCCGAACGACAACTTTACGAGCATGGCACCGTTAATCATACTTTTCGCAACATTCGTCCTTATTTTTGCCGCAAACAGATATGTGCTTGGCGGCAGACTTAGCATCTCTCAAACGGGGCGTTATGCGCTCGCGTTAATGATGCTAATTGCCGGCATCAGTCATTTTACGCCAACCGGCATCGAGGTGATGACGCAAATGATGCCGGACGCAATTCCATACAAACGCGAGCTCGTCTATTTTACAGGCGTTTGCGAGCTGGCCGCCGTCCCCGGTCTGATATTGCAGAGGACATCGCGACTTACCGCGATCATGCTCATAATTTTCTTTATCACCGTACTGCCCGCAAATATCGCGGGCAGTCTAAAGCAAGTGAATTACAGCGGCATGGAATACGGCGCGTTGTATCTACTTTTCCGCGTGCCGCTGCAGATGCTCTTCATCTGGTGGGCGTGGTATTTTGGTTTACGCAAAAACCAAGCGATCACCGCTTAACCGGCGTTATCTTTAATGTCAGTGTCTCGCGGCCGCGCACTATCACGACCTCGTACTCGACATCGGCTTTCATCTCGCCAAGTATCGCAGTGTAGTCATAGACGTTCTTCACGTCTTTGCCCGCGAGTTTCACCATCTTGTCACCGGTCTTCAAACCGGCACGCGACGCGGGGCTGTTTTCACGCACGCCGTCGAGCACCATACCGTCCGTTGAGTCGGCGTAGGTCGGTATCGTGCCGAGTGAAATGCTAAAGCCGGTTCGTCCGCCCGTATTCGCCGATTTCGCGACCGTGTATGTCGGCCGCTGCGGATTTTCGTCGACGGCCTTTGCGATTGCCGCAACATAAGCGACGATCTGCTGCAAACCGACGTAATTAATTTTGTCAGCCGTGTCCGACGGTTTGTGATAATCGAGATGAGTGCCTGTGAAGAAAAACAGCACGGGAATCTGTTTGCCGTAAAACGATGAGTGATCGGATGGACCGAAACCGTCTTCGTTGAGTTGCAACACAAAATTATTCAGCCTCTCCGAAAGTTTTGGGATGCGGCCAGTTCCCGGAGGCGTGTCCATGTCCGGGTTTCCCGGTATGCCTGGCATTGACAAAATCTTTACATTAGACGAATTTGGGATGGAATTTTTACTTTCAACCAAAGGTTTCCACTCACTGGCCGTCCCAATCCCGCCGATGGTCAGTTTCTTATCGTTCAGGCGACCGACCATGTCGAGATTTATCATCGCAACTGTTTTGTCGAGTGGAAAGACAGGGTTGTTGACGTAAAACTTTGAACCAAAAAGGCCGTCTTCTTCGCCGCTGAACGCGATGAAGATGATCGTGCGTTTGTTTTTCTTTTCCTTTGCAAATTGGCGCGCAAGCTCAATGATCGCCGCCGTGCCCGAGGCGTTGTCATCGGCGCCGTGATGTATCTCGGTCGAATTTGCCGCGAGGCTGCCTTGTCCGCCGCGACCCAAGTGATCGTAATGTGCACCGATAACTATGGCTTCGTTCTTTAATACTCGGTCGTGGCCATCGAGGATACCGATGATGTTGTAACCGGCTTTCGCATTTGTCGCGATCACGCCCTTTGTTGGTTCGGGCGCGTCAGCGTGTGGGTTGCGCACGGGCGTGTACGAGAACGACTGCATGTAAGATGGCTTGCCGTTCGCGGATCTCGCACCGGGCTTGAGTCTCATTCGGGCAAACTGGTTTGCGACATAACCGGCGGCGTACGTCGCACCACGCTCGCCCGTGCGACGACCTTCGAGTTTGTCGGACGCGAGATACGTGACGTGCCTGCGAAGATTTGTCTCGAGTGCATCGACACGCGCGGGCTGAGCCTTTTGCGCCGAAACGCTTACAACAAACGAAAGTAATAATAGAAAACTTAAAAATTGCTTTTTCATAACTACTCGATCAGAGCTCTATCGACCTCTTGAAAAACTGCATCAACTTTGCGGCAGTCGCGACGCGTTGATTTGTTGTAATGACGTCGGCTTTTGACATCCGGTTGCGGA
>JBJXFZ010000060.1:0-34414 GCA_046154245.1 Pyrinomonadaceae bacterium
AACCCGCCGCAAGTGCATCGATATGTTCACGCGAATTCGTTTCGGTCACACAAACCAAAAGATCGTTGTCATGTCCGCCGTAATACTTTGAGAGAGCCAGCCCGCCGATAACGCCGCTTTCCGTTCGTAATTCCTCTAAAATCTCCGTCGCGGCGCGCGAACCACGTACAACGAATTCGTTAAAGACAGGCGACGAAAACGGGATCGAAAAACCGTCGATCGCGGCGATTTGTTTCTTGGCGTAGGCAGCCTTTTGCGCATTTTGCATCGCAACTTCCTGCAAACCCTTCTTGCCCATCGTTTCCATATAAATTGTCGCGGCGAGTGCGATCAGGCCTTGGTTCGTGCAGATGTTCGACGTCGCTTTCTCGCGGCGTATATGCTGCTCGCGAGTCGATAAAGTGAGCACAAAGCCACGGTTACCGTTCTTGTCGTATGCGACGCCACAAAGGCGTCCCGGCATCTGCCGCACGAATTTTTCCTGAGTCGCGAAAAGTCCAACGTGCGGCCCGCCGAACGACATCGGCACGCCCCACGACTGACCTTCGCCGACGACTATATCGGCTCCGCACGAGCCTGGTGTTTTCAAAAGCCCAAGAGCGATTGCCTCGGTGACGACAACGACAAAAAGGGCGCCAACGGCATGGGCGGCGTCGGCTAAGAAACGCAGATCTTCGATGCAGCCGAAAAAATTCGGAGATTGCACCACTAACGCGGCCGTTTTGTCATCGAGAGGCGAGAGATCGCCGACGCGACCAGTTTCTGTATCAAAATCGATCTCGACTATCTCGCAGGTACCATGCTGAATGTACGTCGCAGCAACATCGCGGTATTCCGGATGGACGTTCCTTGCGACCACGATCTTTTCACGACGCGTAACGCGTTGGGCCATCAGATAGGCCTCGGCCATCGCAGTCGAGCCGTCGTACATCGAGGCGTTGGCGACCTCCATGCCGGTAAGCTGGCACACCAACGTTTGAAACTCGAAGATATACTGCAGCGTGCCCTGCGAGATCTCGGGCTGATACGGTGTGTAACTCGTGAAAAACTCGCTCCGCTGAATAAGGTGATCGACGATCGTCGGCGAAAAGTGCGAGTAAACGCCCGCTCCGAGAAACGAAGGTTTTGTGGCGGCCGTGTTCTTCGCCGCCATTGCCTCCATCTGCGCGATAACCTCGCTCTCGGCGAGAGCTTCGGTAACATTGAGCGAGCGTCCGAGCTGAACTTCTTTTGGTATCGAGCGAAACAATTCGTCCGCCGACTTTAGGCCGACGATGGCGAGCATCTCATCTCGCTCTTCAGGTGAATTTGGTATATAGCGCATAAACTGAAAATGGAAAACGGAAAACGGATAATGAACAATCAGACATTTTCCGTTTTACACTTTCCGTTATCCATTACTGGAGAGGTATTCTTCGTACTCAACGGCCGAGAGCATAGCGTCTGCCTCAAGCGGATTGTCCATTTTAACTTTAACCATCCAGCCGTCCGTGTAGGGTTCCTTGTTGACCGACTCGGGCGCATCGTTGATCGACTCGTTGACCTCAAGAACCTCGCCTGCGACAGGCGTGAAGATCTCGGATACGGCCTTTACCGATTCGACCGAGCCAAAGGCCTCGTGCGTGCCAAACTTATCGCCGGAGCGCGGCAGATCGACATAAACGACGTCACCGAGCGCGTGTTGGGCGTAATCGGTGATTCCGATCGTTGCTGTGTCGCCGTCAACGGCGATCCATTCGTGGTCCTTGCTGTAACGTAAATTCTCAGGAATATTTGACATAGACTTTTACTTTTTCTCTCGCTTATAAAACGGAGTCGGAACAATTTTAGCCGACAGGTGTTTGCCTCGTACATCAATTTTAAGTTCTTGCCCGATATTTGCAAAACGCGCAGGAACAAACGCCAGGCCGATGTTCTTTTTTAAGAAAGGAGCGGGTGAGCCGGATGTGACGACCCCGCATTTTTCACCGTCGATATACACGTCATAACCATCGCGTCCGATGCCCGGCTCGGTCATCTCAAAGCCGACTAGCTTTCGCTTCAGGCCGGCTTCTTTTTGTGCCGCAAGCGTATCACGGCCAACAAAACTCGCCTCTTTGCCAAGTTTTGTGATCCAACCGAGGTTTGCTTCGAGCGGCGTAATGTCGTCGCCGAGTTCGTGACCGTAAAGCGACATCGCGGATTCGAGCCGGAGCGTATTCCGAGCCGCGAGGCCGCAGGGAAGTATTCCGTCAGATTCACCGTAACCGCCGGTCTCAAGCATTTTGTTCCAGAGCTGCTCAGCGTATTCGGGCGCCGCATAAACTTCGAAACCGTCCTCGCCGGTATAACCCGTGCGCGAGATGATCGCGTCGACGCCGTCAACTTTTCCCGTCGTGAAATGATAGTACTTGATAGGCGGAAGTTTAGTGTCGGTGAGTTTCTGCAAGATGTGAAGCGAATTTGGTCCCTGGATCGCGATCTGGCAGAATTCGGAACTAGCGTTCCTCAATTGCGGAATTCGGAATTCGGAATTCGGAATTGTGGAAGAATCCGCATTCCGCATTCCGAATTCCGCATTTTTAGAGATCCAATCCCAGTCCTTCTCGGTCGTGCCGGCGTTGACTACCAAAAACAATTTATCTTCAGCAAACCGGTAAACGAGCAGGTCATCGACGACGCCGCCGTTGGCATTCGTCAATGCGGAATAGTGCGCTTGCCCGTCGACAAGCTTGGTGACATCGTTAGTTGTCAGGCGATCTACAAAGGCAATCGCGCCGCTGCCCTCGACCCAGATCTCGCCCATATGCGAAACGTCAAACAGCCCGCACGCCGTTCGGCATCGCATGTGCTCCTCGATGACGCCCGCCGTGTACTGCACGGGCATATCCCAGCCGCCAAAATCGACCATTTTTCCACCAAGCTCTCGATGCACGGCATTGAGCGGTGTTTTCTTCAAATCCGTTTCCGACATAAGTGATAATGATAAACGATACAGGAGAAATGATAAATTTCTCATCTCTCATATTTCACTTTTCACTTCTCTGACGTTCAACGGTGAAATGTGCAAAACTCTTTTGGCTCGGCGCCTTGCTGGTATGAGCGGGCTTCTTTGTCAGGGCAGTTGACGGTCGCGCGCATGCCGGTCACGGGGCATATCATGATCGTGACAGATTTGACAGCAGGCGCGCGTGTTGTGTCGGAGGAGCGTGATTCGCTCGCGCGGCCGGCGTCCGTCCCATCAGTCCAAGTTCCATTGACAGGTGGCGGCGTTATGCTCGGTGTGGGGTTTGGTTCGCCGTCGACCGGAATCTCGCTGTCTTCGTCAGGCGAGATGAAGGCGCGATTCGGCACCGTGCCCGCGACAAAGATCTCGATACGGCGAAATTCGGCCGGTACATTCGTGACAAAAACTTCTTTTGGTTCGGGCGGGGGAGGTTCGTAATATTGCTCGAGTTCGGGGTCTTTGGGACGCACGGGCGTCGGAGTTGCGGTTGGTGTTGGGGTTGCACCCGCGAGAGCATCGAGTTCGCGGATCAGCGCTCCGCTGCGGATGTCGATCTCGGCTTTGCGAATCCCGGCCGGCATTGCCCAGTCGCCGTTCCACTCCGGGTGAAGATCAAGCGCCTTCTGCATAAAATCTGCCCAGACGGGCATCGCTGAATCAGAGCCTTTCATACCGAGATCATCGCCGTTATCAAATCCGACATAAACGACGCAGACGAGTTCGGGTGTAAAACCGGCGAACCAACCATCGCGCGACGTCCCGGTCTTACCGGCGAATGCGGTTTTACCCGCGACGTTGCGAAAGCCCCAGCCCTGAGCCTGCGCCGCCGTGCCGCGATTTATCACGTCCTTCATGATGTCATCCATCACATAAGCGACGTCAGGACGAACGACCTGCTTGCGGTCCGGTGTCGGAAGCGTCGTCGTATTTCCGTCGCCCGATGTAACGCGTGTGATCGGTGTCGGCAGGACGCGGTCGCCGAGATTAGCAAACATCGTGTAGGCGGTCGCAACTTCGAGCGGCGTTGCCTCGGCGGTGCCGAGAGCCATCGACGGATATGCTTTTTCGACTTTTGGCAAGCCCGCTTTTGCAGCTAGATTCATCACCTTGCCGACGTTCAACTGCATCGCAAGATCGACCGTGACGACGTTTTTACTCTTTACAAGCGCGTCGCGTAAGGTAACCTCTTTGTTCGAGAATGTGTCGCCAAAATTGTTCGGCGAGTAGCTCTCGTTGCCGTAGGTGAAAACCTTTTTCTCGTCCTTTAAAATGCTGGCCGCCGTAAACTGCCGCGTGCTCGAGTCGTAAGCCGAGTTGATCGCCGCCGCGTATACAAAGGGTTTGAAGACAGATCCCGGTTGACGCTTGGCGTCGGTCGCACGGTTAAACTGGTTCGCCTGATAATCGCGGCCGCCGACCATTGCGACGATCTCACCCGTTCGCGGTCGGATCGCGACAAGGGCAGCGTTGAGGCTTCCTTTTTCTTTCTTTGGAAAATACTTGTCGAGCTTCTCAAGACGTTTTGCGACCGTTTCGTACGCCATTTTTTGCAGATCCGGGTCGATCGACGTGTAAACGCGCAGGTGCTGCATTGCCTCGGGGTCGCCGACGAGCTTTGGCAATTCCTCGATCGCGTATTGCGAAAAATACGGCATGCCTTGCAGGTCTTTTGCAGTTGAAACTTGTTTGAGTTCGATTGCTACATTGCGGTTCTCGCCGAGCTGCTGCGACGTGATCTCGCCCGCCTCGAGCATCGATTCGAGCACTTGATTACGCCGCTCCTTTACGCGGTCGGGGTTTTTGAACGGATTGTAGCGATTTGGGCTGCGAATGATGCCCGCCAGAAAGGCGGCCTCGGGCAGCGTGAGTTGCGAGACGTCCTTGCCAAAGTACGCGTTTGACGCTTCGCCGACGCCGTAGATCGAGACGCCCGACTGCTGGCCGAGATAAATTTGATTTGCATATAGCGTGAAGATCTCTTGCTTATCAAGCCGCGTTTCAAGGATCACGGACATATACGCCTCGGTGACCTTTCGCTGCAACGTCTGCTCGCGCGTCAGAAAGAGATTTTTGACAAGCTGCTGTGTTATCGACGAGCCGCCTTGATTAGCGATCGGCGAATCATCTTCCGCGTCGTAGCGCCGCCAAAGTGCGCGGGCGATGCCGCGAAAGTTCACGCCGTAATGCTCAAAGAATGCGCGATCCTCGGTGACGGTGATCGCCTTGACGAGATGCGGCGGCAGATCGTTAAATGTGACGGTTTTGCGCCGCCCATCGCCCTCGGCCGCGACAGAACTGAGGATCTTTGGTTCGAGCTTCGCTTCGCCATCTTCGCTACCAGTGTCGCGAACGCCGATTCGATCGACCGATTTGCCGCCCTTGGCGAATTTCACCGAGAGGGAATTGAACACCTTCTTACCGTCGATCATTCCCGTCAAGCCCGGCTCGATGCCGAGCACATCGCCGTCAACGGCGTACCGGCTGCGCGAAGCATCGGCCTGATTATTGCGCTCGATGTAACCGGCGCTCTTTAGATATTCGATGAGTTCGAGCATCGTGATCTGCTCGCCGACCCTTAAGGTTTTTGGGGCGGAATAAATGCCTGCCGAGGCAGTAAATACATCGCCGCTCAGCAGCCGCCGGTCGATGCGATCAGAGAACTCGAACCAAAAGTAGGTGAGTGTGAGGAATGCGGCTAACGCGACGATAAGTGCGACCGAGATAGTCCAGCCGTTAAAGACATAACGCAATATTCTGCGAAACCGCGATGGCGGCGGTGCTTGGTAGGCCATCTGACGACGCGCCTTTTGCCAGCCACGCGGCGGCATCTTTGAACGGGTCGTGTTTATCGGCAACTTGTCCTTCATCAGCGCGGCTGGAATTGCAAAGGAGTTAATGAGATTATCATTTTGGCGGGAGCCCGTAGGTATTTTATAGGGTTTTGCGTGCAAAAACTAGCTTATTATGACCGGGATCTTTACCACACTCAGCAGTGTGAACCGTCGTCGACTGGTTGTTGCGGGAGGGATCGTAGCGATCATGATCGTTGTTGGCGCTGTGGGCTTTCACATGATCGAAGGACTGTCATGGCTTGACAGTTTTTACACGGCGGTTCAGACCGTAACGACCGTCGGCTACGGCGATATTGCCCCACAGACAAGGGGAGGGCGAGCCTTCGCGATCTTTTTGATGCTCGTCGGCGCAGGGACCGTGCTTTACTCGCTGACTTTACTTGCTCAGGCTGTAATGCAGTCGGAGATGGTCGAGGCATTTGGAGTTAAGCGAAAGATGAGGGAAATGGAGAACTTAAGCGGACATTACATCGTGTGCGGTGCGGGCCGTGTCGGCCGGCGCATTATCAAAAATCTGCAGCACCAGAACCTGGAATACGTGATTATCGAAAAGGACCAGAAGAAGCTGGCCGAAGTCGACGGACGCCTCTCGAGGACAATTATCGGCGACGCGACCTCTGAAGAAAATCTTGCGGCGGCGGGCGTCCCGCGTGCACGTGGTCTCGCAAGCTGCCTGCCCGATGACGCCGACAATGTTTATGTAGTGTTGACGGCACGCGGGTTAAATCCGGACCTTCACATTGTGGCCCGAGCCGTGGAGGAACAAGCCGAACCGACGTTGATTCGCGCCGGTGCGAGCCGCGTTGTCGCCCCGACGATCATCGGCAGTCAGTCGATGGCGAGAGCCTTGCTCAAGCCGGCCGTCGCCGATTTTATGGAATCGATCGTCGCCGAAACGCTCGATCTTGTTTTTGAGGAGCTGACTATCAATCAAAATTCGCCCTATGCCGGACGCAGC
This sequence comes from Pyrinomonadaceae bacterium, assembly GCA_046154245.1. GTDB lineage: Bacteria > Acidobacteriota > Blastocatellia > Pyrinomonadales > Pyrinomonadaceae > OLB17. Next base: position 6,797 of record JBJXFZ010000060.1, read on the forward strand.
CTCAAGGACACAAACATTATGAGCGAGATGAGCCTGATCGTTGTCGCGATCCGGCGCAAAAACGGTGATCTCGAATTTCACCCGAATGGCGATACGCGGATCGGCGAGGGCGACCTGCTGATCGTGATCGGCAAGGCCGAATCCGTGCAGGCTCTGATCGAAGCGAACAAAGTATGAAGGTTCTCGTAACGGGCGGCAGCGGATATTTGGGGACGCACGTGCGGCGTTTTTTTGCCGCCGACGATATGTCGCGACGCGGCGGCAGCGATATTTTGAATGCGGAAGACGCGAAAGTCGTCAGCGACTATGACGTTGTGATTCACCTTGCGGCGCACCTCGACAAATCGCCGGACGCGGCCGACGAGGTCTTTCGCACGAACGTCGAAGGCACGGTGAATCTCCTGCGAGAGATGCGCGAAGATGCCGTTTTTATTTTCGCCTCGACAAAGGATGTTTATGGCCGATTCGCCGACAATTTTTCTGAAGTGGATGAGCAGTGTCCCACTCTTTACGCCGGCCAGTCGCCGCTCGAATGGTCAAAACTGATCGCCGAGCGCTATGTCGAGTACTACGCGCACGCACGCAAGTTTCGCTCGTGCATATTTCGGCTCTCGAGTGTCTATGCGCCTCTTAGCGAAGGTAACACGCCAAACTTTGTGGGCCATTACGCAAACGCGATCAACTTTGGCGAGCGCCTGCAGCTAACAGGCGACGGCAGCGCGCGACGCGATCTGCTGCACGTCGATGATCTCTCACGAGCGTGTTCGGCGTTCTGTGAATCGATAATTCGACACGGTCTCTACAACCTCGGCGGCGGGGCTGGGCACGCCGTTACACTACGCGAGTTGGTTGCAAAACTCGAAGAAGTTTCGGGCCTGCAAGGCGTTATTGACGAAGAAAACCCGTTGCCCGCACCCGTGCCGATGAACTACGTCAGTAATCTCAACTTGGTGTCACAAGAACTCGGCTGGCAGCCCGGAATAAAACTAGACGACGGCCTGCGGACAATTTTTTAACGCAAAGACGCAAAGGAGCAAAGACGCAAAGGAGCAAAGACGCAAAGGAAAGCAATTTGAAACCTCTATGGATGAAAACGGACTGAGTAAAATCATCGTCGATTCTGCCATTGAAGTACATAGAAGCCTTGGCGGTCCGGGACTGCTCGAAAGCGTTTACGAAGAAGCATTGGCTTGGGAGATGATTTCGCGCGGTCTTGTTATCGAGCGCCAAAAGGAGGTCATCATTTCATACAAAGGTAACGAACTCGCATCGCCGCTTAAGCTTGATTTATTGATAAAAGGGAAGGTGGTCGTTGAAGTCAAATCCGTTTCGACATACAACAAGATTTTCGAAGCCCAGGCTCTCACCTATCTAAGATTGCTTAATCTAAAACTTGCGCTTGTGATAAGTTTTGGCGAAACAAAGGTTGGTCACGCTATTCATAGAGTTGTCAACGGCCTATAAACTTTGCGTCTTTGCTCCTTTGCGACTTTGCGTTGAAAGAAAGATGAAGATACTTGTTCGCGGAACAAATTGGATAGGCGACGCCGTGATGTCGATACCTGCCTTGCGCGAGCTCAGACGGATCTTTCCCGACGCAAAGATAAGTTTGCACACACGAGCCGGCGTTGACAGTTTGTTTGGCGACGCAGAGTATATCGACGAAATAGTCAGCTTCGATAAAAATCGCTGGGCAGTCAGGGACGTCTATGACAACGCGCAGTTTCTACGCGAGGACAATTTCGATCTTGCGGTCTTGTTGCCAAACTCGTTCGAATCGGCACTGACGACCTTTCTGACACGCATTCCGCGGCGCTTCGGATTTAACAAGGATGTCCGCGGTCTTCTGCTGACCGACCCGATAGCGGTTCCCGAGTGGAAAAATCGGCGTCACGAAGTCTTTTATTATTTGCACTTGATCGCTGAGATCGAGCGGCGGTTGTTATCGCGGGAGACGGTTGAGCATGCCGAACCCGACCCGACCCTCGCGATCTCCGATAAACGGAAAGAGGGCGCAAAGAGAGTTCTGTCCGATCATGGGATCGATCTGTCGCAAAAGGTGATCGCCCTCGGCGTCGGCTCGACAAACTCGCGGGCCAAGCGCTGGCCTCTTGAGAGGTATGCAGAACTTAGCGATAAGCTGCGGACCGACGTTAATGCGCAAATTGTGTTGATGGGCTCGAAAGGCGATGCGGATGTCGCAGCAAAATTGCAGCGGCAAGTCGCAAAACCTGTAATTGATCTAACCGGTAGAACCGACATAGGCGAAGCTGCTGCGATCTTAAGCGTCGTCGATCTGCTGATCTCGAATGATATGGGTTTGGCGCATATTGCCCCGTCGACCGGAACGCCAACGCTTGTTATCTTCGGTCCGACAAATCCGGTAACGACGCGACCGTTTGGTCGAAATGCGGAAGTTCTGAGAAAACCTGTAAAATGTTCCCCGTGCATGCTGCGCGATTGCCCGATAGACCATCGATGCATGACGTGGATATCCGTTGACGAGGTCTTTGACGCAGCTAGACGAAACTTGTTTTATGAAGAAGCCGGCAGTATTTCTTGACCGCGACGGGACGCTGATCGAGGAAGTAAATTATCTTCACCGGGTCGAGGATATGCGCCTTTTTCCCGCCACTGCGACTGCATTGAGATCGCTCAAGGATGCCGGATACCTGCTCATAGTCGTAACAAACCAGTCGGGAATTGGGCGTGGGGTTTACGGTGAGAGCGACATGCACCGGATCCACGAGGCAATGCAGGAGCAGCTAGACGGCGCGATCGATGCGTTCTATTTTTGTCCGCATCTGCCCTGTGACGGCTGTCGATGCCGGAAACCTGACGTTGGAATGATCGAGGCCGCAATGGCTGATTTCGCCATCGATCGTGAGCGTTCCTGGTTGATCGGCGATAAGAAGATAGATGTTGAAACCGGCTTCGCGGCCAACCTCCAAACTGCTTTGGTATTAACAGGTTATGGGACTTCGCATAAAGCTATGCTCGATACCCTACCTAATGTGATAGTTGAAGAAATCGGAGGAGCCGCCGCGGCAATTTTCGATCTCAACTCCGACCAAAATCATCCTCGAGCCTGACGATATCGTCCTCGCCAAAATACGTACCGGTCTGAGTTTCGATAAAGACAAGCAGCTCATCCGCAGAAGGATTTTCCACGCGGTGAGCATCCTCGGCCGCGATCTCGACGGTTTCAAAGGTATTGACTAATGTTTCAACGCCGTTTAATGTAACCATAGCGGTTCCGCGAACGATAAACCAGTGCTCGGAGCGACGCGTGTGCCGCTGATAGCTCAAACGTTTTCCAGGTAAAACCTCGATCCTTTTGACTTTGTAGTCGTCGCCTTCGTCGATGACGACAAAGCGGCCCCAAGGTCTTTGGTCGAAGGTTTTTGCGATGTCGTTTTCTGTCGAAGACTTCATAGTTCTCGCTTTGCAATTATGCCAAGTTTAGACGAAAAAACTGCTGTAGCCAATTCCGCGCTAGTGCAAAGGATTCAGACACTCATCATCGGGCGCCTCGTGGTGCTATTTCTGCTTCTGGCCACGATCTGGTTTTGGTCGAGCGGAACGCTCCGTCTGTCGCTTGAGAACTTTCCGCAATGGCTGCTACCGGTCTTTGTCATCGCGGTCGGGCTGACGATCGTCTATTTCTTTTTGCTTAGGCTGAGCGAGAATTTCAGTTGGCAGGTAAGGGGGCAGTTTTTTATCGACGCATTATTGATCACGTGGCTCGTCTGGCGAACCGGCGATCTGACCTCGCCCTACGTGACGCTCTACATTGTGCTGATCAGCGTCGCGAGCTTTTATCTGCGCCCCAAGGCGACGCTGTTTATCGCCGCGATATGCACAGTTTTGCTAGTTGTTCTCTCGTTGCTGACCTACAACGGCTTGGTGACGAGTTTTGGCCAAGCGCAGAGTTATGACAAGGCTGTGCAGATCGTAGGCTTTAATATCGTTGCGCTGCTTGTCGTCGGATTGCTCGCGTCCCGTCTGTCGGATCGGCACGCCTCGGGTGCACAGCTTGAAGAGACGGTCAAGAGCCTCGCATCTTTGCGTGCGTTGCACGAACGCATTGTCGAGTCTATCCGCTCGGGTGTTGTTACGACCGATCTTGACGACAATATCTACACGTTCAATGCGGCTGCGACCGAGATCACAGGGCTGCGACTCGATCAGGTGCAGGGAAGGCCGATCTCCGAAGTGTTTGGCAATATTCGCGAGCAGATAGACCTTTCGCTGGCGGCAGCCGGCGAGGGCGAACAACCTCCGCGGTTCGAGGCCGATCTGATGACACCGGACGGTTTTGCCGTGAGGATCGGATTTAGCGTGGCTCTGCTTTTTTCCGAAGCGAATGAAGCGACCGGTCTGATCATCACATTTCAGGATCTGACCGAGATCCGCTCGATGGAGGAGAGCGTTCGCCGCAAAGACCGTCTGGCGGCGGTCGGACGCGTCGCTGCGGGGCTTGCGCACGAGATTCGCAATCCGCTCGGGGCGATGCGCGGGGCGATCCAGGTGCTCGACTCGAACACTCCGGCCAATACTACGCAAGCCGGTTTGATGGACATAATCCTGAAGGAATCGGATCGTCTCAACACCATAATCACCAATTTTCTCAGTTACGCGCGCCCCGCAGCGGCAGAATTTGCCGACACGGATGTCGAGCAGGCGCTCAGAGAAACCTTCACGCTGCTTAAACATAGCCCGGACGTTCGCGAGAATCACGTTTTCGAGGCCGATCTTATTCCGACGGTGATTTCGGCCGATGCCACTCAGCTGAAGCAGATCTTTTGGAATTTGGCGCGAAACGCTCTTCAGGCGATGTCCGGCGGCGGCACGCTTCGCGTGGCGCTACAGAATTTGCCCAATAACCGCGTCCGAATCACGTTTGAAGATACCGGCTTGGGCATGTCGCAAGATCAGGTCGAACAGCTTTTTGAACCGTTTTCGAATTCGACGTCAGGTGGCACCGGGCTCGGCCTTTCGATCGTGTATCAGATCGTCAAGGATCACAATGGCGTTATCAACGTTCGCAGTATCGAGGGCAAAGGTACGACTATTACCGTTGATCTGCCGAGAGAGCATCGCCGTGGCGTTGCGGAACCAGCGTCGATCCATGAATCGACCGCACCGACGCGGTTAAAAGAATTTTTGAACGTCGGACAGGAACGATAGTTGTTGTCAGCGTTTTCTGCGTCTTTGCGTGGGTCTTAATTTGATTAAAGAGGAATTTCGCGCAAAGCCGTAAGAGTGGTAAAAAAGGCGACAAAATTTCGCTTGTAATTGGTAAGTTACATTTGGGACAATAAACATGCGTTGTTTGTTGCGACGCGGTCCATCCTACAACAATCGTTTTTTGTTCACCGATCTAAATGGCAAACATCTTAATTGTCGATGACGAGCAAAGCTATCGCCAGCTTCTGAGTCTTGTTTTTCAGGAAGAGGGGCACGAACTTCGCACGGCTATGAACGGGCGCCAGGCGCTCGAAGAAGTGCAGAGAGAGCCGGTGGATGTGATCGTCTCGGATGTAAAGATGCCCGATATGGATGGCATTGAGCTGCTCCGCGCGGTGCGTGAGAAGCTGCCCGACATCGGCGTGATCCTGATGACAGCCTTTGCGAGCGTTGATACGGCTCGCGAGGCCTTTAAACTCGGAGCGGACGATTTTATACAAAAGCCGTTCGATGTCGAGGAGCTAAAGCTCATCGTTCGCAAGACGCTTGAGAAACAGGCTCTTATTGACGAGAACCGCGCCTTCAAACGGGCGCAACGTGAACGAGGCTCTGTGAAGAACATTGTCGGCACCTCGGCGAAGATGAACGCGATCTACCAAATGATCGAGACGGTCGCCGAAGTGCAATCGACGGTGCTGGTTTATGGCGAGAGCGGAACCGGTAAGGAGCTGGTAGCGCGGGCGATCCACGACCTCAGTCCGCGGGCGGAGAAACCGTTTATCTCGGTCAATTGCGGTGCGTTTACCGAAACCCTGCTGGAGAGCGAACTTTTTGGCTACGTAAAGGGTTCCTTTACGGGTGCGAACTCAAACCGCAAGGGCCTGTTTGAGGCTGCAAATGGCGGAACGATGTTTCTCGACGAGATCGGCGAGATGTCGCCGGCGATGCAAGTAAAGCTGCTTAGGGTGTTGCAGGAACGGCGCGTTCGCCCCGTCGGAGCGCATGACGAACTCGCGATCGACGCCCGCGTCATTGCCGCGACAAACCGCGACCTAAAGCAAATGTGTGCGGACGGGCTATTCCGCGAAGATCTTTTTTATCGGGTCTCGGTTATTCCGATCGATCTGCCGCCGCTGCGCGAACGTGCCGAGGACATACCCGATCTGATCGAGCATTTTGTAAAGAAGTTTTGTGATCAATCGGCAAAGACGCTGACCGTTTCGCCAAAGACTGCGCAGTTGCTCGAGAGTTACGCATGGCACGGCAATGTCCGCGAGCTTGAGCACACTATCGAGCGTGCGGTCGCTCTCGAGCGCTCGACCGAGATACAGCCTGAGCAGCTGCCTGCTCACATCACAAACTACAATCCGCAACGTATCAGTGCGGAATTCGACCTTCCCGAAACGGGGCTGAATCTCGTCAGCCACATCGAGAACCTCGAGAAGACCTACGTGGTCGAGGCTCTGCGAAAAACCGGCGGCAATCAAACGCGTGCCGCCGAGCTTCTGCAAATGCCGGTTCGCAGCCTGCGGCATCTGCTCGACAAACACAGCATTCGCAGTCTATCCGCCCAAATGCGTAGCGGTGACTAGCGAAGTTTTCGTCGGCTGAAACAGGCCGTCATATCTTTCACAACCAAAGCCATGAAAAAATCGCAGCACGGATTCTCGCTCATCGAACTGCTGATTGTTGTAGTGATCATCGGCGTGATCGCGTCGATCGCGGGTTCGTTTTATTTATCGGCAAAGAGGAGCGCGAACGAGGGCTCGGCCCTTTCATCGATGCGCTTGTTACACAGCGCGCAAGTAACCTATTCTCAGGGCCCTGGTGCCGGAGAATATGCGGGCGACATCGGTGCAGGGACCTTGACAGGACTGACGACGCTCAATGACGTCGGGTTGATCGACGGCAGTCTCGCAAGCGGCAGCAAGAGCGGCTATGTGATGGTGGTCGGTCGCGAAGCGTCCACCGGCAGCACGCCCGCACAGTTTTTTGTCTCCGCGATCCCCGCAACAAGCGGCATGGTGATCGGCTCAGGCGTCCATCGTTTGGGCGTGGCGACTGACGGGATAATAAGGTGGGACATGACCGACACCGTCCACTACGCCGATGTAAACGAAGTAATTGCCGCTCCGCCAATGGGCAACTGATCTTCCCACGTTATGTTAGAGCGGCTTTGAACGAGTTTCTTGATAATTTCGGTGTTCTCAGTGGCTAAGACGGCTTCTTTCTGACACTTTTTGTCATTGAACGGTTACCAAAAACTGTGATTTAAGAAATCAAACTGACCGATTGTCCATTCCTCAAGCATTCCCTCTTCGAATCAAAACATTGATTTCAGATAACTTACGCGGACGGCATGACCGGTTTTGCCGAATGGCACGGTAGTTGAATTAGTAACGGCGGCCTGGGAAAGGTACATAGAATTTAATCTTTAGGAGATTGTGAATAAAAAATGAAAAATCAGAAAGGCTTCTCGCTTATCGAACTTCTTATCGTTGTTGTGATCATCGGCATTATCGCCGCGATCGCTATCCCGAACCTGCTTGCTGCACGTCGTAGTGCTAACGAAGGTTCGTCTATTTCGGCAATGCGCACGCTTCACGGTGCTCAGATGACATATGCGTCAACATCGGGCGCAGGTAACTTTGGTACCAATGCGAATCTTCTCGCTGGTAATCTTATCGATGCCGTTTTGGCGGGCGCTATCAACACCACAGCGGGTTCGCTTGGCACCGTTGCTAAGAGCGGATACATTTACGCTTATGGTAAGACCGACTTCGCTTCGGGTGTTCCTTCGTCCTTTGGTTTTGCTGCTCAACCGCAGTCGAACTCGGGCGTGACGGCAACCGGAACCCGTTCATTCGGCATCCAGACGGATGGTGTTTTGTATGCAGGTTCAGGTGCAACACCAGCTACGGCTCTTACGTGTTCTGCTGCAGGTGTATTGTCTGGTACCAGCGTTGTTCTTAACAACTAATTATCCTTCTCCCATTAATAAATATCGAAGGGTCGTTCTGCGGCCCTTCGTTTTTTTTGTGCTATCTTAACTGACGAATGACATCGAGCTTGCTCTCTGGACAATTTATAAAACACTTTAGTTTGCTGGCCCTTTGGCCCCTCGTACTGCTCACTCCGCTCGTGCCGTTTGCGGCGCCATCGATATTGGTCGGCCATCCATGGAAGCCAGAGCTTTTTTTGTCCTTGCTGCTGATAGCCGCAATCGTTGTACGTATCACAAGATCAAAAGGCGATTCTTCACTTCTTGCGATTAACCCGATAACGATCGGGATCGCAGGTTTCGTAGTTTGGAGCGGCATGTCGGTCTTTTGGGCCGCATCTGCAAATTCGGTCTTTCATCACACGTTTGTTTGGGCGGCTTATCTCGTGTTCCTTTTGCTCTTATCGAACTCGATCTTGGACCGACGTTTTTTCGTGACGAGCGCTTACGTTCTCGGCGTTGTTGCGATGATAGTCTCGATCAACTGCGTGATCGAGTATGTCTTGCGCGAACAGATCGATCAGATATTCGGCTTTCGATACGGGCGTTATAGCGAGGTCTGGGCGGCGGTGATCCCGCTGTTTTTAGCATTTACGGTCCGCTCAAGCGGCGTAAAAATGGTCCTTTCAGTGGCCGTAACATCGCTCATGTGGCTTGCGGTTCTGTTTTCGACCAGCCGCACATCACTTGCCGCGACCGTTGGCGGGGTGTGTCTTTTTTTTGTTGCGTTTTTGATTACGAGACAAAGCCGATCGCAGTTTAAGAAACTCGCACTTGCCGTCGGATTGTTATTTGTTTTTGGCGTAGTGACACAGCTTCCTATCTTTCGGGCTCAAAACGAGCATAAGGTCACCACGTTCGATCGCATCGCGACAAGTTCTGAGTCGGATGCGGGCAACAGCCTTGGCCAAAATATTCGATTCCTATTTGCAGCCGTGGGGCTCGAGATGCTGCGCTCGAATCCGCTGGTCGGTGTCGGCGCGGATAATTTTGGTATTGAGTTCAACAAGTATCGAGCTACGATCTCTGCAAAAAGCGCAAATGCCGGGCTTGTCACCGGCAATGAGGACGCGATTCCCGAACGCGCACACAATGAATATCTTCAGGTTGCCACGGAGCTTGGCATCGTCGGCGCATTGATCTTCGCTTCGTTCCTGATCGCGGTCGTTTGGCTCGGGATTCGGTTGCTTAGAGACTCGTTAGATGTTTACAAACTTGCGGCCGCCTCGGGAATCGTCGCGTTTCTCTTTAGCTCATTGTTCAGCTCGTACTCGTTCAGGCTCGTGCAGAACGGAGTTGTTTTCTTTTTTCTGGTTGCGTTGCTGATTTCAAAACCGTCCCCAAAACCAAGGGGCAGTCGACTTGTTTTGGTTGCCGGACTTGGCGTATGTGTTTGCCTGGCCGTGTTTAGCTCGATGAAAGCGGCGAGCCAATACATGACATACCGAGGAGAAACGAATGCCGATATCGCGGCATCGCTCGACGATCTTCGGACGGCTGAAAAACTCGATAGCGCAAACGCCGCTGGAAGCTATGTTGCTGCGTCGCGACTCTTAACAGCGTCTCGTTACGGCGAGGCTGCGGTTCACTTTCAGACCGCGATCGATAAGGGCATCGGAACGAGCGCAACATACTCGTATCTAATTTCCTCGCACAGCCTAAATGGCAACGATCAGGCGGCTCTCGAGTCGGCAGCGGCTGCTGTCAAAACCTTTCCGTATTCGACATTTTTGTTGACGCGATATTCGGTGTTACTCGAAAAGGCTGGAAACGCCGCCGAAGCTCAAGCGCAGTTTTTGGGTGCTCAAGAGATCGATGCCAGACAGGCCGAAACCTGGCGAATATTTATCACGCAAGGTGCGAGGGTTGCCGCCGAAGCTGGGCGAAAAGGCGTCGGCATACCGTTGATGGCCGATCTCTACCCGCAGGACGGACTCTACGCGATGCTCGCCGAGCGCCAAATACTTCACCCGGAAGAGCGATATACAATGCTCGGTCAGTGAAATCGTTCGTTGCGTGCATAGAGCTTTTGCGTGATAATATCTTCCGAGGATTTTCTCTTCGACATAAGTAGCCAAACCCGGCATGATTCAACACATTTTTGTTATTGCGAAAAACGCCTTTCGCGAAGCCGTTCGCGATAGGATTTTATACAACCTGATCGTGTTCGTGTTGCTGATCACGGCAGCGGCCGTGCTGCTCGGCGATCTGACTGCGGGACAAGAGTCGCACGTGATAATCAATCTCGGGCTCAGCGCGATCTTGATCTTCGGCGTTTTTATTGCGATTTTTGTCGGCGTAAGTTTGGTGTGGAAGGAGATCGAGAAAAGAACCGTTTACTCGATCTTTTCAAAACCGATCGGCCGCGGCGAATTCATTGTTGGCAAATATCTCGGCCTATGCCTGACTCTCTTTGTTAATGTTCTCGTCATGGGTTCAGGTCTCACGCTCGCGTTGCTATATATCGGCGGCACCACGTTTATTGGCGGTGTCTGGGCGGCGGTTCTGTTGATATTTTTTGAGTTGACGATAATAACAGCGGTCGCGATAATGTTTTCCTCGTTCTCGACACCGGCCCTTTCTGCCTTGCTCACATTCCTGATCTTTGTGATAGGCCACTTTAGTTCATCAATGCTCGAGCTTGCGACGGCGCTCGGATCCCGGACAGCAACCATCGTCTTTACCGCGGTGTATTATCTGCTGCCGAATTTGTCGAACTTTAGTTTTATCTCAAACACGGCAAACGGTCAGGTCGCTCCACTCGCAATGCTTGGTGGGGCGTCTCTTTATGCTGTCGCCTTTAATCTGATCCTAATGGCAATTACGGTGATCGTCTTTAGCCGTCGGAACTTTAAATGATCGCACCTGCTAAGCTAAAAAACCTTCTGCTCCCGCTTGTCGCTATCGTCCTCGGTTTCGGGACAACGACGGCCCTCGATGGTTATCTCAAGAACGTCAAACCCGAACTTCCGGCCGACTACATTGATGCCGACCCCGCGGTTGATGTCGCAAAGATGCGCGGGTTTACGCTGGGGATGGATGGGCTGATCGCCGACTGGTACTGGATGCGTTCGCTGCAGTATCTTGGCGGAAAGATTGCGACGAAAGAGGGTTTTATCAACATCGACGATCTTCGCGAATTCAACCTGCGGCTCCTCTACCCGTACCTCAACAGCGCGACGGATCTCGATCCGCAATTCATGGCGGCGTATTCGTTTGGTGCGATCGTTCTGCCCGCAGTCGACGAGGAACAAGCTATCGCGATCGCTAAAAAGGGGATCGCGAACAATCCGGCTGATTGGCAGATGCATCAGCATCTCGGTTACATTTACTGGAAGTTGAAGCGCTATGACGAAGCGGCCGAAACCTATGAGCGAGGGTCGCTGGTCGCCGGGGCGCCGCCATTCTTGAGGATGATGTCCGCGGCGATGAAAACCGAAGGCGGCAGTCGAAATAACGCGCGTGCGATCTATCGACAGATGCTTGAGTCGACGGACGAAAATATTCAGAACACTGCGGCGGTACGCCTCAAACAGATCGCCGCCCTTGACGAGATCGAGGCGATAAATAATGCGCTCGCCAAGTTTAAGGAGACAAACGGACGATGTGCCGATGATCTGAGAGAGATCCATCCACTACTCGCGAAAGTCACCATGCCCGATGGGCTTGACTTTAGGATCAACAAAACGAATCAACTCGTCGACCCGACGGACGCGCCGTATCTGTTTGACGCTAATTCATGTTCGGTCAAACTCGACCCAAAGAAAACGGGAATACCGTTCCGATAAAGAGTTTCTTGTTTCAAGTTTCTGGTTTGTAGTTCATTCAGAAAAAAAAAACCTGGAACTAGAAACTATAAACTAGAAACTTTTGGAGTTTATGGAATACGCAGTCGAAATAAACAATTTGTCTAAAGATTACGAAACCGGCTTTTGGCGTAAGAAAAAGGTGCGTGCGCTCGATGACCTGACCTTGAGTGTACGGCCCGGGCAGATATTCGGCTTTTTGGGCGGCAACGGGGCGGGTAAGACGACGACGATCAAACTGCTGATGCGCCTTATGTTTCCGACCGAGGGGTCGGCGAAGATCCTTGGCCGCGACATCGCTGATGTGCAGATGCACACGAGGATCGGTTATTGTCCCGAGAACCCGTATTTTTACGACTACCTGACGGCGAGCGAGTTAATGGATTATTTTGGCCAGTTGTTTGGCTACGACGCTCGACATCGGGCCGCACGATCCGGCGAGTTGCTCACCGCGGTCGGCCTCGACGAAAAAGATTGGAAAAAGCAGCTCCGTAAATATTCCAAGGGAATGTTGCAGCGCGTCGGTCTGGCGCAATCGTTGGTCAACGAACCTGAAATAGTTTTTTTGGATGAACCAATGAGCGGTCTCGACCCGGTCGGCCGGCGCGAAATTCGCGAGTTGATAGCGGGTTTGCGAGAAAAAGGCGTTACGGTTTTTATGTCAACGCACATTCTCTCGGACATCGAAGCATTGTGTGATGAAGTTGCGATCCTTCGCAACGGTCGGCTCGCTGCGAGCGGGAATTTGCGTGATCTGCTGGCCGACACCGGCGAGCAACGTGCGCTTGAGATCAGCATCCAGGGCATTGCGGCAGAAAAAATACGTGATGACGTCGAACTCATTGCCGGAGCGTCGCTCTCGTCGAGGCCAAACGGGGTTGTGATCCAAGTCGTTGATGAATCCGACATTGAAGCCGTTTTGAAGATCACTCGCTCAAGGGGCGGTTCGTTGATCGGCATCCAACCAGTCAAACAATCCCTCGAAGAACTTTTTGTAACAGAGACCGGCGCGGAAGCCGGCACGGAGTGATCGGCGCTCACGTTATCTTGGTTGCATAACATTTATCGGCGCTTTGCCGGATATTGTGACTACGAGACAACTCGTGGGCAGAATCTTATGAAAAAACTCGTACTTCTGACAATCAGCTTCGTTGTTTTTGCATCGGTGTCATTTGGCCAAACTGCCGATCAAATCAAAATATCGAATGAGCTATTCAAAAGCGCGAACGCGCGGATGAGTGCAGGGCAATATCAAGCTGCGATACTTGAGTGGGAGAAGTTTCTAGCGATTCGCAAGGACTTTTACGGCGCCTGGTACAATCGCGGGCTTTCGTACTACTCGCTTGGGAACTACGCAAAGGCGATACCGGATTTTACAGAGGCGATAAGACTAAAGCCCGACTTTGTTCACTCGTGGAGCGTGCGAGGCGACGCCTACGGCTTTCTCGCAAAAACCGAGCTGCAGCGATATGCTCCGCTGGCCATAGCGGATTATACAAAAGCGGTCGAGCTCGATCCTAAAGCGGGACAGGTTTTTAGGAAACGCGGCGAGTTGCGCTCCGAGCTTGGGCAATACGATCTGGCGATACGCGACTTTAACGGCGCGATTTTCGTTAACCCTAAGGATGCCGAGGCGCACTTTCAGCGCGGCGTTGCACGTTTTCATAAGGGCGACCTCGTCGGATGTGACGAAGATTTAAGAAAGACGCTTGCTCTCGATCCGCAGCACTTGCTTGCCAAACAATGGATCGAGTTTCGCAAGGGCCGCGACTACAGCAAACCCGCGGGGGCGACAACTCAGCCGGTAAACCCGAAACCTGCGGCCGCAAGTGTGACGCCGGCCGCGACCGTTGTGAAGCCCGTTAGGACAAACCGCCCTGCTATCAGGCAAATGTCGGAGCTTGAGCTTAGGAAAGAGATTTTGTCTCTGGTTAATTTGACCGATGAGCCGGGCAAGTATGCCGAAAGACTCATTTCGATCTTTGAGGGCAGCGGTGGGGATACAAATAAACAGATCGCTATGCAGCCGTTTGTGATCGGTTATTTTGGCTGGAAAGCCAAAGCGATGATCCGCTCGGATGTCGGCCGGTTTTCGCTGCCGCACTTGGAGAGCAGCCGTGTTTTGATCGGGCTTTATGATGACGGAGCAAACGCTGCGCTAGCGGGTGTGATCGAGCGCGCCGCAAAGCTGCCGCAGCCGAATATCAATACGCTCCTCAATGGTGTCAAGGCGACCGAGGCCGAAAAGAAATCGCTACATGATGTTGTTTTTTTTAAGTATAGTATGGGCTATATCGGTGTGTACGACTATGCAAAAATCGGTACTGCAAAATTTCCGCCGAGGGAGGACGATAAGAAGCAATGGCAGTATTTTCTCGGCGTTCAGCTCGGCGAATTTGCCGGCAAGATGATGTCGTGGTATCACGTTCCAAATTGGAACAAATATCACACCGAACTTGCCGACGACCTCCAAAGAATGGAAGAACATCTTGCGAAAGCTCCTGCCGGCACACCGCCGATCATCATTGAAAAGGTAAGGAGGCTCAGCACCCACGGAAACAAGGACTTTTTTGACGAACCGGCTCGGCTTGAATTGGCCGCGTCACTTCGCGAGGCGTTGTTCGCAAGCTTTGCGTTTGCCGGCTTAGGCACAAGCGTGCCGGTCGCGACAGGAAAGTAGTTTAGGTTAGTTTGCGGCCCAAAACGGCAGTTTCACATAAACGGTCGAAAACGAATCCGGCAGGTTGAAATCGCGCTTAATTACCTTCGCAGGATCAAAGAACCACAATCCGAGTTGTTCGTTTCGTCGATCTTTGTCAAACCACGCCCAAGGCGGGCGGGCCATGTCCTTGCCGCCCATGTCGCCGTCAAAAGCAATGCCGACCGAGCCGAGCGTAAACTTTTTTGCGACTGTTTTACCGTTTTGTATCACGTCGATCGAGACCGTGCCAAGATTTTTGACGACGCCAAAGGTCGCATTCGGCTTCGCAATCCTTGCCCTTGCCCATAATGTCGTCTGAATGGGGACGAGTTCGTAGTCGACACGACTGTCTTTGGACTTTGCGGGGTCGCCCGCGCGGCCCCCAAATTTGTATGTCAAAAGATCGGTAGCTTTTTGCTTCTCGTCGCCTGAATACGCCTCGATGCCGTGGCCCTTTGGTTCGATGAAGAGAAGAACATTTTGTCCTTCGGTTTTGAACGTTTTCATGGCAGAGGTCTCAACGCTCGTCGGAACGTAAGCGAGAAAATTGTTATGAGCAAGCGTCTCGACAAACGCGGGCGCATCGTCGTCGGCGGAGGCGCCCTTTTTATCAACGACAACAAGAGCGCCTTCCATATCATTTTCGTGCGCGACGCCGGCCTCGGCCATCAGGCCTGTCGGCTCACTGTTTCTCGAGGCGATCTTTACACCTTCTTTTATCAGCTCGCTGAACAAGACGCCCTTCCTTGAACCGCCCTTGTAATCGCGCGGGTGAAAAACCGCGTAGTGGATAAAGTAGTGCGTCTGCGTTTCGGTCACTGAGTAATAGACGTAGGCTCGCAGCTCCCGAGCCATGTTATCGACATTTTTCCAGTTGTTGATTCCGATCCAATCGCCGTCGAAATCGAGGTTTGTTATGTAATCACTCCGCGGATTGTCACCGAGTGCCTGATAAAAGACCGGCGCAAACCGTGCCGCGACCAACCGGTCGGTGTTCTGCGCAAGCGCAGGTACGCTGAACAAGATGACGAATATGATTGGATAAATACTTTTCATGTTAGATCTCTTTGCGATCTTAATGTCTTTGCGTGAGACCGTTTGTTTATGACGCAAAGACGCAGAGAGCACGCAAAGAGCCGCAAAAGAACTTTCCTGATTATCACGAAACTAAAATGCTCTACAGTTTCACTTGCTTGACCAAAATGATCGCATCGATCATCCGCAGTGCGTCCAAAACTTTGTCATCGATCGCAGAATCGACACGTACGACGGCGAGCGCTTCGCCGCCCTTTTCTTTTCGGCCGAGGTAAAAGCTGCTGATGTTCACCTCCGACTCTCCAAGCGTCGAGCCGATCTTGCCGATCACGCCCGGAACATCGCGATTTTTTGTAACCAGCATTACGCCATTGGGGACCGCCTCGATAGGGAATTCGCCGATCCTCACGATGCGACCCTGGCCGTTTGCAAAGACGCGCCCCGCAAGGGTTTGTTCGCCGGCTGAGGAGACAACGCTGGCTTTCATGTCGGCGTTTGTGTCACGCACGGTCGTCGAGTAACTCGTCGTGACTTTTACGCCCCGCTCTTCCGCGATCAAGAGTGCGTTGACGACATTGACACGAGTCGATACGTCCCGCAGAAGGCCGGCGAGAAACGCTCGCGTAACAGGCCCGGCATCGCGTGCAGCAAGTTCACCCGTGTATTCCAGACGCACCTCCGAGATGCGGGCTTCGTCGAGAATTTGCGCTTGAAAGCGGCCGAGCTTTTCGGCGAGTTCGATGAACGGACGATAAACCTCGGCTTCCGATGCGGCCATTGCAGGCGCGTTTACGGCACCGCGAAGTGTGCCCGTCAGCAAAAAGTCGCGCATCTGCTCGGCCACGGTCAATGCGACGCCCTCCTGCGCCTCGGTCGTGGACGCGCCGAGATGCGGCGTCGTGATTATGTTCGCGTGGCCGAGCAAGGGCGAGTCACCCGGCAGCGGTTCAGTAGCGAAAACATCGAGAGCCGCCGCCGCAACTGTGCCGTCATTTATCGCATCGAGTAGGGCAGCTTCGTCTACAAGACCGCCGCGAGCTGCGTTTACGAGCCGCACGCCCTTTTTCATTTTCACAAACGCCTCGCGGCCTATCAGCCCGCGCGTTTCGTCAGTTACGGGCGTGTGAATCGTAAGAAAATCGGAGCGCTCGTAAACATCATCGAGCGACCCCAATTCAATGCCTAGTTCTTTCGCCTGGTCAGCCGAAATGAACGGGTCGAAGCCAACGATGTTCATACCGAATCCGCGCGCCACCGAGGCAACGTGCTTGCCGATTCGCCCAAGGCCTATCACGCCTAGCGTTTTGCGGTTAAGCTCGACGCCAACAAAACTCTTTTTGTCCCAGACGCCGGACTGCAATTTTGCATGAGCTTGGGGAACATTTCTTGCCATCGACACGAGCAGGGCGATCGTGTGTTCGGCGGTTGTGATCGTGTTGCCGTCCGGTGCGTTCATCACGACGATACCGCGCTGTGTTGCCGCAGCGACGTCGATATTGTCGACGCCGACGCCGGCCCGGCCTATCACACGAAGGTTGTTCGCGGCGTCCATCAACTCGGCGGTAATGTGCGTCGCACTGCGCACGATAACGCCATCGGCATCTTTGATACGCTCGGCAAGCGCCTCTGCATCGAGCTTTACTTCTTTTACAACCTCGATGCCGGCGTCACGCAGCGGCGCTAGTTTATCTTCGTTTACGTCATCTGCGACAAAAACTTTCATAAGCGTGTTCGTAGTCCGTAGTTCGTTGTTAGTCGTAAAGTTGTTCGTAGTAAATCTTTTGATAGAATCTTAGCATCGGCACAAGGTCTGAACAAATATGACCTCAAGAGGCTCGTGCCACGAACGACGAACCACTGACTACTAATCAACCTTATGGAAATTTTTCTCTACAGGAAAGGAGCCGAAACGATCGAGGAAGGGTTTACTCGTGACGAGCTGCCCGCTCTCCTTGCCGACGAATCGAACGTCGTGTGGGTCGATCTGCAAGGCGAATCGGACGAGCATCTCGCAGAGGCTAAAGACGTGCTTATGAACGTTTTTAAGTTTCACAGACTGACGGTCGAGGACTGCGTCGAAACTCGCAATCAGCCGAAGGTCGAGGGGTTTGAAAAATACCTTTTCTTTATCGTCCACGGAGTTAAGCCTAACGAAACCAATGCGTCGAATTTTGTCACAAAGGAACTAGACGGTTACCTAGGCTCTAATTTTGTTGTTACGTTTCACATTCAGCGTTTTCGGAGCATTAAGACTGTTAAGGAAAAGATCCGCAGCAGTACATTCATCTGTCATCGCGGTGCGGCTTATTTGCTGCACAGTATTTTCGACGAACTGGTCGATCTTTACATGCCCGTGGTCGATGACTTCGACGCCGCGATAAACGGCCTCGAAGAGCACGTTCTCGATAAACGTCGGAGCACGAACGAATCGCTCGGCGATATCATGGACCTGCGCCGCAGCGTCGCGAGGCTGCGACGAATTTCTGCGCGGCAACTCGAGGTGCTGTATCGATTATCACGCGGCGAGTTTCCGCAGATACCTGACCAGATTTTGCCGTTTTATCGCGATGTTCATGACCACTTGGTACGCATAACCGACCTTGCGGAGAACTATCGCGAACTCGTCAGCGGGTTGTTTGACATTCACTTTTCGGTCGTGGCGAACAAAACAAACAACGTGATGAAAACGCTTGCGGTCCTCTCGGCGATAATTCTTCCGCTAAGTCTGATCGCCGGCATTTACGGGATGAACTTTGAAAACATGCCCGAGCTGAAGTCACGAAACGGGTATTTTGTGACGATCGGCGTAATGGCGCTGCTCACGATCTTACTGCTGCTGAATTTTTGGCGGCGAGGTTGGATATTTCAAAAGGAAGCCTCACTCGTAATGGAAAAGCCAGAGCGACCCGACGACGACTACAAAGAGAGCTGATCGAGCAGCCGCTGAACCTGCAAGTCGCCATAACCGTAAACGCCTGCGCGTTTTTTGAATTCGGCAAATAGCTGTGCGAAATCCTTTTCGCCTTCGGACGCTATCATTCTCAAGATCTCGCGCGGTTGGATATCCTGCTCATTTGCCGCGGCGACAACTTGCCTCAGACAGGGAAATGCCTCATTGTCCGCGCTCGATAGCTCGATCAATTTACGTTCGTCTTGTCGCCGATACGCTTGCCACAGATCTGCGCCGAGATCGGCATCTGATCCGCTCAGTTTATGTCGCATCTCAAAACACGCTATCAGATCGTCAGCGGCAAAGTATCCAAACCCGTCCCAGCGTTTATCTTCATCGAGACCGATCGGCTCGACGCGATAGATCGTTGCACCTGTTGATTTTAAGAGCGAAAGACAGAACCAATAATTAACGCTGCAAAATAACTCGTATTCGAACCACAGATTTACTTCGTCGTCCGATGTGATTTCGGTGAGTTTATTTAGCTCTGCGGCGACTTTGTCGTGATACTCGATCTCGTCCTCGCCATACTCGGTGAGAATAAAGCGCGCGCGCTGCTGCCAAAAGTCATCAAGCGAATCCGCTTCGATCGGGCCAGAGATCAGCGCTTCGCGGCAGACGATGACTTCGCCGTCGATGTTGGTTTTTTTGAATTCCTCGACTAAGGAATCACCTGGCAGAACGTGATAGATCATATAGTCAGAACCACCTGCTGTAGCGGGTGGTTGAATGCGAGTTACTCACATCGATAGATAAAAGGCGTAGCCAATCGCCAGACAAACACCGGCATAAACCCCCGCGACGATGTCATCCGCACAAATACCAAGACCGCCCGGCAGGTCTTGAAGTCGATTCGCGGGATATGGCTTAACAATGTCGAAAAAACGAAAGAGAAGAAAGCCCGCGAGAACGCAACCTAAAGGAACGGAAAAGCCCAGAAAAGCGAATGGTAAAAAAGCAAAAGTAATGAGTTGGCCGATCACCTCGTCAACAACGGCTTGTGATGGGTCACCATTGCCAAACATCGCCTCCGACCTCCCCGATGCCCAAATGCCAATTAGAGAAAGCGCCAAGATGAACACTAAATAGCCGGCAAAGAAAATACTCCCGAAGATGCTGACGATTAGCATCTTTTCCCCGTCGGCCCACGCCGAGAATGCCGATTGCAGACCAAAATAGATCGCGACGCCAATTATCGATCCGTATGTTCCGGGTGCGCCGGGAATGTAACCGACGCCGCAGGTTGTGATTGCCAACGCGACGTAATCGATAATCCCATCGGGCTTTCGTTTTTCTACAGTGGTCTTCATCCAATATCACATGTCACATGTCACATCTCACATCTCGTTGTCAAAACTCAATGCCTTGCTGTGCGTAAATGCCGGCGTGAAACGGATGTTTGATCTCGAGCATTTCGGTGACGAGATCGGCTTCATCGATTAACTTTTGCAAAGCGTTATCGACGTTTCGGCCTGTAAGGATCAGGTGCAGATGTGGCTGGCTTTTGCGCACCTCGCGAATCTCGGCGATCACAGCGTCAATGTCTAAGAATGCGTAACTCAGCACATATAGCAGCTCGTCGAAAACCAACAGCTCATATTCGCCGCTACGCATTTTTTCGAGGCACAACGACCAAGTTTCTTCCGAAGTTCTAATGTCCTGCGATTTGTCGTTTGTGTCCCAGGTGAACCCGTCGCCCATCGTATGGACCTCGATGCCGAGTCCTTCAAGACTGTCATGCTCGCCGTAACGGTCGGTTTTCGATTTCATGAACTGGATCATGCAGCACTTAAGTCCGCGTCCCGCGGCGCGAACCATCGTGCCGATGGCAGCGGTAGTCTTGCCCTTGCCGTCACCGGTGTTTAGTATCAGCAGACCGTGCGTTTTTTCGCGATAATCGTCTCGTCGCCACTTGTAACGTTTTTCTTTCGCTTCCGGCATTTGAAAAAAAATTATGGCAGTAGATGCGATGCTCGGCAAACATCGCGATCAACTACTGCCTTCATTTTAATTAGATTACTAGCTGACGCGGTTGATCTCTTCCGACAACGCATTGACGATCTCGCGTTCCATTACATCCCAATCGCCCTCAACGCCGAGCCCTGCGGCGTTTTTGTGTCCGCCGCCACCGAATGTCTCGGCGACTTTTGCAACGTTGATATTTCCTTTTGATCGAAGGCTGGCGCGATATTTACCTGTGCCAACTTCGCGCATATAAACCACGGCAACGACCTCGCGAGCGGCAAGCGGGATATTTACAAAACCGTTGTTATCGCCATCGACTGCCTCTGCGCTCTCGTGCATCGCCAGCGTTTGCCGCATCATTGCGATGCGTCCGGTCTCGTCGCGACGAACTGTACCAAGCACCTGTCGCATTAACTCGATCCGCGACCAAGGATAGTTGTGATAGACGGCCTCGCCGATCTTTGCAGGTTGAGCACCGGCTTTGATAAGTTCCGATGCGACCTTGAGCGTGCGATCCGATGTGTTCGGGAAGTGGAACGATCCGGTGTCGGTGACGAGGGCCATGTAAACACACTCGGCGATCTCGCTGGTGATCTTGCCGCCGATCGCCTTGCAAAGGTTGTAGATCATCTCACCGACGGCCGATGCCGTCGAGTCGATCCAGTTGATCGTCCCAAAGTGTTCGCTCGTTGCGTGGTGATCAATGTTGATGGTGAATTGTTCATCGAGGCCGGTGATGCCGGGACGTGTCAGATCGGAGCATTCGATCACGAATACGGCATCGTACTTGCCATTGACGCTGCTTACGTCGCGTATTGTTTCGGCACCGGGAAGGCTCATGTAGGCCGGCGGCACCTCTCCGTTGACTATTACATCAGCTTTTTTACCAAGGGAACGCAACAGCCAAAATAACCCCAGCGATGACCCTACACCGTCGCCATCGGGCTTGATGTGTGTGGTGATCGCGAAATTATGTTTGTTTTCTATTAACTCGACTACTTGGCTTAACACGTTTCAAATAGTGAATCGTAAATTGTGCATCGTAAATAGTGGGGCCGAAAAAACGGCGGTGTTCACTATTCACTGTTCACTATTCACTATTCACTTTGTTTCTAATATCACCCTCGATCGCTAATCCATCAAGGATCTCGCCGACACGCGAGGCGTTCTCCTCGGCCGTGTCGCGAACAAAATGTAAATGAGGCGCATGATGACGACTCAAATTCAGGGCAACTTGCTGGCGAACAAATGTCGCTGCGCGTTGCAGAGCTTTCAATGCCGCCTCGACCTCGTCCTCTGAGCCGCGAATTAGCACGTAGACCTTCGCGTCTCTATTATCCGATGCGACTTCAACATCGGTGACGGTCACTGTTTCGAGTCGGGGATCATCAAGCTCAAAGCCGACGATCTCGGCGATCTCTATTTTCAAACTTTCGGCTAAATGTTCCGGCCGACGCATAATACAAGTTACAACTGATGACTGAAAACGGACAATGAAAAGATCGATTCATTGGGTTTTCATTTTCCGTTGTCGGTTATCCGTTTTCCAATATCAAAGCTCCGTTGCCGCGATCTTCTCGATCACAAACGCCTCGATCTCGTCGCCAACCTTAATGTCGTTAAAGTTGACAAGGCTCATGCCGCACTCGAAGCCGTTCTTGACTTCGGTGACGTCATCCTTAAATCGCTTGAGGGTGGCAATGTCGCCGTCCCAGATGACGACACCGTCTCGGATAAGCCGAGCTTTTGCCTGACGGCGAATAACGCCGTCGATGACGCGGCAGCCGGCGATGGTGCCAATGCGCGAAACTTTGAAGGTCTCTTGCACCACGACCTTGCCAAGTATCGCCTCTTTCTCGATCGCATCGAGCATGCCGATCATTGCCGCCGTGATCTCTTCCTCGACTTTGTAAATGATCGAGTGGAGACGAATATCGACCTCTTCCTGTCGGGCGACATCCGCGGCGCGTGCCTCTGGACGCACATTAAAGCCGATGATAACGACGGCGGTGCCGGTCTCCTCGGTCTGGGTCGCCGAAGCGAGCAGAACGTCCGACTCGTTGATCGCACCAACGCCTGCACGTATGACGCGAACCTTGACCTTCTCGGTTGAGAGTTTTTCGAGGGTGGAACGCAAAACTTCGACCGATCCCTGAACGTCGGCCTTGAGAACGACAAGCAGTTCTTTGATCTCGGCCTGGCCGAGCGACTCGATCCCGCGTTTTGTCGTCTTGAGCATTGCCGCCTGACGCGCGTGCATTTGCCGTTGTTGGGCAATATCCTGTGCGCGTTCAACATCAGCGACAACCTGGAAAGTGTCCCCGGCCTGCGGTACGCCCTGAAGACCGAGAATCTCGACCGGCGTCGCCGGCGCAGCCTCGGTCACAGATTCACCGCGATCCGAAATCATTGCCCGGACCTTGCCCGAAAACTGGCCGACGATAAACGGATCGCCGACTCTCAGGGTGCCTTGCTGCACAAGAGCCGTCGCAACGGCGCCGCGGCCCTTATCGAGTTTTGCTTCGAGCACAACGCCCGATGCACGTCTCGTGGGGCTCGCTTTTAGCTCGAGAATGTCGGCCTGCAATAAGACCGTTTCGAGCAGCGTTTCGAGATTTTCGCGTTTCTTTGCCGAGACCGGCACCATCTCGATATCGCCGCCCCAATCTGTCGGTTGCAAACCGAGACCGGCAAGTCCCTGCTTTACTTTGTCAGGGCTTGCGTCTGGTTTGTCGATCTTGTTTATCGCGACGATGATCGGGACACCGGCGGCCTTTGAGTGATCGACAGCCTCAATGGTCTGCGGCATGACGCCATCGTCAGCTGCAACAACCAGGATAACGATGTCGGTAGCTTTCGCTCCGCGGGCACGCATCATTGTGAAGGCTTCGTGGCCCGGCGTGTCGAGGAACACAACGCGGCGATCTTCACCCGGCTTGTCCGCATTCGGCACCATGACGCTGTAGGCGCCGATATGTTGCGTGATGCCACCGGCCTCACCTTCGGCAACATTATCAGAGCGGATCGCGTCGAGCAGAGAAGTTTTGCCGTGATCGACGTGGCCCATCACGGTCACAACCGGAGCACGCGGCAATTCCGCATCGTCGGCGTCGGCGGCTATCAGCTCCTCGAACTCCTCCTCGATGACCATTTCCTCGAATGGCACAAATGTGAGGTCAAATCCATAATCGGAGGCCATCTCTATCGCCATCTTCTCGCCGATCGGCTGATTGAGGGTTGCAAAAACGCCTCGTTTGATAAGTAGTTGAACAATGTCACGCGGCGTGATGTTTAGAGCCTCGGCAAACTCGCGAACCGTAGCTCCATCAGTCAGACGGACGGATTTGAGGTGTTCGGTATCGACCTCACCAACCTGATCCAAAATGCGTTCCTCGATCGACCGTTTTTGCGGTGCATCGAGGTCGCGTTCGGCAAATTTCCCCGTTTTCTCATCGATCGCTCGAGCCTTCCGTCCGCCCGAACGCCCGGGGCGACGGCGATTGTCCGCCGGCGGGGTATACGTAAGTTGAGGGGCAGCCGACTCGCCCGGCGTTCCTTTTAACCTTGTTTCCGCAAGGCGTCCGGTCTTTGTCGGCGTCTGCTGAACGAGTCGATCGCCGACCTTTATGCCTTGCTTTAGTGCATCTGGGGTAAGTTTAAGTGTTTTAACGACGTTACCGGATTTACCTGCGACAGGCGTCTCGGTCGGTTTTTCCGGTTCCGGCACGATTTCTTCAGCGGGTTGCTCAACTTCAGCAGGCGGTTCAGCGTCAACCGATTTTGCTTTGAGGGTCTTTGTTCTCGGCTTTTCTTCAGCTTCGACCTTTTTCGCAGCAACCTTTTTCGTCAGCTTTTTGACCTGCGGAGTAACAACCTCATCTTCCTGAATGGCCGGAACTTCTTCGACGGCTTTGGTCTCTTCGACAACTTCAACAGGTTGAGCAACGTCGATGGGATCTTCGACCTCGACCGGAGTTTCCTCAACGGGCTGCGTGGCTTTCTTGATGACCTTGATACCGCGTTTTGGCGCCGCCTCGGTCTTTGGAAAGTACTTACTGCGCACTTTCTCGGCGAGATCATGGCTGACAGAATTGGATGGCACGCTGACATCCGCACCTTCGCGGCGCAGATCTTCCATCACACGCTTTGTGTCCTGTTTGACTTCGCGTGCCAGATCGTAAACTCTGATGCTCTTTCCAACTGCCATAAGATAAATTTAGAAGCTAAAAAGTGAAACCTAGAATTTCTCTAAAACCTCACTTCTCTTCGTCCGCTGATTCTTCAGCTATTTCGTCCTCAGTCGCTGGGGACGATTCCTCTGACTCTTCCGATGTTTCCGAGTCATCGCCCGTTTGGCTTTCCGACAACTCAGGTTCAGATTCGGGTTCCGATTCCGTTTCCGTTTCCGCAGCTTCGGCGGTTTCTGTCGAGCTGCCGTCTACGGCCTCCTCAACGACTTCATCGACGCCTTCTTCCGAATCATCGACGCCGATCGCTGCGTTCTTGGCCTCGACGATCGAGTTTGCCGATGAACGGATTCTCTCGGCCTCGTCCATGCTGACATCGAGAAAATCGACGAGGTTGTCGACCGACATGGCGGCAAGCGATTCAACGTCCGTAACGCCTTTCTCGCTAAGGATCTCAGCTTGCGAGGTTGTAACACCCTCAAGAGCGGTGATCGGGACGGCCTCGCCGGACGCCATCATCTTGCCCATCTGTTTGGCGATCTCCTGCTTGAGCAGTTCCTCGCTGACGATCTTGATATCCCAGCCGACGAGCCGCGTAGCGAGCCGTACGTTCTGCCCTTTTTTGCCGATCGCAAGGCTTAGCTGATCTTCGCCAACGATGACCTCCATCTGACGGTTCTCGATATCTGTGATTCGCACCTGCGAAACTTTAGCCGGTGACAGTGCGTTGGCGGCAAAGACCGAGGGTTCATCCGACCACTCGATAATGTCGATCTTCTCACCGCGAAGCTCCTTAATGATCGCTTGCACGCGCGACCCTTTCATGCCGACGCACGCGCCGACCGGGTCAACATCCTTTTCGTTGGAAGTCACGGCTATCTTTGCCCGATCGCCCGGTTCACGAACGCACGATTTTATCACCACGGTTTCGTCGTAGATCTCGGGAACCTCCATCTCAAACAGACGCTTGAGCAACTCGGACGAAGCACGTGAGCAAATGATCTGCTGGCCTTTAAGCTCTTTAGAAACGTCAATTATAACGACGCGGGTCCGCTCGCCCTGATTCCACATCTCGCCGCGGCACTGTTCTTTACGCGGCACGACGGCTTCAAGGTTGTTGCCCAGATCGACGATCATGTCCCCGCGTTCGAACCGTTTTACGGTGCCGTTGATAAGTTCGCCTTTGCGTTCGACGTACTCCTCGTAGACTTTTTCTCGAATTGCCTCGCGCACTTTCTGGACGAGGATCTGTTTTGCCGTCTGGGCCGCGATACGTCCCAGTTCCTCCGTCGGGAGCGGAAGTAGGAGCATGTCGCCGATCTCGATCTCATCACCGGCAAGCTCCTGGGCATCTTCAAGCGAAAGCTCGCTGAGCGGATCTTCGACATTCTCGACGACTGTCTTTTGCGCAGAAATTTCGATCGCGCCTTCCTCGGTGTTCCAATCGACCTGAACGCTCTCACCCGTCTTATCTTTGAACTGTTTGCGCGCAGCGGCCTTAACGGCGTCCTTCATCGCCTCAATGACCATATTGCGGTCGAGGCCCTGCTCGTTGCACAAAATATCGATGCTCTGTCCGATGGATGATGTCATAACTTCACTACACTCAACCGTTTACACATAATTTTCTATTACGACCGTTTGCCGCCAAACTCCTTTGAAAGATCGATCTTCAAGTTCGCCTTTTCAACGTCTGAGTAGTCGAACTCGAGTTCGCCAACAGTCCGATCGGCAAATGTTATGGCGGCACCATCAACGGCGTTGATGATACCGACAAATGTCTTTTGCCCTGCGATCTCGCGTTTCAATTTCACCTTTGCCAGCTGACCTGTGAACCTAACAAAATCTTCACGAGAATAAAGCTGCCGTTCAATGCCCGGCGATGAAACCTCAAGCACGTATTTCGACGGGATAAAGTCCTCAGCGTCGAGCACGGCCTCGATCTTGTGCGAAACTAGCGAACAATCGTCAAGCGTCACGCCGCCCTGTTTGTCAATGTAAACGCGAATCACCTGGTCGCGTTTAATGCCTGCCATCTCTACATGGACAAGTTCGATGTCGCCGTCTTCAACAGCCTGCGAGGCAATTTCCTTGACCCGTGTGACGTTAGAGCGAACTTCCATTTCAAAACCCCGCTGAACCAGCCGGACAAAATAAAAAGTGGGTGCGAAACCCACTCCTACGTGTTCCAGCTCTTATCAGCAAGCAGTTATACTAGCGAAATTCACCGCTCATTGCAACCGAAAAGATATGGTTAACGTTACGGTCCTCCTACCCTAGAAAATATCCGACGCCGGAGCTGCTACTCCGTGCTTACCCGGCGTTTTTTAACCTTTGAGCGCGTGTTTTGATTGAAACGCAGAAATTGGGCGTTTGCTTTTAATGAGCCGACGGCATTGATGGGAGAGTCAGCAGCGGCGGAACCGGTCAACGCAAGTAAGTTCTTGACAAGTGCTTTTTCGCGGGAGTAGGCTGAAAACATCGTTTCTTAACCTTCGCGAAAATCAGTCAGAAAAAGGAGTAACCCCAATGTTCCTGAATATCTCAACTGGCGGCGATCTTAAACGGATCGTGGTGCGTCTTTGCGCGTGTTTGTTGATAGTTGGCTTGGTTGGCCAGACTTTGATCGTCGGTCCGATACCTCGGGCGAAAGCAGATGTTACTCAGTTGCCTGCGCCGGTTTCTGCACCGCCGGAGCCTTTCTTAGTTCAAAGTTCCGGGTTCCAAGTTGCAAGTTTGTTAGAGCTAGGCGCTGACGCGTTGTTTGCGTTTGCAGCGCCGAA